>JBBSRC010000017.1:0-50719 GCA_038243395.1 Flavobacteriales bacterium | reverse complement strand
GGTATGTGATAATGACGTCGAAAATTGAGTTGGACGTTTTCCTCCTAACCATGGTTCAGTAAATGAAAAGCTATATGTTTGATAAAAACGGCTGGCCTGCAAACGCAATGCTAAACTTTGACCATCACCAGTGGGTACCGGCTTGTACGCTTCTCCTTTAAAAATGTCCTTAATTGCAAAGTTGTTGAAGGATAGGCCAAGAGTTCCAATAAAACCACCGCCACCATAACCACCTTGTAGCTCAATTTGGCTAGATCCTTTCTCTACTACGGAGTATTCCATATCTAAAGTGCCTTCATTAGGATCGGCGTTTTTAAAATTAGGGCTTAATTGTTGCGCATCAAAGAAACCGAGTTGTCCAAGTTCCCTAACTGTTCGTACCACGGCAGTTTTGCTATAAAGCTCACCTGGTCGAGTTCGTAACTCTCTATAGATAACACGGTCATTCGTTTTATCATTTCCAACTACCGTGATATTGTTAAAATAGGCAGGTTTTCCTTCGGAAATACGAATTTCCATATCGATAACATTGCCATCGGCACTTGTTTCAACCGGATTGATGTTTGAAAACAGGTAACCACTATCTTGGTAACGATTGGCAATATCTTGTGCATCTGGTTTAGAATCATCCTGAATCCTCTTTTTAAGCTCCACACCATTATAGGTATCGCCTTCCTTAAGACCGAGAATTGCTGCCAGCATTTGGTCTGGAAACACCGTGTTACCAACAAAAATGATTTTTCCAAAGGTGTATTTTTCACCTTCCTCAACTTTAATGTCTATTGCTATTGTGCCGTCGGAAACAGTATATATGGAGTCCGAAATAATTCGAGCATCTCTATAACCGTTTTCTTTATATTTGTCAATAACACTTACCAAGTCTTCCTTATAGTCGGCTTTTACATACTTAGAGCGTTTCAAAAAGCGAAGGAGATTTTTTTGTTTGGTCTTCTTCATGGCTTTTCTAAGCTGCTTGTCGCTCAGTTTTTCATTGCCAGAAAAAGCTATATGATCAATTTTTACTTTGTCGTTTTTATCGATGTTCACGACCATATTTACCCTAGTTTTTTCTATTGAATCAACTACAGGCGTGGTTGTTACAGTAACTTTAGTGTTGTAAAAACCTTCTTTTTTATATTTATTGGTAAGATAGTTTTTTGTAGTGGTAATGAGGTTTTCGGTTACTTTAACACCTTTGGTTAACTTGTTGTCCTTTATTAAGGCCTCTTTTTTACCTTTTTTGACACCTTTTATTTCCAAATTATTAAGTTCAGGTAAATCATGAAGACTAATTTCTAAATAAGCCATTTCACCTTCAGTTTTGATCAGGAAAATATCGATATTACTAAATAGGTTGGATCCCCATAACTTTTTTAAAGCTTCACTAATGCGTTCTCCAGGGATTGCTATAACCTCTCCTTTTCTTAGACCTGAGTAAGTTATGATGGTCGCTTCACTAAAATTCGTGTCGCCTGAGACGACGATTTCTGCTATGGTGTATTTTTGACCTGAATTATATGGATTTTCCTGCGCCGTAGAAGCAAGGGAGAATAAAAGTAAAAAGGCACTGAAAAAGGTATTAAAAATTGTTTTCAAAAGCGTGTTATTAGCTAAGTTGTTCACTTGTTTTTCCAAATCGTCGTTCTCTATTTTGATAGTCTATCAAAGCGGTATATAAATCATGCTTTTTAAAATCGGGCCATAAAATACTGGTAAAATATAATTCAGCATAAGCAATTTGCCATAGCAAAAAATTACTGATTCTCTGTTCTCCACTGGTCCGGATGAGCAAGTCTACATCTGGCAAATTTTGCGTGTAAAGATGCTTATTAATAATGGATTCGTCAATAGAATCGCTTGAAATTATATTATTTTTAACTTTATCAGAAAGTAATTTAACCATATTTATGAGTTCCTCTCGGGAGCCATAACTCAAGGCTAAAGTTAAAATCATTCTGTTGTTATCTTTGGTTTTTTCGATGACTTCCTCAAGCTCTTCTTTAGCTTTTTTAGGTAAATCCTTTAAGCATCCTATAGCGTTGAGCTTGATATTATTATCTTGGAGAGTTTTGATCTCTTTTTTAAGGGATTTAACCAAAAGCTTCATCAAGGTTTGTACTTCAAGCTTAGGGCGGTTCCAATTTTCAGTGGAAAACGCATAAAGTGTAAGATGCTTGATGCCAATTTCAGCGCTGGCTTCTACCACATCCCTTACTGATTTTGAGCCCTTCTCATGACCGATCACCCGGAGTAGACCTTGTTTTTTTGCCCATCGGCCGTTGCCATCCATGATTATGGCTAAATGGTTAGGGAGTTTGTCGGTATGTATTTGTTGTTTTAAATCCACTTAAAATCAATAACAAGGTTTTTGACCAAAGGTGTAAGTTACAGTTATTCCAGAAAACACATACCAGTCATTACTATTTAAATTCCCAAAACTATAAGTCTTTAGGTTTTTAGCATCGGGTACACTGCCGTCTAATTTATCTGAAAATGTGTATCTAACTCCAATTTCTGCTCCTATAACGAGGCCTGTGCCTGCAGTTGCTTTGAATCCCACTACCATTGGAATGCCTAAAGCCCAACTATTGGAGTTTTCAAAAGTCTGGATGTTCATATCATCGAAATATGAATTTTTATGTCTTGCAGTAGAAATGCCTGTATATAAGTATGGAGTCATTTGTGGCTGTGAACTGTGAAGATCGAAATCTAAAAATGTGAACTCCATCCCTGCAGAAAATTCTATAATCGAATTTTTAAAATCATAGTCACGCGCTATTCTTCTGGGATCATCGGAATTTTTATCATTGCCTTCCAATTCTGTAAAAAGAACGGACGCTCTGAATGAATGCCTAGGAGTTCTGTTCCACTTTACTAACACACCAGCGGCTGGTTTATTAGGTGCAATATATTTCGTACTACCAACATCACCAATAAAATTGCTGTTTCCAAGTAAAAATCCAACTTCGTAAATTTGGGATTGTATATTTTGGATGAAACAAACACTAAAGATTAATAAAATGATAGATCTCATAAAATTTTAAAAGTTTGCAAATATAATAAATAAGCTAATCCTTCAACAATTTGAACCAAATTGTATTACAGATAAACAGTATTTAAAAGATTTTATTGTTTTTAATTGCGTTTATCTTCTCCCCAAAGGAGTTTTTTACGCAAAGTATCAATAAAACTTTCGCTGTGAAGTTCAATCATTTTTATTTTGAAGTCTGCCTTATTAATAGTCACGATGGTACTATTATGCAAAGTGGCAATTCTGGAATCTAATGAAAGTAGATAAAAGTCTTCCCGTCCGTCAACTTTTAACTGGATTTCTGTATGGTCGGGGATGACTAAAGGTCTCGCACTCAAATTATGTGGTGCAATCGGGGTTATAACAAAACTCTTGGCAGCTGGAGAAATGACCGGTCCACCACAACTTAGGGAATATCCTGTAGAGCCAGTTGGAGTTGAAACAATGAGGCCATCTGCCCAATAAGAGGTCAAATATTCACCATCTAAATGTGTTTTTACCGTTATCATCGAGGTGGTGTTCTTCCTGCTTATCGCTATTTCATTGAGTGCAAAGTTGAGTTGCGTAACATCCTTGTTTTCTGGATTTGTAGTAACACACAATAAACTACGTTCTGAAATTTTATAGTTGCCTTCAAAAATGTGATCAATTGCACTTTCAATTTGATTGTTTTGGATGGTGGCCAAAAAACCTAAACGCCCTGTATTGATACCGATAATTGGGATGGAGAGATCACTAACATACGTAATAGCTCTTAAGATGGTACCATCGCCTCCAATACTAATGAGTAAATCGTACGAGTTGTCCAAGGTTTGAAAGGTTTCGTACTGCGGCCTTTCAAATTGATCGGCAATTTGCTGATAGAAACTGGCCTCCACGAAAATTTCCGCTTCTTTAAGGGATAAATAATTGAGAAGGATACGGACACAAGTTTCATTGCCCTTGTAATATTGACTATAAACTGCAATTTTCATAGCGCTATATATTAAGGTACTTTTTCAAATATTCAGACCGTTCTTTTAAATTCTCAACATAGGAGTCCTCTTCATGACCAGAAATGATGGTGTAGCTGTACCTTCTAAAAGTTTGTATCACATTATTAAGTCCTACACTGCCAATTTTGAGCGTAACTTGTACCAAATCATTTTCTATTTTAGATATAAATGCACCTAATATTTTAGCGTCATTGGATTCTACGATTTGACTAATTTCGCTAAAGGAGTAATCCTCTAGGCCTTTTTCAACTATCAGAGTGCCACCGGGTTCTGAGAAGAACGGCGTATTATTAAAAATGCCGATGATGTCATTGAGTTCATAATAACCTAAATAATTGTTTTCTTCATCCAGCACAGGCATGATATTACACGAATTCTGGGCAAAAGTTTCTAAAACATCTAACCAGTTGGTATCAGATCTCACAAAAAAACCTTCTAAAGAATGGGCACAGTCCAGAATAATTTTGTCTCCATCAAAGCAATGAGCGTCGGTTTCAGAAATGCAACCTAAATAAACATTATTATTCTCGATTGGAATGTGAGAATAAGTCAATTCATTGAACATCATTTTAAGGTCGCTGACCTTGTCATTTATGTTCAGTGGCTTGATGTCGTTGATTATGTACTCTCTTACCGGCATATTCTTGATTTTGTACCTGCAAAATAATTAAAAATAACTACAATAAGCATCATCTACTTTGTATTTTTGCTCAATAAAACAAAAGCTATGACAAAGTTGAGCGTTAATATCAACAAGATTGCTACTCTAAGAAATTCGAGAGGCGGTGATGTTCCAAATGTGGTGCAATTTGCCAAAGATGTGCAGAAGTTTGGGGCCCAAGGTGTGACGATCCATCCGCGACCGGATGAACGACATATTCGTTATCAGGACGTGTATGATTTGAAACCCGAAGTTTATACCGAATATAATATTGAAGGCAATCCCATCCGTCAATTTGTGGATATGGTATTAAAGGTAAAACCGACTCAAGTGACTTTAGTGCCCGATGCGGAAGATGCTATTACTTCAAATGCGGGATGGGATACTATTAAACATAAAGATTTTTTAGTGGACATCATCAAGGAGTTTAAACAAAATGGGATTCGAACCTCGATTTTTGTGGATCCAGATTTAAAACAAATCGAAGGTGCAAAAGCTACAGGTACAGATAGAGTTGAACTTTATACAGAGGCCTTTGCCAATGATTATAGCTTAGGGAACAAAATGGGAATTAAGCCTTATACCGAATGTGCGGTTTTAGCAAGTGCATTGGGTTTAGGGATTAATGCTGGACACGATCTCTCGTTAGATAATATTAAATTTTTCAAACAAAACATTCCAGATTTGTTGGAAGTTTCCATTGGGCATGCTTTAATTTCAGAGAGTTTGTATTTGGGTATTGAAAATGTTATTAACATGTATTTGAGACAGTTGACCTAGGGGTAGACATAGAGATTAGGGATTAGTGCATTTGATCATCTGTCATCCGTCATCAGTCATCTATCATCGGTCATCCTTCATAAATCAACAATCGTTAATCAAAAATCAACAATCTTCTATCATCATGACTCTTCATTCAAATATTTTAGGCGAAGGCCAAGCTTTTATTTTTCTCCATGGTTTTTTGGGGATGAGTGATAATTGGAAAACACTTGGCACAAAATTCAGTGAGGAAGGTTATGAGGTGCATCTTATTGATCAGCGTAATCATGGTCGCAGTTTTCACAGTGATGAATTTAACTATGAGGTCATGGTTGAAGATTTAAAACGGTATTGTGAGGAGCATCATTTACGGGATTTCGTTCTTTTAGGACATTCTATGGGCGGGAAAACAGCTATGTTGTTCGCGGTTGAATATCCAGAATTGGTGTCTCAATTAATTGTGGCGGATATATCGCCACGTTATTATCCAACGCACCATGACGACATTCTAAAAGGTTTGTCGTCCTTAGATTTTCAAACGCTAAAAAGTAGAGGGGAAGCAGACGAGCAATTGAGCCACTATGTTTCTGATCGTGGCATCCGACAGTTTTTACTTAAAAACTTATATTGGAAAGAAAAAGGCGTGCTGGCCTTGCGGATGAATTTGGATGTATTGAAAGATCAGTCCGATGAGGTTGGAGAGCCCTTGCCAATACATGCCAAATTTGAAAAAGACACACTTTTTTTACGCGGAGATCGGTCCGAATATATTTCACTGCAAGACGAAAGTTTGATTCATTCCCATTTTTCGAAATCGATAATCGTTACGATCTCCAATGCAGGTCATTGGCTGCATGCTGAAAACCCAGCGGATTTTTACAAGGAGGTCAACAATTTTTTACACTAAAGATCTGTTTTTATAAAATTGTATCAATGCGAAAGCTATATTTCATTTTGTTTTTCCTAATATTTATTCAATCGTCATATGCTCAATTAGATGGGCCTTTTGAAGAGTATTTTGATAATGGACAACTAAAAACCCAAGGACAATACGAAAATAAAAAGTTCGCTGGAGAGTGGAAAGAATACCATCCCAACGGACAGCTTTCAGGCGTATACAGTTATACTGATGGCAAATTAAATAAAGAAAAAATCTATTATTTTGATAATGGAAACATCCGCAGTGAAACCAAGGAAGTTAGCAAAGAGTACATCACAAGTGGCTATTATGAAAGTGGAACTCTTTTTTATCAAAGAATCTTAAATAGCGGATTCTATAAAGAGTATTCAGAAAATGGTGCATTACTGATAGAATCAAATTATGTGGATGGTGAATTGTCTGGTGTTTGGAAAAAGTATTACGAGACTGGAGAATTGGAATGGACTGTTCATTATAAAGAGGGGTATAGAGATGGAGCCTATCACAACTACTACAAAAACGGCCAACTAAAATTAGAAGGCAAACTGCGGAAAGATAAAAAGAATGGCGAAGAAAAAAGATATCTAGAAAACGGTCAACTAGAATGGACTGGAAAATATAAATCAGATAGATTTGACAAAATCTGGGAGCGGTACGACGCTTCTGAAAATGTTTTACAAAAAATAAAGTTCGACAACGGTCTCAAAAGAAGTCGGGACTCAGTCGTAAATTTGTTGTCATCGCGGGTTCCAGAGGGTCTGATTGAAATCGTTCCACTTTATCCTGGTTGTGAAGGGTCATTTTCAAATAATGAGCGACGGAAATGTTTGAGTGCTAAGATCTCTCATTTTATCTCTTCAAGATTTAATGTAAATGCACCTCCAGGCAGGGGTTTGGAAGGTCGGCACCGCATTATGGTCACGTTTAAAATAAGTAAGGAAGGAACGGTCATGGGTATTCGTGCAAAAACTGAACACCCGATTTTAGAACAGGAAGCCATTCAGGTCATTAATCTCTTGCCTAAAATGCAACCGGGTAAACAAAGAGGAAAACCAGTAGTCGTTCCGTATGCATTACCTGTCGTTTTTAATATACCAGAAAAAAAATCCAACATTCGAAAAAAACAATACTAACAATTAACTTTAATCAACATGAATTTAATTATAAGATTACTTTTAACCGCGCTTGCCGTGGTCATTTTGGCAAAATTTCTTCCTGGAGTTCAGCTTTCTGATGGCTTTACATCGGCCATTATTTTGGCGATTATATTGGCTCTATTAGATTCTTTCGTAAAACCGATCTTAGTCATTTTGACCTTGCCAATTACAATCCTTACTTTAGGATTATTTCTTTTAGTGATCAACGCTGTAATCATTCTCTTGGCAGCGCAGTTTATCAGCGGTTTTGCCGTCAGTGGATTTTGGACTGCCTTATTGTTTAGCTTGCTCTTGTCTTTTTTGCAATCTGTCCTCTATTCCCTGCTGAACAAGGACTAAAAGCAGCCTGTAAATCAACCGTTGAAAAACTTTGTTTGGATTTAAAAAATATGTACTTTTGCATCCCAGTTTTTGATGAGTGAATCGTGCGTATTCAGGTTCATTTTATTAAGAATTGGAAAGCATAAATCGAACTGATTCTGTCTGTTAGCAGCTTTTGAACGTTAAATTAAGATAAATCGCCATTAGGCTATATTAATTACAATATGAATATTACAAGAGAAGACATTGACGCATTAAATGCTGTTGTAAAAGTAGATATCGTTAAAGAAGACTATAGCGATAAAGTAGAAAAGATTCTTACGGATTACCGTAAATCAGCTAACATTCCTGGGTTCAGAAAAGGACATGTGCCAATGGGAATGGTAAAAAAGCAATACGGAAAAGCAGTGTTGGTTGATGAGGTCAATAAACTTTTACAGGATGCTCTTAAGAAATATATGACTGAAGAGAAATTGGATGTTTTGGGTAGTCCATTGCCAAAATCTCAAGACGATTTAGATTGGGATGCAGATTCTTTTTCATTTGAATTTGAATTGGGCTTGTCACCAAAATTTGAGGTAGATCTTAAAGGGGAAACACCAATTACTCAATACACTATTGTTGCTGATGATAAAATGATTGATGGTCAAGTGGAGCACATCCAAAAGCAATATGGTAAATTAATTTCTGAAGAAACAGTGTCAAAAGACTCAGAAATCACTGGTGTATTCGCGAACGAAGAAAAGGAAATCAATAACAAGACCACCTTTACTTTAGATAAGATAAAAAGCAGTACTGCTGAAACGTCTCTAATTGGCGCTAAGGTTGGAGATGTCGTTACTTTAAAAACCCAAGGCTTATTCAATGAGGACCATGATTTAGTGAAGTTTTTAAAAGTGGCTCATGATGATGCTCATGGATTGGATGTCGAAGTTTCTTTAACTATCGAAGAAGTGAATAAGAGAGAGCTGGCCGATTTGGATCAAGAATTATTTGATAAGTTATTCGGTAAAGATGTCGTGACTTCTGTAACGGAGTTAAAAACAAAAATCAAGGAAGATTCCGAAAAGCAGTTTGGACAACAAGGCGATCAGAAATTCTTGAATGACGTTACTGAGTATTTGGTAGAGCATACAAAATTTGACCTTCCAGCAACCTTCCTACAAAAATGGATGCAAACTGCAGGAGAAGATGAATTGGATGCAGACCAGGCTAAAGAAGAATATGAAAATTCTGAGAAAAGCATGCGTTACCAATTGATCGAAGGTAAATTGATTGAAAAGTACGACTTGCAAGTTACGTTTGATGACCTAAAGGATTTTGCTAAAGAAATGATCAAAGTGCAAATGGCACAATTTGGTCAAATGGATCCTCAAGATAAAGAGTTGGAGGATATTGCGGCGCGTATTTTGTCCAATAAAGATGAAGTCAAACGTTTGTCAGAGCAGTTGATGAGCCAAAAATTATTGGAACTTTATAAAACTGAAGCAAATCTAAAGGTTAAAGAAATTTCCTATGATGATTTTGTAAAAGAGTTTTACAGCTAATAAATATAAATTAAATAGTTATCTTTAGAGCGTAAGACTGTTAGGTTTTACGCTTTTTTTTGACTACTTAAAAGTCATCAAGATATCCCAATGATTTTGGGGTTTTTACGAATTTAAGAACTAAAAAATATTTATGGATTACGGAAAAGAATTTGAAAAATTCGCAATAAAAGATCAAGGCATCAGCAGTACTTATTATAATCAAATCATGAACAGTATGTATCCTGTGAGTTTGACGCCGAATATTATTGAAGAACGTCAAATGAATGCAGTTTCAATGGACGTGTTTTCAAGACTGATGATGGATCGTATCATTTTTATGGGTACCGGCATTAATGATACGGTGGCCAATATTATCCAGGCGCAATTATTATTTTTGGAAAGTACGGACGCATCAAAAGACATTCAAATATATATCAACTCTCCAGGAGGCAGTGTTTACGCTGGTTTAGGTATTTATGATACCATGCAGTTGATCAAACCTGATGTAGCGACTATATGTACGGGTATGGCAGCCTCGATGGGTGCTGTTTTATTATGTGCCGGAGCGAAAGGCAAACGTAGTGGATTGACACATTCACGTGTTATGATCCACCAACCTTTGGGAGGGGCTCAAGGACAAGCGAGTGATATCGAAATTACTGCAAGAGAAATAGTGACACTTAAGAAAGAACTTTACAATATCATAAGTGAGCACACCGGTCAGGATTATAAGAAAGTATATGAGGATAGTGATAGGGATTACTGGATGAAAGCAGAAAAGGCAAAGGAATACGGTATGATCGATGAAGTTTTGACTAGTACTAAAAAAATATAATTTCAAAATATCGCTAGCGACAGATTTGAAATTTTGAATTTAGAATAAAAGAGTTATGGCAAAGGAAGTATTAGAATGTTCGTTTTGTGGTAGGAAAAAGCCGGAAACCAGTTTATTGATTGCGGGTTTGGATGCTCATATATGTGACAGATGTATCGAGCAGGCCCATGGAATTGTTTTAGAGGAATCAAAACAAAGTGACAATGCAGAATTGTCATCAGAATTGATGCTCAAAAAACCTATGGAAATCAAGAAGTTTCTTGATGAGTATATCATAGGTCAAGACTATACGAAAAGAGTAATGTCGGTTGCGGTTTATAATCATTATAAGCGTTTGTTGCAACCCGCAAGTAAGGATGATATTGAAATCCAAAAGAGTAATATTGTGATGGTGGGGCAAACCGGAACAGGCAAAACCTTAATGGCAAAAACCATTGCAAAAATGCTTAATGTGCCTCTGGCGATTGTCGATGCAACTGTATTGACAGAAGCGGGATATGTTGGGGAAGATGTCGAAAGTATTTTGACCCGTTTATTACAGGCTGCGGATTATAATTTAGAAAAGGCCGAAAAAGGTATTGTTTTTATTGACGAGATCGATAAGATTGCCCGTAAAAGTGATAATCCTTCTATTACCCGTGATGTTTCGGGAGAAGGTGTTCAGCAGGGCTTATTAAAATTATTGGAGGGTACAGTTGTTAATGTACCGCCAAAAGGAGGCCGTAAACACCCTGATCAAAAGTTTATTGAAGTCAATACAGAGCATATTTTGTTTATCGCGGGTGGTGCCTTTGATGGTATTGATCGCATTATCTCAAAGCGTCTGAATATGGCGGCTATTGGTTACAAAGCAGCTTCTCAGGACGACGTGATCGATAAAGATAATTTACTGCAATATATCATTCCAAAAGACCTAAAAGATTTCGGTTTAATTCCAGAAATTATTGGTCGTTTGCCAGTGTTGAGTTATATGGATCCGTTGGATGCAGAAACTTTAAGAGCGATCTTAACTGAGCCGAAAAACGCCATTATCAAACAATATAAAAAGCTGTTTGAAATGGATGATATTAAGTTTACCATCACAGATGGTGCTTTGGATTTTATCGTGGGCAGAGCTATTGAATATAAATTGGGAGCAAGAGGCTTGAGATCACTTTGTGAAGAGATTCTAACTGATGCCATGTTTGAATTGCCAAGTAGTAATGTGAAAAAACTACATGTGAGCAAGGAATACGTGGAAGATAAATTGGACAAAACCACTTTAAAACGATTGAAGGCGGTGTCTTAAATAAAGCCACCTATATAAAATAAATAAAACCACTCTCTTCAGGGTGGTTTTTCTTTTTTTTGGATTTAAAAACTAATATTGCAAAAACAATGCTTTAAATATATTTACAACAGAGGATTATTGTTTATGCTCTTTTTCATTCAATAACACCTTTTTGCGTTGTTATTTGGTTTACTATACTGTAAATATAATAGCTTATTTGAAACAGAAAAATGAACAGTCTAATTTTTAGACCAATACTACTTTATTTTCGTTGTAAAAACTTAATTTGTTAATTTTTGCGCTGAATAACCTTACACATTTAATTTTAGTAGAGCATCGATATATTGACGTGTATTGGAGAGTCTCGGTACCTTGTGCTGGCCACCTAGTTTGTCTTCCTGCTTCAACCAATCATAAAATAATTGGGGTCGTGCCAGATGGATTTTTGGACTGTTTAAGGTAATATTATTATAACGCTTCGCCTCATAATCAGAATTTAAGGATTTTAAGGCGTTGTCAAGCAGTTCATTAAAGTAATGAATATCCTGTGGTGGAGTTTTAAATTCTATCAACCATTCGTGGGCGCCTTTTTCTTTCCCAGTCATAAAAATTGGTGCCGCCGTATAATCTACAATTTGGGAATTCGTTTTTTTGCATACTTTCTTTAATGCGTCTTCGGCATTTTCGATAATTAATTCTTCCCCAAACACATTAATATGGTGTTTTGTACGTCCGCTTACCTTAATCCGATGTGGCTGTAATGAGGTAAACCGTATCGTATCTCCAATTTTGTAGCGCCAAAGTCCAGCATTGGTTGTGATGACCACTGCATAGTTTTGGTGTGTTTCAACTTCGGCTAACGGAATGATGCGCTGTTCAGGAGTACCATAGGCATCCATTGGAATGAATTCATAAAAAATACCATAATCTAACATGAGCAATAACTCACTCGAACTATTCTGATCCTGAATGGCGAAAAAACCTTCAGAAGCATTGTAGATTTCGTAATATCTAAACTCTTTTCTTGGCAAAATGGACTTGTATTGATCCACATAAGGTAAGAAACTGACGCCACCATGAAAATACACTTCCAGATTTGGCCAAATCTCAAAAATACTCTGTTTGTTGGTGGTTTCTAAAACATTGTTCAAGAGCACCAACATCCAAGACGGCACTCCAGCAAGACTCGTTACATTTTCATTAATGGTTTCATTAACTATGGCTTGCATTTTATGCTCCCAATCATTCATCAAAGAGACCTTGCTGCTTGGGGTACTGCTAAATTCCGCCCAGAAGGGCATGTTGTCAATAAGGATGGCTGATAAGTCGCCAAAAACAGTGCCATTTTCTTTATATAACTCTTTACTACCGCCAAGTCTCAAACTCTTGCCTGTAAACAATTGCGAGTTCTCATTATTGTTCAAATACATGCATAGTAAATCCTTGCTTCCGGCATAATGACATTCTTCAAGAGATTGATAACTTACGGGTATGAATTTACTTTTGGCATTGGTCGTGCCGCTTGATTTTGCAAACCATTTTATGGGTGTTGGCCAAAATATATTGTTTTCTCCCATTCGGGATCTTTCAATATTAGCTTGATTTTCTTCGTAGGTGGAGATGGGAATTCGATCCGCAAAAGTTTTATAATCTGTAATGCTTGAAAAATCATAGCGTCTCCCAATTTCGGTGTCCTTTGCAGTAATCAATAAGTCCTGGAGCAGTTCATTCTGTACTTCATTAGGGTACTTTAAAAACAAATCTATTTGATGGAATCGCTTTTTTAAGAACCATGAAGCAATTGAATTAACTAATGGAATCGACATATTTGTAGTATCTTTAAAGACTAAAAATAACACTTTTTTTAAATAAATTCTTCTAAATAAATTTTTTATATAAATGACGTATCAAGGGGTCTTAACCAAAATGACAACGGAATTTTCACAACCTATTCAATACTATCTAATTTTTGAGAATGACTTCATCAATATGAATCAATTATTGGATAAAACGATCACGATACAATTTGTTGGATACCAATGTCTCAACTGTGCACTTAACAAACCCATCTATCGACAAGGCTTTTGTAAAAACTGTTTTTTCGATATTCCCCAAGCGGCTGATTGGATCATTAGGCCAGAGTTGAGTACCGCTCATTTAGATAAAGAAGATCGCGATTTGGAGTATGAAAAAAAGGTGCAATTGCAGCCTCATATTGTGTATTTGGCAAATTCCAGTAATGTTAAGGTAGGAGTGACCAGAAAAAGTCAAGTGCCGACACGATGGATTGATCAAGGCGCACACGAAGCTATTGAAATTGTTGAAGTGCCCAACCGCTATTTGGCGGGTCTCACTGAAATAGCCTTAAAAGATTATGTTGCCGATAAAACCAATTGGCGTACCATGTTGAAGAACGAAATTGTTGATGAGAATTTAGTTGATTGGAGAGATCGGTTGAAGCAATACATACCTGAAGAGGCATTGGAGTATTACATTGCTAATAATAAAGAGACCAACATTGAGTTTCCAGTCTTGCAATATCCAGAAAAACCGAAAAGTCTTAATTTGGTAAAAACACCAACTTATCAGGGTGTATTAAAAGGGATCAAAGGGCAATATCTTATTTTCGACGATGAAACGGTTTTCAATATCAGATCCAATGAAGGATTTGTTGTTGCGCTTTCAGTTTAATCACGCTAATTAACAATACTTTACAAGGGAAATATTTTCTAAGCCTTCATTTTTGCGTAATTTAATGAAATGAAGGCAATGCTGCAGAATCGTGTTATAATTTTTGAACTACAGCTAAGTTAGCATTTGGTTAATTCTTTAGGAGTTGGCTCTATTATTTCGAAAATCTAATCTTTTGTCAATATCTGTGACTAGGCCTTTTTTAGAATTCAGTGAACCTCTAAAAAATGAAATCATGAAAATTCCAGTAATGTTTTATGTAGCTGTTACCACATTATTCTTAGTGACCTTGGTCATTATGGTCAGTATGAATATGCCATTAAATTGGGTGTTCTATATGACCTGCATAGGAGAGATATTAGTGGTTTTGATGGTGTATAAAGTTTTAAGAGATAAATATAATACAACTAAAACCTTTAAAGATTTTTACGAAGATCATCCCATTGGGAAGGAAGAACGTCATATTGGAAAATAAAAAAATCACGTTGGATGACGTGATTTTTTTTATTATAATCCTAAGAAGACTACATGTTTTCCTGATCTCTTAAGCCCTGAATATAATTCGCTTTTTGCATTTGGCGTCTTTTCTTAACTGATGGCTTCGTGAAATATTGATTTTCTCTTAAAGTTTGCATTACTTTCACATTTCTGTGTTTACGTTTATAACGCTTAATTGCGCGTTCAATATTTTCGCCTTCTTTAATTTCGATTCTTAACATAAATAGTTTTTATAGTATATAGTGTATTTAAGACTATCCTAAATACGTTTTTAAAATTTTACTTTTTGAAGTGTGCTTTAATCGTCTAATTCCCTTTTCACGAATCTGACGTACACGTTCCCTGGTTAAATCAAATGTCTTTCCAATTTCATCCAAGGTCATTGGTGGCTGATTGCTCAGTCCGAAATTCAATCGGATCACATCACTTTCTCTTTGAGAGAGCGTGTTGAGAGCTCTATCAATTTCCAAACTTAAAGATTCAGTCATTAAAAGCTGATCTGGTCTCGGAGAATCGCCATAAGAAACAACATCATATAAACTTGAAGTTTCTCCTTCTTTCAACGGGGCATCCATCGAAACATGACGTCCAGAATTTCTCATGGACTCTTTAACATCCTTCACGGTCAGATCTAATTCCTTGGCAATTTCTTCAGGACTTGGGGGGCGTTGATGCGCCTGCTCCAAAAACGAAAAGGCCTTGTTGATCTTATTGATCGAACCAATTTTGTTCAAAGGTAATCTAACTATTCGAGATTGTTCGGCTAAAGCTTGAAGAATTGCTTGACGAATCCACCAAACCGCATACGAAATAAATTTGAAACCTCTGGTTTCATCAAAACGTTTCGCTGCTTTCACCAAACCGGCGTTACCTTCATTAATTAAATCTGGTAAGGTCAAGCCTTGGTTTTGATATTGTTTTGCAACAGATACAACAAAACGGAGGTTGGCTGTTGTCAGCTTGTCCAAAGCTTCTTGATCGCCTTCTCTTATTCGTTGTGCTAATTCTACCTCTTCATCTGCCGTAATCAATGACAGTTTACTAATGTCTTGTAGATATTTATCAAGTGATTTAGATTCTCTATTAGTAACCTGCTTCGTAATTTTTAATTGCCTCATCTAGTCTATTCAGTTTTTAAAAAGTTATCCTACATTATAACCTAATTAATGACAAAAGCAAATAAACTCACATTACTTTAACATAATTCGATAATTTTCTTTAGATTTGAGGTTATTTTAGACTGAATTGATAGGAATCCTTCACTTTTCGAGTAATAAAAGGCGTTCTATTTTGAGTTAATTAACCGTATCTTTTTTCTTCTTATTCTTATTGAAAATGTCTTTTATCGTATTCTTGATGGCGTCCCCACTGTTTTTAGTGCTGTCTTTTTTTATAGGAGGAGTTTGTATGGTCGTTGAGTCTTTAGTCGTTATTTCCGGAGTTTGAGTTTGATTTTTGTTTCCTCCTAAAATGCCCCCAAGTAAATCCTTGATTTTATCGGTGCCTTTCCCAATCAACTTTTGTTTTTCGATTTCAATCAGCTGGGTGGTCAAATTCGCTATGCCACTAGTTAAATCGGTAGAAACTTTTGGATCCGTAAACGATCCCGAAATTTTTGCGGATACAGGAATGTTAAATTTGTTGACTTCATTGTCATTAATCTTTCCGATAAGACGGTTAATATCGCTGCCTAAATATTGAGCAGGCACATTAAAAACAGCATCATAGGACATCGTTTTGTCAAATCCATGGACTCCGGAAACGACTATTCCAATATCTTTATAGGCCAGATTGAAAGGTTTAACATGAACTTTCCCATTTGCGAATTCTAGATTTGCTTTTAAATCATGAAGATCTAATTTTCCGAAATCGATAAAACTCAGCGCACCTTCCAATTTGGATAAAAGAGGACTTGCATTCTCGTCAATATCAGTCGTCAATAATTCTGCAATCGCTGATCCTGAAATGGTATTTAGGTTAGGCGAAAACTCCTTATCCAAAGTTCCTGATATTTTAATGCTACTGTTCAATTTGCCTTGAAGTATTTTGGCAATAGGAGCTAAGCTTTGTAACAATTCTAAATCCCTGAAAGATTTTGCAATATCAAAACTATTGGCATCTAAATTTAAACTAAAAGAAGGCGTGTCCGATTTGGTGTTGACATTTCCGGAAACATTTAGTACGCCATCAAATAAATTTGAACTTAAATTGTCGATCGTGGCTTGTTGATCTTTTATGGTCAACACTCCTTTTACATTTTTTAAAATGAGGTTGTCATATATAACTGTATTGGCATTTGCAGTAATGGTGCACTCCAAGAATTTAGGAATTTTCAATCCCTCGGTGGTCGTCGCTTCTTTTTGTGAGGTGGCTGCAGTAGTGGATTCCATTTCTTCACTCATAAAATCACTTAGTGCCAAAGTATTGGAGTTTAATTTGAAGTCTCCTTTTAGATTCACTTTTTTACTCAGCATAAACCCAATCAAATTATCGATGTTTCCGGTGGCAGATATATCGCTCTTTCCAGTTTTTGCGTCAAAACTATTTAAGGTGACGGTAGATGGGTTAAAAGTCATATCTGCTTTTGAAATATGCAACGGTTGGTTCATAGCATCTGAAGTAAACACCAAGTTGCTGATGTGCGCATTTCCTGACGCTTTAATGCGATCGTAAGCGCTGGTTTCAATGGCATTCATGTCAAATGAGGTGTGCAGTTTAGCTTTTAAGATGCCGCTGAGTTCATTGTCAAGTTCTAATGGATAGGCTTTGGTAAGATTAGCCAAGTTTAAAACGCCATCCACATCGGCACTTACTTGCATATTCCCAGTAAGATTCTTTATTAAGGCTGAAGATTGGAAAACGTCACTATCAATCTTAAAGTTTAATGTTTTAATGGCCACATAAGTGTCAGCGGCAATTCCGGTTTCATTTTTAATCTCTGTGTCGATCACGATATTCTCAACACGTTTAGGTAAATCGGGATACTTGAAAGAGGCGTTGTCCGATTTAATACTAATGTCCAAGGTTGGAATCGTAGTTTCTGTCATCTTGCCTTTAACGATGCCACTGATTTTAAAATCGCCCGTGGTGTCAACATTATCTAAGTTTTTAGAGTAAGTCGCCGGGACTACAGCTAAAAAATCTTTAAACGAAGAGCCCGTGTTTTTAAAAGAAATATCAATGAGTTGGCCTTCTTCTATCATCTGTACAAAACCGTTAAATGCGATAGGCAATTGATTGATGAGTGCTTTGTTTTCTTTAAATGTATATTTTTGGGCGTTTAAATCCAGGTCAATCAGAGCGTCCAATTTCACATGATTATTGTTTAAATAATTCGTGCTATCCATAGTTAAACTCACATTAGCTTCCGATTTTGTGTCCAATTCAGATACGTCGCCAGAAAACGTTCCTTTTCCGGAGTGGTTTAACTCGGTCAGATAAAATTGAATATCAGAGGTTATATCAATATAAGTCAGGGCACTGTTTTTAATGCTGTAATCTTTAATGTCGAAAGAAAAACTGGAGTCGGTCGTATCTTGCGAGGTTTCAGTTTCCTTAACGATATCATAGTTCACATTGCCGAAAGCATCCGTTTTTAAGGTCAAAAGCGCTTCGTTGACATTGATGGAATTTATAACAATTGCCTCGTCATCCGATTTAAAAAGCTCTTTTACGGACATTGTAAAATTGATGTTTTTTGCGGTAACAAAAGTTTCATCTTTAAAAGGTTCAAAATTGGTAATGACCAAATCGCTCACTTCTACATGAGCCTGCGGAAAACTTCTGAACAAACTTAAGCTCACGTCACTAAACTCTACATTGGCGTTAATGTTTTGATTGATGGAATTTTTGACCATTCCTTTAATTTGCGATTGAAATACAAAAGGCAATGCAATTAATAGGATAATGATAAGTAATAAGGTAATTCCGGTTATTTTTAAAAACTTCTTCATTGAAAATTTAGATTTTGCGTCCAAGAGTAGAAAGCCATGTCGTTAAGTAGGTATATATACGCAATGTATATTTTATAAGATCGTAATATGTAAAAGTTTAATAAAACAATAGCACATTTGTAGTCGCGTAATTTTCACATTGGTTTGGGGCTAAAATGATTTTAAATTTTGGAAAGACCAAGATATAAAAAGGAAGTCAAGAAAGACATTTAGTTTGGCATAAAATGATGATTTGTGTTGTACGAATGGCAATTTGCTTAATCGATATTTAAATGGAGCAGTCTATTTGTTTACAGTGTATTTAGTTTAAATCTTCACTCACATTCGGACTTTTGGAATATTTTTTTAAGGGAAAATAGATTATAAAGTGATTTTGTTTTCTTTATTTTGGCATTACATATGAACCAACCTCATAAAGTTTACATCGCGCTTGGCAGCAATAAAGGCGACAGATTAAAACATCTGCAAGATGCTGTTGATCTTATTTTTAGACGCGTCGGGAAAATCAATATCATTTCCAAAGTATATAATACGCCTGCTTTAGGTTTTCAAGACGGCGCTTCCACTGAAGATTTTTACAATACCTGTATTTTTATTGACACTCTGTACTCTGCTGAAGACGTGATGCAAAAGCTTTTGACCATTGAAAATGAGCTTGGAAGGTTACGGAATTTAGGAGAAGGTTATGAATCTAGGACGATTGATTTAGATGTGATTTTTTATGATGATCAGGTAATCGATTGGGAGATGATTACCACGCCCCACCCGCAAATGCATAAGCGTAAATTTGTATTACAGCCTTTACATGATATTGCTCCAAAGGTGATGCATCCTAAATTAGGAAAATCAGTTTTAGAGCTATTGGAAACATGCGAAGATAATAGCGAGATCGAACCCATAAATATTTGGTTGAAAAATCCTATGAAGCAGTATGGTTTTGGAAACTATAATTATATGGCCATTGAAGGTAATATTGGTGCGGGAAAAACAAGTTTAGCATATCAAATATCAAATGATTTTAATGCGAAATTGATTTTGGAACGGTTTGCTGATAACCCATTTTTGCCAAAATTCTATGTAGAGCCACAACGCTATGCTTTTACCTTGGAGATGTCATTTTTGGCAGATCGTTACCAGCAAATCAGTGATGATTTATCACAATTGGATTTATTCAAGGATTTTATGGTCAGTGATTATGATATTTATAAATCCTTAATTTTTTCTAAAATAACCTTACCGGAAGATGAATTTAGGCTCTATCGAAAGCTTTTCTATTTAATGTATAAAGATATTGCAAAGCCAGATTTGTATGTGTATTTGTATCAAAACACAGAGCGTTTACAAGAGAATATCAAGAAGCGTGGTCGCGAATATGAACAAAACATTGAAAACGATTATCTCGATAAAATTAATTTGGGTTATTTGGAATTTTTAAAAAACCAAACTGAACTGAACGTCAAAATAATCGATATTTCTAATCGTGATTTCGTAGAGAATAGAGCAGATTATTTATGGATTTTGGAGGAGATTTGTAGGAAAGATTAATAAATATTCTTGCAGATTTGTCATTTTGACGCAGGAGGAATCACATTAGAGTAAGCGAATGACAATATAACTAATGGGAATCCATATCCTTCGATGACCATTCGCATATAAATGAAAAACGAATTCTTTTTTTATAGCGCAGCAGGCCCTTTTGTTAATCCCGTACTCTCAACTTACAAAACAAATCCCAAACCACAACCCCACAACTTACTGAGATATTTAAAGAATGTTTAGTGCCAAATTGAGGAATTTCTAAAATTACGTCACTGGCGCTGACCACGTTTTGAGCCACGCCCTTTACCTCGTTTCCGAAAATAAGAGCGTATTTTTGGTCAGGTTGAGGTTTAAAATCGTTGAGCATAGTCGCGTTCTCCGCCTGTTCAATTGATACTACAATTATGTTTTCTGATTGGAGACGGAGTACTAAATCGGTGGTATTTTCTACATGTTCCCAGTCCACAGTGTCGGTACTTCCTAAAGCGGTTTTATGAATGTCTTTATGTGGCGGCGTGGCAGTAATACCACACAGATAAATTTTTTCCACTAAAAAAGCATCACTAGTTCGAAATACCGATCCTATATTGTTTAAACTTCGGATATTATCCAATACTACAATTAAAGGTGTTTTTTGAGTATCTTTAAATTCTTCAACACTTAATCTGTCGAGTTCACTGTTTTTTAGTTTTCTCATTGGAAATTTTTATTTTCATTCCCACGTAGGTGGGAATCTCATCATAGTCATTCCTATAAGCCTGATAGCTCTTGAAAGGGAATCTTTCTGTTTTTTTAAAATTCTTTAAATCTTCTTAGGTTATGGAAAACCTTTCAGGTTTTATTGGTCAATCGAGAATCGAGCTCAAAGACTACGCGCTTCTCTGTGTTGTCTCTGAGTTTCTCCATTTAAAAAGCCATTCCGCAAATTGTCGCAAAGGAAAAATAAGTTTTTCAAAGAGGTATTATATTGTAAATAACTTCTCCCTGCTCCATTTTCCAAAGCCTCAAATTATAAGTAACTTAGCAGTCTTGATATTTAGGGCAAAAATACCATTTAAAAAAACAAACTTTGGCTAAAAAAGAAAAGAAGGAAACTCCGTTAATGAAACAGTATAATGCGATCAAGGCGAAGTATCCTGATGCTTTATTGCTTTTTAGGGTGGGCGACTTTTACGAAACTTTTGGCAGTGATGCCATAAAGGCATCTAAAATATTAGATATTATCTTAACCAAACGCGGCGCAGGAAGTGATTCTGAAACCGAATTGGCTGGATTTCCCCACCATTCCTTAAATACCTATTTGCCAAAATTAGTCAAGGCGGGCTGTCGCGTGGCCATTTGTGATCAGCTGGAAGATCCTAAGCAAGCTAAATCCTTAGTGAAACGTGGCGTAACGGAATTAGTAACTCCAGGTGTGGCCTTGAATGATGATATTTTGCATTCAAAGACAAATAACTTTTTGGCAGCGGTGTGTTTTAGTGCTTCGACAAGCTCATCATCCAATAAATATATAGGGGTTTCTTTTTTAGATGTGTCCACCGGTGAATTTTTGATTTCTCAAGGGAATTCCGAGTATGTTGATAAATTGCTGCAAAACTTCAGGCCAAGTGAAATTCTAATTTCTAAACAAAAGCGGACTGAGTTTAAAGAAACCTTTGGCGGCAATTTCCATACATTTTATATGGAAGATTGGGTTTTTCAAGATGATTATGCCACTGAAACCTTACTTAAACATTTTCAAACGAAGTCTTTAAAAGGTTTTGGTATCGAAGATTTGTACGAAGGCATTATCGCTTCCGGTGCGGTCTTGCATTATTTGGGGGAGACACAACATCATAAATTACAACATATTACTTCCATACAGCGGGTTACAAAAGATGATCATGTTTGGATGGATCGCTTTACCATCCGCAACTTGGAACTTTACCAATCCAACAATGAAAACGCAGTCACGTTGATTGACGTGATCGACCGCACCATTTCGCCTATGGGTGGTCGTTTATTAAAACGTTGGTTAGCCTTGCCGCTTGTTAATATGGAAAAAATCGATCAGCGGCATGAAGTGGTTCAATATTTTTTGGATGATACGATTGTTCTGAAAAAAATCCAAAATCAGATTAAAGGTATTGGCGATATTGAACGGTTAATTTCCAAAGTAGCGACGGTTAAAATCTGTCCGAGAGAAGTGGTGCAGTTAAAAAACGCATTGGAAGCGATTGTACCCATAAAAACACTCACTCAAAACACCGACAATAAAGCCATTCAGCATATTGGCAATAGCTTAGAACTTTGTGAAGAATTGCGCCACCGCATTAAAGCGACTTTAAATGAAGAAGCTCCGGTTAACATTTTAAAAGGAAGTACGATTTCTTCTGATTTTTCTGCAGAATTGAAAGAACTCAGAGCCTTATCAACCTCAGGAAAGGATTATTTAGATGCAATGTTGGAGCGCGAAAGCAAACGGACAGGCATTACATCGCTTAAAATCGCCTCCAATAACGTATTTGGTTATTATATTGAAGTGCGGCATTCCCACAGAGATAAAGTACCGGCAGATTGGATTAGAAAACAAACTTTGGTCAATGCCGAGCGTTATATTACTGAAGAATTAAAGGAATACGAAACCAAAATTCTTGGGGCTGAAGAACGTATTCAGGGTATCGAACAGCAGTTGTTTTCAGAGTTGGTGTCGTGGATTGGACAATTCATTAAGCCGGTGCAAAAAAATTCAGCATTGATTGCGCAATTGGATTGTTTGTGTGGATTTGCACAATTAGCTTATGACAGTAAGTACACGCGCCCAGAAATCAATGATGGTTTTGCATTAGATATCAAAAACGGACGGCATCCGGTTATAGAAAAACAATTACCACATGGCGAACCTTATATTGCCAACGATGTTTATTTAGATAGGGACAAACAGCAAATCATCATGATTACGGGGCCTAATATGTCTGGTAAATCTGCTATTTTGCGTCAAACCGCGCTTATTGTACTCTTGGCTCAAATGGGAAGTTTTGTGCCTGCAGAGCACGCTAAAGTGGGATTGACTGATAAAATATTTACCAGAGTGGGTGCTAGTGATAACATCTCCATGGGCGAATCTACTTTTATGGTTGAGATGAACGAAACAGCTTCAATTTTGAACAATATTTCTGAAAGAAGTTTGGTCTTGTTGGATGAAATCGGCCGTGGCACTAGTACTTATGATGGGATTTCTATTGCTTGGGCCATTAGTGAATATCTGCATGAACATCCAAGTAAGGCCAAAACATTATTTGCCACTCATTATCATGAGTTGAATGAGATGACCGAAACTTTTGCCCGGATCAAAAATTTCAATGTTTCTGTGAAGGAATTGAAAAACAATGTACTTTTCTTAAGAAAATTAGTTGAAGGTGGAAGTCAACATAGTTTCGGAATTCACGTGGCTAAAATGGCCGGGATGCCACAACAAGTGATTCATCGTGCGAATAAAATTCTGAAGCAGCTAGAAAAATCACATAGTAGCGAAGAGTTGACCAACAAGGTAAGAACTCTTGAAAATGACATGCAATTGAGCTTCTTTAATTTGGATGATCCTTTGTTAGAGCAAATTAAGGAAGAAATTTTGAATATTGATATTGATGTCTTAACCCCGGTGGAAGCACTTATGAAATTGAATGAAATTAAACGTATGTTGTTGAAAAAGAAACGCGCATAAAAAAAACATCTTTTTTTTACTCAAAAGGCTTTGCCATTCTAAGAAATGTATTAAATTTGCCCTCGCAATGCCAATAGGTGTCGTGAGAACGTTCTTCAATTAATTGCAATAACGCGAAAATAGCTCAGTTGGTAGAGCGCCACCTTGCCAAGGTGGAGGTCGCGGGTTCGAATCCCGTTTTTCGCTCAGTAATAAAACGCAAGAGTATGAATTCCGCAGCTGTGGAACATTGTTTTTAAATAATGAATACTTTGTGCACCTGCTCAAGTGGTGGAATCGGTAGACACGCCGGACTTAAAATCCTGTGTCCATTAGGACGTGCGGGTTCAAGTCCCGCCTTGAGTACAGATGAAAAGTCGAAACGAAAGTTTCGACTTTTTTGTTTGAAAATGATATTAAGACTTGTTTTTATATTCAATTTCAAACAAAAAACACAGTCCTTATTTTGGATTGTCTTGTCTCAAAATGTTCAAGATGGACTCGCTTTTTGCAAGTCCGCCCTGAGTGCTAAGCCTTGATAATCAAAAGATTGTAAAAGTCTCTTATATATATAGAATCTAAAAAAAGACCCAACGTATCGTTAGGTCTTCATATTAATGTATTAACTAAGCTTGTAAGTTAGTTATCGTCGCCAACAACTTCCTTTGCAGCACCATCCACAGCCTTACCTGCTTCTTTAACTTCTTTAGCTGCATTGTCAATTGCTCTCCCTGCTTTTTCTAAGGCACCTTCTGTTTTTTTAGGCGTATCATCCACCTTTTTCTCGATAATAATAACACTTGGTTCATCTGCCTTCTTTTCTGTTTCTCTACAGGAGGTAAACGAAAAACCGAGCACCATGAATAAGGCAGAACTGAATAATATTTTTTTCATTTTCATTGTAAATTTTAGGGTTAATTATGCGTGCAATTTAGGAAACTAGTAGGTTGAGTCCTACTAAACCATGGAATATCTAATCTATAAACACTATTTTTAATTATAATTTCGGATATATTTCATGATTTGGAGAACGGCACCTTTGTTTTGCTTGATGAATTTGGCATTCAGAAGTCCCAGTTGATTTCTCTTCTCCACGTCTTTCGTTAACATTTCGAGGGTTTTCTTGAGCTCACCGCCATCTTTAACAGTGATAACCCCGCCATGTTCTATCATTTGAGAAGCCTCGGGAAATTTCTTGTAGTTTTTACCAATAATTACCGGAATACCAAAAACTGCAGGCTCCAATATATTATGAAGTCCTGTTGTGCCCATAGCTCCTCCAACATACGCGAGATCGGCATAATTGTAAGTTTTACTTAAGATTCCAATGGTATCGATGATAAACACCTCGTATCCTGAAAGATCTTTATGTTCCTTTTCCGAAAAAAGCACCGTTTTTTTCTGAAGTTGATTAACGAAATGTTCTATTTGATTGCTTTTGATATTATGGGGTGCAATGATAAATTTGACCTCTTTTGATTTTACCGAATTGATGTAGTCCACAAATAAAGCTTCGTCATCAGGCCAAGAACTTCCTACCAACACACATAATTTTCCGTTTTTAAACTCCTCAATAAATGGCAAGGTATTGTCTTGAAGCAATTGGTCTGAAACCCGGTCATAACGTGTGTCTCCAGCAACGGTAACATTAGTGAGATCAATGGCATTTACTAAGTTCTTTGACTTTTTATTTTGAACAAAAATATGTTCAAAAGCATTTAAGGCGTTGCGCATCATGCCACCATAAAACTGAAAATAGGATTGCTCTTTTCTGAAGGATGCAGAAATCAATAGGGCTCTTAAGTCTAGTTTTTTTATTTCGCTGAGATAATTAGGCCATATGTCATATTTCACAAAAATGGTCAATTCTGGATGGACTAGTTTTAAAAATCGTTCGGCATTGGCTTTTGTGTCCATCGGAAGATAGACCACGACATCCGCAACTTCGGTATTTTGCCGTATTTCATAACCAGAGGGCGAAAAGAAGGTCAATACTATTTTATGATTGGGGTTTTCTTTTCGAAGTTGTTTAAAAATTGGAAGTCCTTGTTCATATTCTCCCAAAGAAGCACAGTGAAACCAAAAGATGCGATCGTCAGCAGATAGGTATCCTTCCAAAATAGCAAACGCGTTTGAACGTCCTTCAACTCCCTTCTTAATTTTATCATTGAAAAATGCAAGAATTTTAAGTGAAAATTCGACGTTATATATGGCTATGTTGTAAAGTAATTTCAAGAAGAATGATTTGTGCTAAATTACATTTCTTTCTATTATATAGCTTTAAAAACACAATTGAATTTCAGTACTTAACCTGATAAAACAAATGGTTTTGTTGATCTAAAAATAAATTAAACCTTTAGGAATGATTGGTATAAGAGGTGCAATTTCGTAAATTCGCTACTTCCTAAAGCCTTGAGGTTTTAATTATCAATTCTACATAAAACGAGATGAGAAAAATACAAATGGTTGATCTTAAAGGTCAATATGAGAAAATTAAAGATGTGGTTGATGCGTCAATTGCTGAAGTTCTCGACACAACAGCGTATATTAATGGTCCGCAAGTGCACCAATTTCAGAAAAATCTAGAAAATTATCTTGATGTAAAACACGTCATTCCTTGTGCAAATGGAACAGACGCTTTGCAAATAGCAATGATGGGATTGGATTTAAAACCAGGAGATGAGGTCATCACTGCCGATTTTACGTTCGCAGCAACAGTTGAGGTTATTGCTTTATTGCAATTAACACCAGTTTTGGTAGATGTGGATCCTAAAACTTTTAATATTGATGTTGAGGCCATAAAGAATGCCATCACTTCTAAAACAAAAGCAATTGTTCCAGTGCATTTATTTGGCCAAAGCGCCAATATGGAAGCGATCATGAAAATTGCCGAGGAACATCATTTGTTTGTCATTGAAGATAATGCTCAGGCGATTGGTGCAACATACACGTATAGTAATGGAAAAAAAGCGAAAGTCGGCACGATCGGACATGTGGCTTCTACTTCGTTTTTCCCATCCAAAAATCTAGGATGTTACGGTGATGGAGGTGCTATTTTTACCAATGATGATGCTTTGGCGCATAAACTAAGAGGAATTGTCAATCACGGCATGTATGAGCGTTATCATCATGATGTGGTAGGCGTCAATTCGCGATTGGATTCCATTCAGGCTGCCGTTTTAGATACGAAGTTAGAACATTTAGACCGCTATAATGCCGCACGCTTAAAAGCGGCAAATGCTTACGACATGGCTTTTGAAGGACATGAGCATATTGTCACACCTTTTAGAGAAGGCGATAAAGAAAATCATGTATTCCATCAGTACACATTAAAAGTTAAGGATGTGAGTCGGGATGCGTTGGTAAAACATTTGAATGACCAAGGCATACCGTGCGGTGTATATTATCCTATTCCGTTACATCTTCAAAAAGCCTATAAGGACTCCCGATACAAAGAGGAGAATTTTAAGGTCACTAATCAATTAGTAAAAGAAGTTATTTCGTTGCCAATGCACACTGAATTGGATGATGAGCAAATTGAGTTTATTACCTCTACAGTTATTAATTTTATAAATGATACTCTATAAATGAAAAAAGTTTTAGTTACAGGTGGTTTAGGTTTTATCGGTTCACATACCGTTGTAGAACTGCAAGAAAAAGGCTATGAAGTCGTCATTATTGATGATCTTTCAAATTCGTCCATTGATGTTTTAGCAGGAATTACGGCGATTACAGGAATTGCTCCAGTCTTTGAAAAATTAGATTTAAAGGAAAAATCAAAGGTAGAATCCTTTTTTGAAAAACATCAGGATATCGTTGGAGTGATCCATTTTGCTGCGAGTAAAGCAGTAGGCGAAAGTGTTGAAAAACCATTGTTATATTACGAAAACAATATCAATACCTTGGTATATGTGCTAAAATCGATATTGAGATTGCCAACTCAAAATTTCATCTTCAGTTCATCTTGTACCGTTTACGGACAAGCGGATCAGATGCCAATTACGGAATCAGCACCTATCAAATTGGCTGAATCACCGTATGGGAATACCAAACAAATTGGTGAGGAAATTATTAGAGATACTTGTAAGGTAAATAGCAACTTAAACGCCATTGCACTGCGATATTTCAATCCAGTAGGAGCTCATAGCAGTATAAAAATTGGTGAATTGCCAATTGGTGTACCTCAAAATTTAATTCCATTTATCACACAAACAGCTGCAGGATTGCGCAAGGAGCTTTCTGTTTTTGGAAATGATTATCCAACCTCAGATGGTACTTGTGTGAGAGATTATATCCATGTGGTTGATTTGGCAAAAGCCCACGTGGTCGCATTGGAGAGATTGGTCGGACAAACTAACGATGCCAACTATGAAACCTTTAATGTGGGGACAGGAACAGGAAGTACGGTTTTGGAAGTCATCCAATCTTTTGAAAAAGTATCCGGACAAGAACTGAATTACAAGTTTGCGCCCCGACGTGAAGGCGATGTTATACAGGCATTTGCTGATACAACTAAAGCCAACACAGAATTAGGATGGAAAGCGGAAACCAATTTGGATGATGCGTTATTATCCGCCTGGAAATGGGAAAAACACATAAGAAACATATAACACCATAAGCATGAAAAAAGCACTTCTTTTTTGTAGTCTTTTAATCAGTTCGTTATTAATTGGTCAAAATACGTATTTGCATTGCGGAAAATTAATCGATACCAAAGCAGGTAAGGTTTTGACCAATAAAACGATTATCGTGTCAGGAAAGAAGATCATGGCTATTGAAGATGGGTTTTCGACTCCTAAATCAGCAGGTGATGTTGTGATTGACTTAAAGTCAAAAACGGTCATGCCCGGCCTTATTGATTTACACGTTCATATTGAAAGTGAAACCAACCCTGGTGCGTATCTGGATAAGTACACACTCAATGACGCCGATGTGGCATTTAACGCACAGCATTTTGCAAATGTTACGCTGATGTCAGGTTTTACGACCGTCAGAGATTTGGGAGGCTCGGGTGTCAATGTAGCCTTAAGAAATGCTGTGAATGCTGGTAAAGTGGACGGGCCACGAATCTTCACTGCGGAGAAGTCTCTCGCCACAACGGGCGGTCATGCTGATCCAACCAATGGCGCCAAAAGAGACCTTTTAGGAGATCCTGGACCAAAAGAAGGTGTGGTCAATAGTGTGGAAGACGCAAAAAAAGCGGTTCGACAGCGGTATAAAAATGGTGCTGATTGGATAAAAATCACTGCAACTGGTGGCGTATTGAGTGTGGCAAAAAGCGGACAGAATCCACAGTTTACTGTCGAAGAGATCAAAGCGATTTGCGAAACGGCCAGAGATTATGGGCTTGACGTAGCGGCCCATGCGCACGGTGATGAAGGGATGCAACGTGCCATACTTGGTGGTGTAAAAACTATAGAGCACGGTACCTTTATGAGTGATGAAACTATGGAACTCATGAAAAAGCACGATGTGTATTTGGTGCCCACCATTACTGCGGGAAAATCAGTTTCAGAAAAAGCTAAAATTCCTAATTATTACCCTGAAGTCATTGTGGGAAAAGCCTTGGATATTGGTCCCAAGATTCAATCTATGTTCGGAAGGGCCTATAAAAAAGGAGTTAAAATTGCTTTTGGAACCGACGCGGCTGTTTTTGCGCATGGCGAAAATGCCAAGGAGTTCGGTTATATGGTGGAAGCCGGAATGCCGGCAATTGGAGCGTTACAAAGTGCAACCATTACCAATGCCATGTTGCTGAAGATGGACACCCAGATAGGACAGTTAAAAGAAGGATATTTGGCGGATATCGTTGCTACAAATGATGATCCCACTGCTAATATTGACACCATGACCAATGTGGTATTTGTCATGAAAGATGGCGAAATCTTCAAGCCATAGTCAATTTTGGCGTTAAGAATCTGTTAATTATATTCAATTTTCGTTGTTAATATGGCAACTAAAACGGATAAAAACTACGGGTGCCATAATTAACGAGTTGATAAACATGGTTTTAACTCTAATGGTTTGGATTTTTGTTGTTGAATTCGTTTCTTTGTATTTCATGATGACTAGAAATAATCAAAATGCATTTAATTAATTTCAGTTTTAAATTAGAAATTTGTTCAGTGGATTAACTTGATTATGAAATCAAAAAGAAAAGACAAAATGAAATTTATTAGTATTAAAAGAGAGACAAAACCAGAAGGACGTTACACACCGAAAATGGGTTCGTTAATGACAAAAGTAACCTACATCAGAAAACAATTTTTAACTATCCCTTACAAAACACTTCACAAATATAGACAAACCTATTATGGCGAAGTGAAGGACTGTGAAGATTGTAACTTAGCAAAATAAAAGTACGATTTAGTAATGTATTTAGTAATATTTTAAAAGCCTCAAATTATTGAGGCTTTCTTAATGCTATGCATTTTGTTTTTCGAGTTTCTTCTGTTTAAAACTTGCAATAATTAATAAAATCATACCAAAAGAGACAGACATATCAGCTAGGTTAAAGATGCCCGTTCTAAACACGCCACCCAAGTCGATATGAAAAAAGTCTGTGACTGATCCATATACAAAACGGTCAAATACATTGGCGATGCCACCCCCAATGATACAGCAAAATGCAATCAGACTTAATCGATCTAAAGTTTTATTGGTTATGATGTAATAAACCACGCCTGCCAAAACAATGACGGGAAGGATCAATAATAGAATCCACTTTAAAGTAGGACTCAAATCACTACCCATACCTAAAAAAGCACCTGAATTTTCAACCTTGGTCATGATAAAAGTATCGCCAATAAGTTGAATAATTTCATTTTGGGCAATATTGGCTCTTACTATAAATTTCGAAATTTGATCTATTGCAATATTGGCAACGATCAATAAGACAATACTTAATGTTCTTGATAGTTTCATCGATTACAGATTAGAGGTATATATTGCCGCTGCAGTTTGCGCGTGTTTGTTGATTTTCTTGACCAATCCTTGAAGTACATTTCCAGGGCCGACTTCTGTAAATAAATTGGCGCCATCTGCAATCATTTGTTGCACAGATTGTGTCCAACGCACAGGTGCGGTCAATTGCGAAATTAAATTGGTTTTAATATCATGTTGATTGGTTACGGCGTTGGCCGTCACATTCTGATAAATAGGACAGTTAGGTTTGCTGAAATAGGTGTTTTCAATTGCCTCAGCCAACCGCTCTCGCGCAGGTTCCATTAGTGGCGAATGAAATGCGCCTCCTACAGGTAATACCAAAGCACGTTTTGCTCCCGCTTCTTTCATGGCTTCACAAGCACGATTGATCGCACTGAGTTCTCCCGAAATAACCAATTGTCCTGGACAGTTGTAATTGGCCGCTACGACTATACCTTCTGTTTGTGCACATACTTGTTCAACAATGGCATCTTCCAATCCTAAAACGGCTGCCATGGTGCTTGGTTGAAATTCACAGGCTTTCTGCATGGCCAAAGCACGTTCTGACACTAACTTTAACCCGTCTTCAAAAGACAAAGTCCCATTCGCTACCAAAGCAGAAAACTCGCCTAAAGAATGTCCTGCAACCATATCTGGCTTAAACTGATCTCCCAATGTTTTTGCTAAAATTACCGAATGTAAAAAAACAGCTGGCTGCGTTACTTTAGTTTCTTTAAGAGCTTCGGCAGAACCTTCAAACATAATGTCGGTAATAGAAAAACCTAATATCGCATTCGCTTGTTCAAAGAGCTGTTTTGCTATGGTTGATTTTTCGTAAAGGTCCAATCCCATTCCTGTAAATTGGGCACCTTGGCCAGGAAATATATATGCGTTCATAAATTATCAGTTTTAGAAGTGCAAAAATAGGAATATTTTTGATAGATGTGAGGACGCCTTACATGAGAATCAAGTTGACTAAAGACCAGAAGATAATTACGATGATTATGAATAGATTATTAAAATTATTTAAACCACTTTATGATTTGAATGTTGGAGGGAACTCAGTGGAAACAATTCGCAAATTGAAAGTTTCTAACCATTATCTATAGTTTTAATAATTCTGGCTGGATTGCCTGCTATAAAAACATTGTCAGGAAAACTTTTGGTCACCACAGACCCCGCCCCAATGACAACATTATTCCCAATCGTCACGCCAGGGCAAATTGTAGCATTACCACCAACCCAAACATTATTTCCTATGGTAATCGGTTTAGCGAATTCCAACCCACTGTTTCTTGCTTTATATTCTAACGGATGTGTTGCAGTATAAATTTGAACGTTAGGACCCAACATGGTATTATCGCCTATTTTGACTATGCTGACATCTAAGATGCAGCAATTAAAGTTCATATAAACATTATCGCCCAATTGAGTATTGAACCCATAATCACAGTAAAAAGGGGGTTCTATATAAAGTTTGTTAGGCTGCTGATTAAAAAGGTCTTGAAGTAATTCTGATCTTTTTACAACTTCATCTGGATGTGTCACATTATATTTCCCAAAAATAATCCGAGCGCGGCGTCGGTCTTCAATTAATTGTGGGTCGGAGGGAGCATACATATCTCCAGCAATCATTCTTTCCTTTTCAGTCATTTTTTTATCGATAAGTTGTGAAGCTATAAGTTATTTATTTATGTCAGCGCATCGAAATTCCATTCCATTCCATTTCATTTTCAACTTCAACTTTATTTATATTCCACACGCCGCTTCCGCACAGCGTTCGCCATCGATAGCCGCAGACACAATGCCTCCGGCATAACCAGGCCCTTCTCCGCAAGGGTAAAGATTTGAAATTTGAGGATGTTCCAAACGCTCATTTCTAGGAATGCTAATAGGCGATGAGGTGCGCGATTCGACACCCACAACATTGGCTTCTTCGGTATAATAACCTTTCATTTTTTCTCCAAAAATCTTAAAGCCGTTCCGTAAACTAGAACCAATCAATTTGGGCAATAACGAATGTAATGGTACTGAATTTAATCCGGGTTGATAGGAGCTCGGGTTGAGACTTGTTGAGAGTCTGCCTTCAACAAAATCCGTCAAGCGTTGAGCCGGTGCCACTTGGGTTCGTCCACCAGCTGTAAAAGAAAGGCGTTCTAAATCTTTTTGATATTCCAGAGCTTTTAAAACACCAAAATGTTCGTATTTGTGTAAATCCTTATCTACATTAATTTCAACAACAATCCCTGAGTTGGCAAAAGGGTTATTACGTTTGGAAGGTGACATGCCGTTCACTACTACTTCGCCATTGGCGGTGGCCGCGGGAACAATAAAGCCACCAGGACACATGCAAAAGGAATACACACCTCTACCATTTACCTGATCCACCAAGCTATAGGACGCCGCAGGCAATAATTCGTCACGTTCGCCACTGCAACTGTATTGAATGGAGTCAATAATGTGTTGCGGATGTTCTACGCGTACGCCCATGGCATAAGATTTAGCCTCCATGGAAATGTTTTTTTCATGAAGCAGATAAAAAATATCTCTTGCTGAATGTCCCATAGCCAAAATGACACGATCAACTTTCAGTTCGTCCCCGTTTTGAAGTTGTAGCGTAATTATTTTATTATTTTTTATGATAAAATCTGTAACTCGGGTATCAAAATGAATTTCGCCACCATAATTCAGGATGGTTTCACGAACATTCTGAACCACTTTAGGTAATTTGTTAGTGCCAATATGCGGATGAGCATCTACCAAAATTTGATCTGTGGCACCATGAAATACGAGGTTTTCAAAAATACGACGCACATCGCCACGCTTTAAACTTCTCGTGTATAATTTTCCGTCGCTATAAGTCCCTGCGCCGCCTTCGCCAAAACAGTAATTAGAATCTTCATTCACAAAATGATCCCGATTGATGGCTTTTAAATCGCGACGTCGCTCTTGAACATTTTTACCGCGTTCTAAAACGATCGGCTTAAATCCCAATTCAATACAACGTAGTGCAGCATACATTCCTGCAGGACCAAACCCAATAATATGAATGGGTTTTCCTTTAGATACATCTTTATAGTCAAAATGATATTCAGAATTTTCGGGAACAGGTTCATTGATATAAACCGCTACTTTATAATTGAAAATAATATCTTTTTTTCTGGCATCAATTGATTTCCTGAGCACCTTAATCCCTGAAATTTTATTCGCGGAGATGCCAAGAAGTCGAGCTGCTTTGCGTGTTAAAATATCTGGATGTTTTTCTTCTAGGAGACTAACCCGAAGCTGAATATCTTTTATCATGGCGCAAAATTAATTAAAAAGCGATTAGTACAGGTTGGTCTGGAGAAAATTAACGTCATATCGCAATACTTGGAATCAAATTAATGCGATTGCGAAGTGCCACTATTTTTCTTTTCCATTTGTGAAGAAATAAACGGAATTCTAGGTGCCAAAAAATAACCCGTTAAACTAGCGAACAATATGGGGATAAAATAGGTAAACCCAGTTAAGGTCGCTAATAAAATTGTAGTACTCATCGGCGTTCTGGTAACGCAAGCATTTATGGCCGCCATACAGCTTACGATGGTTAGGGCTAAACTAATGGAAGGGATAAATTGATGAATGATCAAGCCTAAAGTGGCCCCACAGAAAAATAAAGGAATGATAAACCCACCACGCCATCCTGAAGTTACGGTAATTGCAATGGCGATGATTTTGAAAAAAAGAATGGCGATCAACATTTTTAAGGAAAATTCACTGATCAAAAGCGTGCTGAGTTCGTAGTGACTAAAGTATCTCGTAATTGGTAAGTAGTAAGCGATAATTCCTAATGAAACACCACCAATAAGCGTTTTTATATAGATTGGAACAATTAATTTCTGGAAAAGGTGCTTAAATGTCTTTGTACAAAAAATGAAAAACCAGCCAAAACACGTTGCAATCATGGCAAAAAAGACGGCATACAAAAAGTCGAACTTGCTTACCATTTCATAAGTTGGTAAACCCCAAAGTGTGCCAAGGCTGAGATGGGTAATCAATGCAAATACTAAATAACTAAAGCAACTGGCTACAAACGCAGGCATAATAGCTTTATAATACTCAACGGCGTGTTCATGGTGTAGGATTTCAAGGGCGAACAAACTGCCACCTAAAGGAGCACCAAACATGGCCGTGAAGCCTGATGCCATACCGGCAATACTCATGGATCTTAAATCTTCGCCTTTTAGACGGAATAATTTCCCAATCCAAGTTCCTGAAGATCCAATAACTTGAACCAACGGTGCCTCTGGTCCTAAACTTCCACCGGATGCGATGCAAAGCAAGGAAGACAAAATCATGGAAGGATTGTTCTTTGGGTCCAATTTGCCTTTGTTAAAGCGGATGTTGTTGACAATTAAATGGATTTCTCCGGGATCGCCTATGAAATGAATAATCAATCCTGCCAATAGGCCGCAGACGGCCATGGTAGGAATCACTAACCAGCCCTCGAAATAAGCCAATCGGTGCATAAAAAATTCTAAAACGATCCAATATATTCCAGCAATAACCCCTCCGAAAAGACCTAAAAATGCCCATAACAGAAATTTTCGACTGAATAGAAACGGGTTAAATCGAATTGGCTGATCTAGTATATTGAGATAGGTAACTAATTTCCGTCTTCTTTTAAGCTTCACAGGTCAATTTTATTTTCTCTGGTAAGTAATGAATGAGAAAGAATGCTGATGATTCTCATCTTTTTGATGATATCTGTTTTCGGTTTCTATCCAAATTGACTTATCTATTCTTGGAAAAAAAGTATCCCCATCAAAAGAATCGTGAACGCGTGTTAATTCTATTTTATCGGCATATGGCATGGCCTCTTTGTAGATTTCTCCGCCACCTATAATAAAAGGTTGGGTATCATTACGCGTTGCCTTAATGGCGTCTTCTAAAGTATGAACCACAATCACACCGTTCGGAACCTGGTAATTTTGCTGACGCGTAATTATAATGTGTGTTCTGTTGGGAAGTGGTTTAGGAAAGCTTTCAAATGTTTTTCTGCCCATAATCATACAATGATGGGAGGTTAAATTTTTAAAGCGTTTCAAGTCATCGCTTAAATGCCAAATTAATTGGTTGTCTATGCCAATCACATCATTTTCGGCAGCTGCCGCAATTAGCGTTAGGTTTTTATGAACGTTTGTTTTTTTTTCAGTCCTTACAGGAATTTGCACAGGTGTTGTTTCTTGAAAGTCGGCCTGAAGTACTGATATGCGTTCTTTTTGTTTGTCTACTAATTTGTTGAGTTGCGCTTCTTCCCAGGATTTTCCCATAAATTTATGCGTCACGAAAACATTGAATAAATGAAACATGAAGATGAATAGCCAAGCTAAAATAGCAAATACAAACCAATCCAATCCTAAAATTTTAGTTTGCTCGCCAATGCCAATAACTGTATTTAAAACAATGAGGAAAATGGCGCCGATTAAGAAAATTACAAAATGATAGTAGAGGCGTTTTTTTTGCTTGATTCTTCGTTGCGCATTTTCAATAAGCTCCAACTGTTCTCTGTCTATTTTTCCTGTTTTTTTATTTTTTCCGAACATCATACTGAAATTTCAGGTAAAGTTAAGTTTTTTTGATGAAATCGGTAATGTAAACATCCGTTCTTTGGATCATACCCTTAACGAAATCGTTTTAGATGCAAAGGCATTGAGAATCAGCATTAATGAACTCTTATAATATTGGTAATACGATAATACAAACTAGCTTTCGTAAAGAAGTTTAAAAAATATCAAATGCATTTTTATGAAAATCATAAATATGTGATATTGGGGTGGTTAAATGGTTAAAACTATTAAAAACTTATTTACATTTGCGCAAAATTAATTAATTTGAATTATGGCAATTACAAAACAATACTTGAAAAGTAAACCTATTTGTAAAGTAACTTTTTCGGTGCCTGCTGAAGAAGCAAATGAAGTATCTGTATTAGGATGTTTTAATGAATGGAGTGCGGAAAAGGCTGTAAAGCTTAAGAAATTAAAGAACGGAACATTTAGAGGTACTGTAAATTTAGTGAAAGATGACTCCTATGAATTTAGATACCTTGTAGATGGCACTTTTGTAAATGATGAGCATGCAGATGCTTATGTAACAAATGAATTCGGAGGAGAAAATGCAGTTATGACTCTGTAACTGATATTCCTTAAAAAAATAAAAAAAGCGTTCTCCATTTGGAAAACGCTTTTTTATTTATTTTACTGAAACTTATTTTACACTGCAACCACTCCTTTAATATGAGGATGCGGATTATAATTTTCCAAAGTAAAATCTTCAAATTTAAAGTCGAAGATATCTTTGATTTCAGGATTTAAGATCATTTTTGGAAGTGGTCTAAGGTCTCTTGACAATTGTAATTCCAATTGTTCCATATGATTGTTGTAAATGTGGGCATCGCCAAACGTATGGATAAAATCGCCTGCTTCATATCCACAAACTTGGGCCATCATCATGGTAAAAAGTGCATACGAACCGATATTAAAAGGAACTCCTAGAAAGATATCGGCGCTGCGTTGGTACAATTGGCAGGATAATTTCCCATCGGCGACATAAAATTGGAAGAAAGCGTGACAAGGCGGTAATGCTGCTTTACCATTAGCGACATTTTCGGAAAATGATTTTGAAGTATCTGGCAACACTGATGGGTTCCAAGCCGAAACCAACATGCGACGGCTATTCGGATTGTTTTTAAGCGTGTCTACGACGTCTTTTATTTGATCGATCTCATCGTTATTCCAGTTGCGCCATTGATGTCCATATACAGGACCCAAATCGCCATTTTCATCGGCCCATTCATTCCAAATTCGGACGCCATTCTCGTTGAGGTAATTAATATTGGTATCGCCTTTTAAAAACCATAATAATTCGTAAATAATGGATTTTAAATGCAGTTTTTTTGTAGTTACCATCGGGAAGCCTTCGCTTAGGTCAAAACGCATTTGGTATCCAAAAACACTTTTAGTACCTGTTCCTGTGCGGTCTCCTTTTTGGCTGCCGTTATCTAATACGTGTTTGACGAGATCGTGATATTGTTTCATGTTCACTTCCCACGAAAGTGGAAATCTTATTTAGTTATTATTGACATTTACTTGAAAGCCAAAATTAAAGAAAGTTAGTAACTTTTCTGACCTAAATGAGATCAAATTTATGAAGATGTAGAGTTGAGAGTGCTTAAAGTATTATGTGAGGAAAGTAATGCGGTTTTTGAATTATAATAAATTAATCTCAAAGCTAAATTAAAATTGACGGCTAATAATTCCCGAAATTCCTGCCAGAGTTTATCTTGAGCCAAGTCGAAAGCCAGGAATGTGTTACCCAATAATCATCCCAGCAATCGTAGCCGACAATAAAGAAGCAATGGTTCCACCAATTAGCGCTTTCATCCCAAATTCAGATAAAGTCTTGCGTTGTCCTGGCGCTAAAGATCCAATGCCACCTATCTGAATGCCAATAGAAGCAAAATTTGCAAATCCACATAACATATAGGTGGCCATGATGATTGATTTCTCAAACTTTAAATGGGTCACATTTGCGACGTTTTTAAGTTCTGCCAATTGGATATAACCTACAAACTCACTCGCTGCTAATTTAATACCTAATAACTGTCCCATAAGGGCCATGTCTTCCTTGGCCACCCCAATAAGCCACATTAAAGGCGAGAATATATAACCTAAGATAAATTCTAAGGATAGTGCCGCATAAGGCGTATTATTAGCAATTAATGTATTTAAACCCGTCACACCGCCAATTTTGCCAAAACCATAATTGATCATGGCAATAAAAGCAATAAAAACCAATAACATAGCACCAACGTTGGCCGCCAATTTCAAACCTTCAGTAGTCCCATTCGCAATGGCATCTAAAATATTAGAGCCAATATTATCTTGCGTTACCTGAATTTCAGTATTGATTTCCTGTTGTTGTGGATATAACATTTTGGAGATTACAATGGCACCAGGTGCCGCCATCACGGATGCGGTCAATAAGTGCTTTGCGTAGAACAACTTCAGAGCTTCGTCCTCACCACCTAAAAATCCGATGTATGCTGCCAATACGCCACCTGCAACGGTAGCCATTCCACCAATCATGACTAAAAGAATTTCTGATTTGGTCATCTTTTCCAAATACGCCTTAATCATTAAAGGCGCCTCTGTTTGTCCTAAAAAAATATTACCTGCAACGCTCAAGCTTTCAGCACCTGAAATCTTTAAGAGTTTGGTCAATACCCAAGCCATTCCGGCAACGACTTTTTGAATGACTCCTAAATAGAATAAGAGTGAGGTCAAAGCCGAAAAGAAAATTATGGTTGGTAATACTTGAAACAAAAAGATAAACCCGAAACTGGTAATGTCCATCATGCCTCCGAGTAAAAACTCACTTCCCGCTTGGGTAAACTCCAACACTTTTACGAACATTTTCCCAACAATCTCAAATGCCTTTTGTACAAACGGCACTTTCAAGACACCGATCGCCAATAGCAATTGTGCAGCAAGTCCCAATCCAATGGTTTGCCAATTAATGGCTTTTCTGTTTACGCTTAATATATACGAGATCAATAACAACACAAACATGCCTAAGGCACCTCGCAACAAGCTGGTCGTGGTAAAGCCTTCGCTCGGTGTAATGCCACTGGTAGCCGCTTCTGTAATCGTTAGAGAAGCTTCTCTGGGCGTTGAGAAAATATAATGGATGTCTTTTTTCTGGAGTATTAGCGTAGAATCTGATAAGGTTTCAACCTTAAATCGCTGAATTTCTTCTGAAGGCGTATCATAGTACAGTACCAATAATTTATTTTGGGCTATATAGTTACCTTTGGTTTCGCTACTATCTTTTGCTTTTAAATAGAAGGAGAATTCGCCATCAATAAGATTAAGAGCATCAGTGTTTGGATTGATGTTATACAAATTAACACCTTGATCATTTTGTACCGCTTCAAGTTGCCATTTCTTTTCTATGCTTTGTGCTATGGTTGTTGATATCCCAAAAAAAATAGCTGTAAAAGCTAAAAAGAAATGTTTCATCTGGTAGATTGGTTAACGTTTGGAAATTTCGTCTCTTATTTTAGCAGCCATTTCATAATCTTCGTTCAAAACGGCTTGCTCCAATAAACTATGAAGTTCTTCAAGTGGTTTGTTTTTGTAGTTATCTTGAATTGTGGATTCTATTTCTTCAGCAACTAAATCATCCAAAAGAATACTATCTTGTTGTTCATCCTCTTTATGTGGATTCACTTTAAGATAGATGCCTGCTTTGTCTAAGATGTTTTTATAAGTAAAAATAGGAGCCTGAAAACGCAGTGCTAAAGCAATAGCATCACTCGTTCGTGCATCTATAATTTCTTCAATTTTGTCGCGCTCGCAAATCAAACTAGAGTAAAAAACGCCATCAACCAATTTGTGAATGATAACCTGTTTGACAATAATTTCAAATCGATCAGCAAAATTTTTAAAAAGATCGTGGGTTAAAGGACGTGGAGGTCGAATTTCTTTTTCAAGAGCAATGGCAATGGATTGTGCCTCAAATGCACCAATGACAATTGGAAGTTTGCGGTCGCCATCAACCTCATTTAAAATCAAGGCATATGCGCCATTTTGGGTTTGGCTGTAGGATATTCCCTTTATGTTCAATCGGACTAAACTCATAAAATATAAAAAGCAAATAACTGTTTAAATAAGGACTTTACCAACTGTGACCATCATATTTTTTGGGAAGTAACCCAAACAAAAAAAGAATTTTGAAAATGTTTGCCACAAATACATGAATCCCTTGTGGAATTTCTAGTCATGTATTTGTGGCAACTATTTGATGTACCAGTCGCATTGCTGCTACAAGTTAAGAAATTTAAGCGTTTTGAGCCTTAAATTCCTTTAATTTTTCTGTAAGCTTTGGAACGATTTCGAAAGCATCTCCAACCACGCCATAGTCTGCCGCCTTGAAAAACGGAGCTTCAGGATCTGAATTGATGACTACTTTTACTTTTGAAGCATTGATTCCTGCCAAGTGTTGAATGGCTCCAGAAATACCAATGGCAATATACAAATTGGCAGCTACGGGTTTTCCAGTTTGGCCCACGTGTTCTCCATGAGGTCTCCAACCTAAATCAGATACTGGTTTTGAACAGGCCGTCGCAGCTCCTAAAACTTTTGCTAAATCTTCAACCATGCCCCAGTTTTCCGGACCTTTCAATCCCCGTCCACCAGATACCACAATTTCGGCATCGGCAATAGTTACGGTATTGGTAGCCTTATCAACGGAATCAACATGAACGCCGTTTTCTGGAATAGATGGTGAGAAATCTTCGGCAGCTGCGCTTCCAGATGTTTCTTTTAATCCAAATGTGTTTTTAGAAACACCAACAATCTTCACATCGGTATCAATGGTTGAAAAAATAAAGGCTTTATTGGTAAATGCGGTACGTTTTACGGTAAAAGGCGATGCACTCGATGGTGCTTCAACCACATTGGAAGCATAGCCCGCATCCAATCCTACCGCCAATAATGGTGCTAAATATTTGCTATCTGCACTTGAGCTTACCACCACCACTTTTGTGCCTTCTTTCTCGGCAGCTTGTTTGATGATGTTGGCGTAAGTTTTGGCATTAAAAGTATCCAATTCTGAATCTTTTACTTTTAATACCTTATCAACCCCGTAAGTTCCCAATTCTGAGACGTCGTCGGCATTGACAGTTATTGCAGTTACCGTCGTGCCCATTTGGTCAGCAACGGCTTTTGCGTAAGAAGCGACTTCGAAAGCAACTTTCTTGAATTTTCCTCCTTCTGATTCTGTATATACTAAAACTGACATAATTTTCTAATTTTTTCCTTACCCCAACCCCTCTCCGAAGGAAAGGGGCTATAGGGCTGTGTTAATTTAAATGTTTCTAAACCTCAACAGTTCCCCTCTTTTGGAGGGGTTAGGGGAGGCTTTTTATATGACCTTGGCTTCAGTATGAAGCAAGCTTACCAATTCATCCAGATTATCAGGAGAAATCATTTTGACTGCGCCTTTTGGTTCTGGTTTTTCAAACTTAACGGTTGATGTTTCTTTAGTGGCTTCAACTGGCTCGACCACCTTAAGTGGTTTTTGACGGGCCTGCATAATGCCTCTCATGTTTGGAATACGTAAATCACTTTCTTCCACTAAACCTTTTTGACCACCAATAACTAGAGGCAGGGATGTAGAAACAGTTTCCTTTCCACCGTCGATTTCTCTTACGGCTTTAACGGTTGTGCCGTCAACCTCCAGGCTGATGCAATTGGTTACAAAGTTGGCGCTAATCAATTCTGCCAACATGCCTGGAACCATCCCACCATTGTAATCAATAGACTCTCTACCCGCAATGACGAGGTCGTAACCCCCGTCTTTAACAACATTGGCTAATTGTTTGGCCACGGCAAAACCGTCGGTAGCAGGAGTGTTAACGCGAATGGCGCTATCTGCACCAATAGCTAAGGCTTTGCGTAGTGTAGGTTCGGTTTCGGGGCCGCCAACATTAATAACATCAACAGTGGCACCCTGTTTTTCCTTGAACCACATGGCACGGGTTAGACCAAATTCATCATTCGGGTTGATTACAAATTGAACCCCATTGGTATCAAATTTAGTGTCTCCATCCGTAAAATTAATCTTTGAAGTCGTATCAGGTACGTGGCTAATACATACAAGTATTTTCATGCTTTTATTATTTATTATATTATTAGTTTTAGCTGGAATTTGGAGTTTTACAGAAGTAAAATTGCAAATTGCCATGGCAAACTGTCTTCTATTTGAACAGGATACGAAGTTAATTATTTTAGATGACATATTTGCTATGCGTGCATAATAAATTTTAAATAATTCTTTTCGTTTTAGTTTTCGTTTTATTCTTACTTTTGCTAATCGATTTAAATTTTGAAAGTAAATGAAGACAATTCAATTTAGAGAAGCCATTTGTGAAGCAATGAGCGAAGAAATGCGTCGCGATGAGACCATTTATTTGATGGGCGAGGAGGTTGCCGAATATAATGGTGCCTACAAAGCATCAAAAGGTATGTTGGATGAGTTTGGCGCCAAGCGCGTTATAGACACACCCATTGCCGAACTAGGTTTTGCCGGTGTTGCCATTGGTTCAACCATGACAGGTTGCCGCCCAATTGTAGAATATATGACATTTAACTTCTGTCTTGTTGGGATTGATCAAATTATAAACAACGCTGCCAAAATCAGACAAATGTCGGGTGGTCAGTTTAATTGTCCGATTGTTTTTAGAGGCCCAACAGCTTCTGCAGGTCAGTTAGGTGCGACCCACTCTCAAGCTTTTGAAAATTGGTTTGCGAACACTCCTGGATTAAAAGTAGTGGTGCCATCCAATGTTTATGACGCTAAAGGACTTTTGAAATCAGCCATTCGTGATGACGATCCTGTTATTTTTATGGAAAGTGAACAAATGTATGGAGACAAAGGTGAAGTGCCAGAAGGCGAGTATACCATTCCATTGGGTGTTGCTGAAGTAAAGCGTGAAGGTACTGATGTTACTATCGTTTCTTTCGGTAAAATTATTAAGGAAGCTTACAAAGCGGCTGATGAATTGGAAAAAGAAGGCATCTCTTGTGAAATCATCGATTTGCGCACCATCCGTCCGTTAGATAAGGAAGCGATTTTAAAATCAGTTAAGAAAACTAACAGATTGGTGGTTTTGGAGGAAGCTTGGCCATTTGGAAATATTTCTACAGAAATAACCTATATTGTACAATCCGAAGCATTCGATTACTTAGATGCTCCGGTTATTAAAATCAACACGGCAGATACGCCTGCACCTTACTCACCTGAACTTTTTAAAGAATGGTTGCCTAATAGTGAGGAGGTCGTTAAAGCGGTTAAAAAAGTATTATATAAATAAATCGTTCCCGAGAGCTATCGGGATTGCGTTATCATAACTTCATTGACATTACTGTTGATGAAGTTTTTTGCCTTATGAACCTAAATCTTCGATACCTATTTTTTTTCTTCGGAATGTGTTCCGCCTACGCCCAAACTAAAGTTAGTGGGTATGTGTTTGATGAAAACAATGTTTCCGTTGCCTATGCTAACGTGCTGTTTCAGGGTTCAACCGTAGGTACGATTACCAACGAGGAAGGAAAGTTTTATTTGGAATCCGACAATACCTATGACACCCTTATTGTCTCTTTTATTGGCTATGAAACTTTGGAAATTCCTCTTACAAAGAAAGTCAACTACGAGTTGAAATTCATCTTAAAAGAAGCAGTCGGCCAATTGGACGAGGTTTTTATTGTTACCGGAAAACAGTCTAAAAAAGAAAGTGAAAATCCCGCCATTGCCATCTTAAAGAAAATTTGGGAACGCAAACGTCAAAATGGATTACGCCAATTCAAACAATACCAATACGACAAATACGAAAAATTAGAATTTGACATCAATACAATTGACAGTACTTTAATTAAAAGTAAGTTGTTTAAAGGAATGGAGTTTGTCTTTGATCAGGTGGATACCAGTAAAGTGACTGGGAAAACTTATTTGCCTATTTTTATCAATGAGGCGCGGAGTAAAGTGTATGGGGATAATCTGAAAAAGAAGGAAAAGGAAGATCTCCAAGGAAATAAAAATTCAGGGTTTAGCAATAACCAGATTATTATCGATTTTGTGGACGATCTGTATTCTGATTTTGATATTTACGATAATTATCTTAAATTTTTTGATAAAAGTTTCGTGAGTCCGTTGTCCAAAACAGGAATCCAAACTTACAATTATGTGCTTTCCGATAGTACTTTCATCGATAATAAATGGTGTTATAATATCATTTACTATCCACGCCGCAAAAATGAATTGACTTTTAAAGGCGATTTTTGGGTCAACGATACCACCTTTGCGATCAAGCAAATTAATCTTCAGGCATCAAAGAGTGCTAACATTAATTGGGTCAAGGAAATTTATATCGAACAGGATTTTGAAGTTTTAAGCGATTCTATATTCTTGATTAAGCGCGATTACTTTATGTCTGATTTCGCGTTCAATAAAAAGGAGAAATCCCGCGGCGTTTATGGCAAGCGCACCACACTTTATGATAATTATGAATTTGATATTCCTAAAGAGGACAAATTTTATAGTACGGAAGTGTACAGCTACAATGAAGATGTTTATAACAGGGATGATGACTTTTGGATGCAGAACCGTATGGAATCTTTAAGTCAGGACGAGAAAGGTGTTTATAAGATGTTGGACACTCTTAAAACCGTGAAGAAATTTAGGCGGCTTTATAATTTGGGAAGTATTTTGGGATCAGGTTATGTGGAATTTCCAGATATCAATTTTGATTACGGACCCATCTTCTCCACATTTGGGTTTAATGAAGTGGAAGGTGTCCGCGTAAGAACAGGTGGTAGAACTTATTTTGGGCCTAACGATTTATGGCGATTGGAAGGATTTTTGGCATATGGATTTAGGGATGATAAAGTCAAATATGGCATTTCTGGAAAATGGTTGATTGACAAAAGGAATCGTTTCATTATTTCTGCAGGCAATCGTCGCGACGTGGAACAAATAGGAGTTAATCTCACTTCCTCCACAGATATCTTAGGGCGTAGTTTTGCCTCATCTTCCTTGATAGGCACTGGCACCAATGATAAATTAACCAATGTTAATTTAACCACTTTTGCCTTGGAGTTGGAGCCAATAAAAAATTTAGAATTTAGGTTCAGCGGTACCTATAAAACTTTAAGTTCAGCATCTGAAACCTTTAGCTTGGATTACTTTACCGATGCTAGCCAAACCACAACAGCATCTGAAATTGTACAATATGAAAATGCGTTTTCCCTTTCATATTTTCCAGGTCGTAAAATGACTGGTTTTGGGGTGGAACGACGTCTGGCAAATGACGGATATCCTAGTCTATTTGCTCAAGTTACACGAGGAGATAAGAGTATTTTAAACAGCGATTTTGATTATACCAAAGTACAGTTCTCGTATATCCAACCCTGGCATATTGGGGCCTATGGACGCTTGACCACCACGCTTGAGGCCGGAAAAACTTTTGGCGATGTGCCTTTGGGGCTTTTGAATGTCGTCCCTGGTAACCAATCGTATTTTTCAATTTATAATACGTTCACCCTAATGGATTATTATGAGTTTGTGACTGATACTTACACTTCATTGCATTTGGAACATAACTTTAATGGACGCTTCTTTTCAAGAATTCCATTTTTACGCAAGTATAATCTTCGTGAAATTGTGGGAATTAGAGGAGTCTGGGGCGATGTTTCGCAAGCTAATAGGGATTTAAATGCCTCCGGCTTGACCTATTTGGCACCCAAAGACAAGGTGTATTATGAGTACAGTGTGGGCGTGGGCAATATCTTTAAAGTGTTCCGCATAGATTTTAACTTTAGAGGTAATTACCTCGATACTCCCAGCGCACGGGATTTTGGTGTAACAGGAAGTTTTGGGTTTAATTTTTAGAGTAAACACTTCGTTGTCCCAAGTTAACTAGTTATTTTGCACTGGATGTTCTGCTTTATGTTTTCCAAAAAAATTCTGAATATCATCTTAATTAACCTTAAGATTGGTCTTTGATTTCCAGGAGGATATAAACCCCGACACTACATTCCGTAATGCCCAATAATTCTTTCCAAGACATTCATAATCCGTCTTCATACAATGTAGCCAAAGAAGGAAGGTTTTAATTCGGTTTTTTTGATATTGCAAATACGAAATCTTAAATTATAAATACGCATGTTAAGCGTTTATCTGCATTTTCTAGCAATTTGTCAAAAGTTTTTTGCTAATTGGATACGTAATATTTTACCTCGACCAGTTCCATAAAGCTTGGCTCTAAATTATTTGGATCCAGTGGATATTCCTTATTGAAGATTAATACGCAACTAGAGGTAGCTGCAATGGCGTGACAAGGGTTGATAATTTCATTAGAAAAGCTTCTTGTATAGACCATTTCCTCCGACCTAATAGTTAAAAAAGGCATGCCTTCGGCCGCATAATTATTTCCATTGTTCAACTTAATTTCAAATTTTAACTGAGAAGTGTTGTTTCCTGTATCTGGAATAAATGTAAAATATAAGACTTCATATGAGAAGTTCTTTAATTGTGGGGCTTCTTGTAGTTCCTCAGGTTCGGGAAAGTCACATGGCACTTCTTCCATAACATCATAACGTTGAAATTGATTATTGACGACAGTGTAATGGGGAATCGCCATCATTTTTGTGCATTCGTCATCTTTTGATCCGCAACTTGTGCTTAAAATTAGAAGCATTGAGAGCGCTGTAAATGTTGCTTTTTTTATCATGAGATTGGGTTTTATTCTTTGGTTAGTAGTCTAGGGATTCATGCGGCTAATTTAGAATAAAAAATCAGCCGTTGATGGAACTCTATTTATCTTATAAACAATTATTAATCCTTTTTCTGTAACTAAGGTTTCTAGGTTTACGACGTGTTCTAAATCAATTAATAGTGGTTGTGTTTAGAAAGAGCAGCAATGTAATGAGGTTGTTTTTTTGCAATTTTCAAAAAACGATAAATATTAATTTTATGTTAGATGCTTATGATTGGGCACACAACTTAGGGCTTTAAAAAACACTATACCCTAGGATAAACGAGGTCGTTTGACATGTTGAATTCCAAGACACATAATTTTATAATATTTGTCTTGAAGTGAGATATCTGATTTCAAGACTGCATCTGTCCTTTAACTTATAAGCTATTCCAAAGGCGTAATTATTTTCGATTTTCCGTCTAATCCTTCTAATTTTAATCCATCTGCACGCTCAAACTCGATTGATGCATCCGATTTTATATTAAAAGTATAGGAAATATTTGCAAAATTTTGGAATCCTTATTCAAGTAGAGATAGTGTCTAATACTTATCGGCAGTTCAATAGATTTGTAATCCACAGTGACTAAGAGTTCTTCTTTGAAAACTTTATTACAATTAGATCTTCCTTGATCTTGAAAACCTTGGAAAGTTGGTTCAATGGATACAGACCACTTGTTTTTGTTGAAAGGTAAAATGTATTCCTGCTCTATGCCAAATCCAAAATTTGCCTTGCTTCCAAATTCGGTATCTTTTGCGCCGGAGGTAGGAATTTTTTATATTGTCTTATGTATTTGGAAATATTATCAATCCCAAATTCCTTTACAGTTTTATTATCAGCAACTTCAGATTTGAGGTCAGGAATTAATTTATATGAAAATATCTAGATTATTTTTCAGTCGATATTTTTGATTAAACCTTCTGTCTTCTGGTTGGCATTATTGATCTATTATCCTTTTTCATAAGAAATTTGGGAATGGGCAGAAAGACTTAAAATTGTGTTCAGGAGCACTAAAACGATTTTTTTCATGTAGTTTATTTGCTTGACCAATGGACGTCGCTTCCTCAGTAATTTCTTTAAAGAATTTTCGCACCAAAGTAACATTTTCTTTCTCATATGAAACTATTGTCTTAAACTATGATCCCGGGAGAAATAAGGTTTAATTCCCTTGGTATCCAAGGAGTAATCTGGTTTTTAATAAATTATCGTGGAAATTTCAGGAAATGTCCATAAAATTAAGAGTTGCATATGATTGTAGATTACAAAGAGTTCCTTATCTTTGCACGCCGAAAAAAGCGAAGAATATTTAACATAAGCCACTAAAATAAAGGCTTCTAAAATAAATTATAATGAGTCCTAAAGGAAAAACCACATTTGATGTATTGATTGAAATACCAAAAGGAAGCCGTAACAAATACGAATACGATTTTGAATTAAAAAAAATCCGTTTTGACCGCTTATTGTTTTCTTCAATGATGTATCCTGCCGATTATGGCTTTATTCCAGAAACTTTTGCTTTGGATGGAGATCCATTAGACGTATTGGTTTTAGGAACAGAACCAACCTTTCCAATGTGTGTTATGGAAGTCAAACCTATCGGTGTTTTCCATATGGCTGATGAAAAAGGAAATGACGAAAAAATAATTTGTGTGCCAGTTTCTGATCCAATTTGGAATACGCTTAACGATTTGTCTGACGTAAATCCACATCAAATCAAAGAAATTGAACATTTCTTTCAAGTTTATAAAGATTTAGAAAAGAAAAAAGTAGATGTTGGTGGTTGGGGAACGGCCCAAACGGCTTATGAGATTGTTGATAAATGCGTTGAGCGTTATTTAGCAAGTGAACATAAAACTAACGGAAATTTCAAAATTTAAGATAATTTCCTCTTTATAAAAATCTAGAACCTCTTATAAACCATAAGGGGTTTTTTATTTCTCTTTGATTTTATTACTTTAGCAACCGTTTAACATACGTTTAACAGGTAAATTAAAATAATAATATGGAATCAATGATGATTTATATGCCAATTGCTATGGCAGCCTTAGGGTTAGTTTACATGCTCATAAAACAATCTTGGGTCATGAAGCAAGATGCTGGAGATGGTAGAATGAAAGAAATTTCAGATTATATCCATGAGGGCGCATTGGCTTTTTTGAATGCAGAATACCGCTTATTGGCTGTTTTTGTAGTCATTGTAAGTGTTCTTCTTGCGATTGTTTCATTTGTAGTGCCAACAACACATTGGCTAATTGTCATTGCTTTTATTTTTGGAGCAGTATTTTCTGCTTTTGCGGGAAATATTGGGATGAAAATCGCAACCAAAACTAACGTTCGAACAACCCAAGCGGCTAAAACAAGTTTGCCAAATGCGCTGAAAGTTTCTTTTGGTGGTGGAACTGTTATGGGTCTTGGAGTTGCAGGATTAGCAGTTTTAGGATTAACAGTATTCTTTATTATTTTCTTTAATGTTTTCATGGGGGGCGTTTGGACGAGCACTATGGACATGACAATCGTCTTGGAAACTCTTGCAGGCTTCTCATTAGGTGCTGAGTCTATTGCACTATTTGCGCGAGTTGGTGGAGGTATCTATACAAAAGCAGCCGATGTTGGTGCTGATTTAGTTGGAAAAGTTGAAGCTGGTATTCCTGAGGATGATCCACGTAACCCTGCGACTATTGCAGACAACGTAGGAGATAACGTGGGTGACGTTGCTGGGATGGGAGCCGATTTATTTGGTTCGTACGTGGCGACCGTTTTGGCCGCTATGGTATTAGGAAATTATGTGATTAAGGATATGGGAGGTGCCATTAATGATGCCTTTGGCGGTATTGGCCCAATTTTATTGCCAATGTCAATTGCCGGTGTTGGAATTATTATTTCCATCATTGGAACTTTATTGGTAAAGATAAATAGTAATGACGCTAAGGAAGCTGAGGTCATGGGTGCCTTAAACCGTGGTAACTGGGTTGCTATCGCCTTGGTTGCTGTGTCTTGTTATGGTTTGGTAACTTGGATGTTGCCAGAAACTATGAAAATGAATTTTTTCGGTGAAGGTCTTCAAGAAATTTCGTCTATGCGCGTATTCTATGCTACTTTGGTAGGATTAGTCGTAGGTGCCGTGATATCATCAATTACCGAATATTACACCGGATTGGGTAAAAAACCAATCTTAAAAATTGTACAACAATCTAGTACTGGTGCCGGAACCAATATTATTGCAGGTCTGGCAACAGGGATGATTTCAACCTTTCCTTCCGTATTATTATTTGCTGCTGCTATTTGGACGTCTTATGCATTTGCAGGATTCTATGGCGTGGCTCTAGCAGCTTCAGCGATGATGGCAACGACAGCAATGCAATTGGCGATCGATGCTTTCGGCCCTATCTCTGATAACGCAGGTGGAATTGCCGAAATGAGCGAACAGGAACCTATAGTGAGAGAACGCACCGATATCTTGGATGCAGTGGGTAATACGACAGCAGCAACGGGTAAGGGTTTTGCTATTGCCTCTGCAGCATTAACCTCTTTAGCTTTATTTGCGGCTTATGTAACTTTTACTGGAATTGACGGTATTAATATTTTTAAAGC
>JBBSRC010000016.1:0-53444 GCA_038243395.1 Flavobacteriales bacterium | reverse complement strand
GAATTAAGATCCTTACAATTAGTCAATTCTCAATAAGTTATTAACTAAAACGTTTGAGTTGCTTCCCGCTTCTTAAAATATAGTTATTCCTTCCATTATTACAATATTTGTTTAGTAGTTTTACTCTTTAACAACACTTAAATGTCAAAAAGTATTAAAAAAATTGGGGTAATGACTTCTGGAGGCGACGCTCCAGGAATGAATGCAGCCATTCGTTCGGTAGTTAGAACCTGTGCCTATCACAATATAGAGTGTGTGGGAATATATCGCGGATACGAAGGTATTATGGAAGGAGATTTTAAATCCATGGATGCCAGAAGCGTTAAAGATATCATCAATAAAGGTGGAACGGTCCTTAAATCGGCACGCTCCAAACATTTTAGAACACCCGAAGGTCGTAAAATCGCTCATGATCAACTTATTAAAGCCAACATCGATGGGCTTGTTGTGATCGGCGGCGATGGAACTTTTAACGGGGGATTAGTATTCAATAAAGAATTTGATTTTCCGATTATCGGAATTCCTTGTACTATCGACAACGATATATTTGGAACTACACATACCATTGGATTTGATACCGCTTTAAACACTGTAGTGGAATGCATCGATAAAATTCGAGATACTGCAAGTTCACACAACCGACTATTTTTTGTGGAAGTTATGGGACGTGACGTTGGCCATATTGCATTAAACGCTGGTGTTGGAGCAGGTGCTGAAGAAATTTTGATTCCAGAAGAAAATTTGGGACTTGAGCGATTGTTGGAATCTTTAGATAAAAGCAAGCGTTCCGGGAAGTCTTCAAGTATTGTAGTTGTAGCAGAAGGCGACAAAATCGGAAAAAACGTTTTTGAACTTAAAGATTATGTGGAATCCACTTTAGATGAGTATGACGTCAGGGTTTCTGTTTTAGGCCACATGCAGCGCGGTGGTGCACCATCCTGTTTTGATCGTGTTTTAGCGAGTAGAATGGGAGTAAAAGCAGTAGAATCTTTATTGGATGGAAAAACCAATTATATGGTAGGACTCATGAACGAAGAAATGGTACTGACGCCTATTGCTCAGGCAGTGAAAGGTAAAGCTAAAATAGACCGAGAATTGTTGCGTGTTGCAGATATCATGTCAACTTAAAAGTATCAATCGGCGAAATGCATTTTTGCAAGCGCTGAATTGATGCACAACTAGAATAATAATATTAATAAATAATAAAAGAAATGTCAAATTTGAAATTAGGAATAAACGGTTTTGGAAGAATTGGAAGAATCGTTTTTAGAGCGACTTTAAATAAACCAAATGTAGAAATAGTAGCGATTAATGATTTATTAGAAGTAGAGCATTTAGCTTATTTATTAAAGTATGACTCTGTACACGGTAGATTTGATGGTACTGTCGAAGTTAAAGACGGACATTTAGTAGTGAACGGGAAAACCGTTCGTGTTACTGCCGAAAGAGATCCTCGTAACCTTAAATGGGATGAAGTAGGAGCAGACGTCGTTGCAGATTGTACTGGGATTTTTACAACTATAGAAATGGCACAACAGCATATTGATGCAGGTGCTAAAAAAGTTGTTATTTCAGCGCCAAGTAAAGATGCACCAATGTTTGTTATGGGGGTTAACCATAAAGAAGTAAAAGCTTCAGACACAATCGTATCAAATGCATCTTGTACAACGAATTGCTTAGCGCCAATGGCTAAAATTATCGATGATAATTTCGGAATTGAAGAAGCCTTAATGACTACAATTCATGCTACAACGGCTACGCAATTAACAGTTGATGGTCCGTCTAGTAAAGATTATAGAGGAGGCAGAAGTGCATTGATGAATATCATTCCATCGTCAACAGGTGCTGCAAAAGCTGTAGGTAAGGTCATTCCTAAGTTGGATGGAAAATTGACAGGGATGGCGTTTAGAGTCCCAACTGCTGATGTTTCTGTAGTTGATTTAACGGTAAGAACTGTAAAAGAAACGTCATTGGAAGCTATTAAAAAAGCATTTAAAGATGCTTCGGAAGGCGAGATGAAAGGCATCGTAGGTTACACTGAAGATATGGTCGTTTCTCAAGATTTCGTAGGAGAAACAAATACTTGTGTTTTTGATGCTGAGGCTTCAATTGAACTTAACTCAAGATTTTTCAAAGTTGTTGGATGGTATGATAACGAATTTGCATATTCTACTAAATTGGTTGAATTGGCAGAACACATTCATTCTTTATAAAATAACACCTTAAATTCCGTATGAGTTTTACTATTTTTATAGATTAAACTTATACGGATTTTTTTTATTCCATAAACTCATGATATTAATAGTTGACAGCGGTTCTACAAAATGCGACTGGATTTCAGTAGACAATAACGGCAAACAGATTCAAGAAAAAATTCGGACTGGTGGTCTAAATCCTGAAATTCTTAAAGAGAAAAAACTCTACAAGATTATTAGAAAGAGTGACGAGTTAATGAAGCATAAACGCGACGTTACCCATATTTTCTTCTACGGCGCTGGTTGTGGTACTGAAAGTCCAAAATTACTTTTAAAACGTGTGTTGGAAGATGTTTTCGTTAATGCTCAAGTCGAGGTAACGGAAGATACCATGGCGGCCGTAAGAGCTACACTAAGTCATGATGATGAAGCTGCTATAGTATGCATTTTAGGTACTGGTTCCAATTGTAGTTATTATGATGGCGAAAGTATTGACCAACGTATCCAGTCCTTGGGTTATACCTTAATGGACGATGCCTCAGGAAATTATTTTGGGAAACAGTTGATACGTGATTATTACTTCAATCACATGCCTGAAGCTATTAAAATTTCCTTTGGAGATAAATATAACATGGATGCTGATTATATCAAACACAACCTTTACAAGCAACCAAGCCCGAATGCCTATTTAGCAAATTTTGCCGAATTCATGTTTTTGAATATTGATTCGAGCTATATTCAAGATATGATTAAGGAAGGAATGCGAATTTTTGCCAGAAACATGATTTTCCAATTTAAAGACGAAGTAAAAAGAGTTCCCGTTCATTTTGCCGGATCTATTGCTTTCTTTGCCAAAGATCAAATCAATGAAATTGCCAAAGAAATGGGTTTTACAACAGGAAATTTTGTCCGCCGTCCTATTGAAGGTTTGGTGGCTTATCACACAAGGAATTTATAAGAAACTTATTGTTTTCAGAATAATAAAGCAGTGCATGATATTGAAATATACATGCACTGCTTTTTTATGTTGGGATAATTCTTATTTTCTCTGGCTGAAATCATCTAAAAATAAATTTAAACTTTACTTCCTTTAAAATATAACATTACGTCTCTGCTTGAGAGAAATTTTAAGAACAAAAAAACCCTGTCTGTTAATAGAAAGTGGATTTAAAGATTTTAATTTTTCCGTTTATTTTATAGCAATCATACTGATCTCAACGTTTACTGATCGGGGCAGCTTTGCTACTTCAACTGTTTCTCTTGCCGGCGCTGTTTCGGCATCAAAATATTTTCCATAAACCGTATTGATTTGGCCGAAGTTGTTCATATCACTAATGAAAATTGAAGATTTAACAACGTTTTCAAAAGTCATATCGGCAGCGGCTAAAACAGCCATTAAGTTATTCATCACTTGCGTAGTTTCAGCTTCAATGGAATCAAGAACCAGTTCATTGGTTTTTGGGTCAAAAGCAACTTGCCCAGACATGTATAAAGTATTGCCTGATAAGATGGCCTGATTATAGGGACCTATTGGTGCAGGAGCGTTAGGCGTGTTAATGATTGTTTTCATAAGGAATTGTATTTATTTATTTTTTAAAATATATCTACTTTCTTTAGACGAAATATTTTTCGGAGTTGAAATTTGAATTAGAAATTTTACAATTGGTAATTTACCTCAGACGTTTATCTGGCTCTCGTCTTTTGTCGTATTTGATATCTTTCAGCAACCCAGATTTGATCCCGATAAAAAAGTTCCATGAACTACGATCACTGAAAGGTATCCAATTAAAATTCATGCGCCAACTCATTAAATCCCTCTCAAACCTCAATTGGGTGTACGTAAATCCTTGATTTACGAAATCATATCCCGACGAAACGCCAACCGTCCATCGTGGCGATAAATCCACATCTCCTGAAAACATTAATGAATTGGACGATAATTGATTTTGCCTAACTGAATTGGAATAATTGACTGCCCATGCCAAGCGCAAACTCCAGGGAAGGCTGAAATTGTAAAACTCAGAATTCACTTCCTTGTCCTTATCTCGGTCTTCATCGTCTAAACGTTGATCGGCATAGTTTTCGGACACTCCAAATAAATCATCGGCGCGTCCACCGCTTTTCACAGATTCATCTATAGCCTTTTGGTCAAGATCCTTCTCGCCTTTAAAACTGTCGCTGCTCAAGGAATAACTCAAATTCATACTTGCAGAGGTCAATCTGAATAAACTCCCACCATTGGTAATGTTGAATTGGTCAACGCGTTTATTATTGTTATCAAGAGCATAAGGATCTAAAGTCATCCCAAAATTGACGCTCATTTTGTTATCAAAAAACTGTGTGCCACCAGAAACTCTTACCGGGCTCCATTGTAAGGAATCGCCTGCGAAATTATAAGAGGTAGAGAAATTTAGATTATTAATTAGAATGATTTTTTTTGGTTCAGTCTTAGTAGAATCTCTGTCCCTTACTTTTGCTTCAAGATTATTACCTAAAGATAAACCCATGGAGCTAGAAAATGCTCTATTTGGTGCGCCATAAAGCGATTCTTCAAACCGACTGTATTCTGCTCGTGTTAAATCGCCATTAGCAGTAATATAATCGAAGGAATCATAATATTCATCAAATGCTGGGTTGATATTATAACTTATGGAAGGCCTCATAATATGTCTGATGGCCTTAATTTTCGTGTCTTTACCCTTCTTTTCAAGATTGAACATCCCGTAAACAGTGGTTCCCACACTTGTACTGAAATTGTATGTTCTAAAACTATCAAAACCTGTTAATTCTTCTTTCAGGATTTGGTTCTCATCCTGATCATAATATTTTCTGATGGTATTGAGCGTCCAGTTTTCCTGGAAATTTGTATTAGCACTCACGCTAAAATGCTTAAACACCTTAAAGTTTGTTGAGATCGGAATGCTTTGCTGTACGCCAACTCGAGCGTCATCAAACATTTGTGGTTTAAAGAACAAGGAATCAGTAGTTCTTATCCTGTTTTGAGCATTCACATTATATTGAAAGTTGATATTATCAATAATTCCCTTTTTAGTACCAACTTTAGGTGCGAATGGATAAATCCTGCTCACACTTCCTTGAAAGGTAGGTAAGGTCATGTCAATTTGCTGGGTTCTGGTATTCTGTGAATGGGTTGCCGTTACACTCATGTTAACTTGTGGTTCCCCAATAAACGATTTAGAGTAGGAAACTGACGATGACAAGGTGTTGTTTAAAAAGTTGGAAGCATTCATCTGATTGACAGATTCTTGATAATACTTACTGCTTCCTAAATTGACCGAAGCCGAAAATCTTGAACTCGGATTGGCTTTTGAATCTTGGGAATGTGACCATCTGATATTATAAATCGACGACTTTGAGTAATCGGGAAATCCACGTTCACTATTAATTAAACTCTCATAGCGCACCCCAAAATTTCCTCTAAATTTATAGCGCAGGGCATAGTTGGACTCTGTTCGAAATCCGTAACTTCCATTGGTGTAATAATCACCATACACGGCTAAATCTGCATAATCGCTAATGGCAAAATAGTATCCCCCGTTTTGAAGATTGTAACCACGCCGGCTATCCTGACCAAAAGTAGGGAAAAGGATTCCAGAAGTTTGCTTCTTTGTCAACGGAAAATAGGCAAATGGCAAACCAATAGGGGTTGGCACATTATAGATGTACATATTGGTCAATCCTGTGACCACTTTTTTATTGGGTACAATTTTAGCTTTTCGCATTAAAAAATAAAACTCAGGATCATCGCGATCTTCAGAAGTTGTGAATTTTCCGCGGTTGATAAAATACACCGAATCGTTTTCCTTTTTTGTCACATCCGCAATGATGTATCCACCACTTTGTTCTGTTCGGGAATTGAAGATGAGAGCTTTTTTAGTTTCGGTATTGAAGATAATCGAATCTGGTTCAACAAGATTGGCACCTTGTTTAAATGTTGGCGCTTGAGAATAAACTCCGGCCGAATCCTTTAAGCGACCGGCATAAACTAGGTTTTTATTGTGATCAATGACAATAATTCCTGCCTTAATCTCCATATCTTGATAATATACTTCCGCTTCGTTATATAAGGTAGTTTGTTTTAAACGTTGATTAAGCGTCACATAATCTTTCGCTTTATAATTAACTTTGTCGGTCAAAAACTCCTTTTTTTTAGGAACTGTATCTTGATTTATACTATCAATTTCCTTTAAATTAATCGTTGGTAAAAGTAAGGAATCGACCTGAATTGTAACCATCATACTATCCTTCACTGTAACTGGTAATATTGGAGTTTGTTTTTTAGGAATTTCTTGGGCGAACCCCAAAGTGTTAATAAACACTGTAAAACTCAGAAGAAAAAGTATATGAAAGCTTTTTGTACGCAATGCTTTTAAGTGTATTTTTGTAAAAGTATGGCTCGGTTTTTGAAAAGTCAAAATTACATATATTTTTCTGTGATTAAATACTATTCATTTAAAAATTACAAATTAAAATAAACTGAGTTTTTTATTCGTTAAGACCTTTATGAGAACGCTTTTACCCTACATTTTCGCATTAAATATATCTTTATTTGCCAGTTTCACAACTCCTATCCATGCCTTCCAAAAAAACAAGGACAAATTCGTTGTTGTTTTAGATGCTGGTCATGGTGGACACGATCCAGGAAACGTTGGCAATGGTTATAAAGAGAAAGAAATTGCACTTAACATCGTATTGACCGTTGGCAAGGCCTTAGAGAAACATCCTAATATTAAAGTCATTTACACTCGAAAGACCGATGTTTTTGTGCCTTTGAGGGATCGTGCTAAAGTGGCCAATGATGCCGATGCTGACTTATTCGTCTCCATACATTGCAATGCGCACCATTCCAGTGCCCATGGTTCAGAAACTTTTGTTTTGGGTTTACACGCAAACCAACGGAACTTCGAAATAGCTAAAAAAGAGAATGAGGTTATCTTTTTGGAAGAAGATTACAAATCCCATTATGATGGATTTGATCCTAACTCTCCAGAGTCCTTTATTGGGTTGATTTTAATGCAAGAAGAATATCTTGACCAAAGCACTCAGTTGGCACGTTTGGTTCAAGATAATTTCACAAAGAAATTAAACCGGACTGATAGAGGTGTGAAACAAGCTGGGTTTTGGGTGCTGCACAATACTTATATGCCAAGTGTTTTGGTGGAAACAGGTTTTCTGACCTACAAACCTGAAGGTGCCTATCTTAATTCTTCTAAAGGTCAAAATGAAATGTCCTTGTCCATTTATAAAGGATTAATGGATTATAAAATGATTTTAGACAGAAATATAGGACAAAATCTTTATAAAAATATAGGAAATACTGAAGTAATTATAGATGCTGTAGATGAGGAAATAAAAGATGATAGTGCCGTTAAATCCGTCTTTCCTAATACTATTTTTAAGGTTCAATTGGCGGCAAGTTCTAACAAAATAGAACTTAAACCCTATAATTTCAAAGGCTTAAGGGATATTTCAATTGAAAAGGAAGAGAGGTTGTTCAAATATTTTTATGGCAACACTTCTGATTATAATGAAATTAAAAAAATGGCTGAAGTCGCAAAGTCAAAAGGATATCCTGGTTCCTTTATTGTAGCATACCAAAATGGAAAACGTGTCAACGTGTCTAAAGTCATAAATTCTGCCTCTAATTAAAAAGATTCTTAATATTTTTATTCCTAATTTTGTGAGCAACTAAATCTGAACGACATTGAAATTATCAAGAGAAGTTAAAACCGCAGTACTGGTAATATCAGGAATACTCCTAATGATATTTACCGTAAATTATTTGAAAGGTCTAAATATCCTCCAAAAACACAATCGCTACCAAACGCAATTTGATTTTAACGCCTTAAATGCATCATCCTTAGTAACTATCAAAGGAAATCAAATAGGGAAAGTTGAGGAAATCACTTATGATGATAAGACTGGTAAAACCATAGTGACTATTATAATAACTGGCGATGTCAAATTTTCCACAAATAGCAAGATCAGAATGTATGAAACCGGCTTGATGGGAGGGAATGCTTTGGCAATCGTGCCAATGCCTGGCCCGGAACTTGCAAAAGATGGCGATTTTCTAGAATCTGAAATTGAGGAAGGCCTGATTACCAGCTTAACAAAAAACTTTTCCGGTATCAGTAGTAATTTGGGTGTGACCTTAAAAGCTGCTGATTCATTAATGAACAATTTTAATTCATTGATTATTAATGATTCTGAGGACGGCATTAAAGCAGCGATTGCGGAACTTAACAGAACCATTGTTTCTTTTAGGGGTATGTCGAATGCTATGAATGCATTGGTGGTTAAAAATGACGCCGCACTATCTTCCGCCATTGGTAATTTTAATACTTTATCAGGTAATTTAGCTGAGATTACGACCGAATTTAAGCAAGTTGAAATTTCGAAAACTTTTGCAAATCTCGACCAGACTCTGCAAGAAGTTAACGTTATGTTAGAAGATGTTAAGAACGGAAAAGGATCTCTTGGTAAATTATTGAATGACGATAAACTATACACCAATTTAGAGGGCGCTTCCCTACAGATGGAGCAGTTACTTCAAGACTTTAAACTCAATCCAAAACGCTATATACATTTTTCTGTTTTCGGTAAGAAACCAAAACGTTTTGACGCTGAAGGCAATATTATTGAAGATGAAAAAGCACAACCTGATGAAATACAGATAGAAGTACAAGACAACTAACCCACTAACCAACCAACCCATAATGAATTACATTCCAAATATTTTATTTGCCATTGTGCTCATTGTTGGCGTTGGCTATTTTGCGAAAAATGTAAAAAAATTAATTCGCAATATTAAATTAGGCCAAGATGTTGATGTCAGTGACCATACGTCTCAACGCTGGAGAAACATGGCAATGATTGCTCTTGGACAAAGTAAAATGGTCAAAAGACCAATTGCGGGCTTTTTGCACATCATCGTCTATCTGGGTTTTATTATTATCAATATAGAGGTTTTAGAGATTGTTATTGACGGATTATTTTCTGGAATCCTCTATGATGGTCATCGCTTATTTTCTACGCTTTTACCTGGTTCTGTCTATGGTATTTTAATTGGAAGTTTTGAAATCCTTGGACTACTGGTTTTTGTATCTGTTGTTATTTTTTGGATTCGTAGAAACATCATTAAGATCAGACGTTTTTGGATGGCCGAAATGACCAGTTGGCCAAAAAATGACGCCAATTATATTCTTTATATTGAAATGGTGCTGATGGCTCTATTTTTAATAATGAATGCTACTGATTTAAGCTTCCAGGCCATGAATAATGGTAATGTGATCAGCCAGTATCTAGCACCACTTTTCAGCGGACTTTCCGAGAGTACGATTCATTTCGTTGAACGCAGCGCCTGGTGGTTGCATATTATAGGGATTTTAGGTTTCTTGAATTACCTCTATTTTTCTAAGCATCTACATATTCTTTTGGCATTTCCGAACACTTATTATGGTAAGGTAAAACCTCAAGGAGAATTTGAGAATTTGGAGGCGGTGACCAATGAGGTCAAAATGATGATGGATCCAAATGTTGATCCATTTGCGGCGCAACCAGAAAACACTGAAGTTCCGGCAAAATTCGGAGCTAGTGACGTACAGGATTTAAATTGGGTTCAATTACTCAACGCCTACACCTGTACAGAATGCGGGCGATGCACGGCGGAATGTCCTGCAAACCAAACCGGTAAAAAACTGTCTCCACGTAAAATTATGATGGACACGAGAGATCGTTTGGAAGAAGTGGGTAAAAACATTGATGCCAATAATGGAACATTCAAAGAAGATGGCAAACAGTTATTGGACGATTATATTACAAGAGAAGAGCTTTGGGCCTGTACTACGTGTAATGCCTGTGTTGAAGCGTGTCCTGTAAGTATAGATCCAATGTCCATTATAATGACTATGCGTCAATATTTGGTCATGGAGCAATCGGCGGCGCCAATGGAGCTTAATAATATGATGGCCAATATTGAAAATAATGGAGCGCCGTGGCCTTATAATCAAATGGACCGATTAAATTGGAAGGATGAGGCTTAGAAAAGTTTTAAAGTTAGAAGTTTAAAGTTGATGAGTTTAGACGTTAAACTCCTAAACTATTAAACCCCTCAACTAATCAACTCATCAATTCCTAAACTAACAAACTGATAAAAATGAGCAATACATTGAGAGTGCCAACAATGGCAGAATATATGGCAGAAGGCAAAAAACCAGAAGTACTTTTTTGGGTAGGTTGTATGGGTAGTTTTGATGATAGAGCCAAGAAAGTAACCAAAGCTTTCGTTAAATTACTACATAAATCCAATGTTGATTTTGCGGTTTTAGGAACTGAAGAAAGCTGTACAGGAGATCCTGCAAAACGTGCTGGCAATGAATTTCTTTTCCAAATGCAAGCAGTGACCAATATTGAAGTACTGAATTCTTACGAAATTAAAAAAATTGTTACGGCTTGTCCGCACTGCTTCAATATGATAAAAAATGAATATCCAGGACTTGGGGGCAATTACGAAGTCATGCATCATACGCAATTTCTTAAGTCTCTCTTGGACGATGGCCGCCTAACTATTGAAGGCGGACAGTTTAAAGGTAAGCGCATCACATTCCATGATCCCTGTTATTTGGGCCGTGGCAATGGTATTTATGAAGCACCAAGAGAGTTAATAAGAAAGCTTGACGCTGAGTTAGTGGAAATGAAAAGTTGTAAATCTCGAGGACTTTGTTGTGGTGCTGGTGGTGCCCAAATGTTTAAAGAATCAGAAAAAGGGGATAAAGAAATCAACGTGGCGCGTACAGAACAGGCCATAGATGTTAAGGCTGATATTATAGCAGCGGGTTGTCCGTTTTGCAATACGATGATGACTGACGGTGTGAAGTCAAAAGACAAAGAATCAGAAATTGCTGTCATGGATATCGCAGAGCTCATTGCTAATGCACAGGATTTATAATGACCACTGAGATATTTCTATTAAACATTTCTGGACAGGATAAACCAGGTTTAACCTCAGGCTTAACTAATGTTTTATCACATTATGAGGCTAAAGTTTTAGATATTGGTCAAGCTAATATACACGACACTTTATCATTAGGTTTCTTATTTGAAATTGAATCAGGAGACAAATCTGCTGCAGTTTTAAAGGATTTATTATTTAAAGCTTATGAGCTTGGTGTCAAAGCCAAATTCAAGCCTGTTTCATCGGAAGATTATGAAAAGTGGGTTGGAAATCAAGGTAAGGATCGTTATATAATTACCATTTTGGGTGAAAAGCTAACCGCAGAGCAAATTTCTGAAGTTACGGAGGTTATTTCAGAAAAAAACTTAAATATCGACGCTATTAAAAGACTCACTGGTCGTGTATCGCTCGCTATAAAAGAAGATTATCCCAGAGCATGCATTGAATTATCGGTTCGAGGAAAGATTGAAAATAAAGCTGAACTGACTGCTCAATTTATGCAAATCTCTCATGATTTAGGTGTAGATATTGCATTCCAAGAAGATAATATTTACAGACGTAACAGACGCTTAGTATGTTTTGATATGGATTCCACTTTAATTCAAGCTGAAGTGATCGATAAATTGGCCGAGTTAGCAGGTGTTGGAGACGAAGTTAAAGCGATTACAGAATCGGCCATGAATGGCGAAATTGATTTTAGTGAAAGCTTTATACGTCGGATGAAATTATTAAAAGGCTTAAGTGAAGATGTACTACAAGATGTAGCTATAAATTTACCAATTACCAAAGGCGCCCGAAGACTGATTGATACTCTAAAAAAATACGGTTTTAAAACTGCTATTTTGTCGGGTGGATTTACCTACTTTGGAAACTATTTAAAAGAGGAATTAGGTATAGATTATGTGTACGCGAATCAACTGGAAATTAAGGACGGTAAGCTCACAGGTAACTATATCGGAGAGATTGTGGATGGAAATAAAAAAGCAGAATACCTTAAGGAGCTCGCAAAAAAAGAAGGTATTGATATTAATCAAACCATAGCCGTTGGTGATGGTGCTAACGACCTACCAATGCTTAATCTTGCTGGATTAGGAATTGCTTTTCATGCTAAACCCACTGTAAAAAATAATGCACAAAGCGCCATTTCTAGTATTGGGCTAGATGGTGTTTTGTATCTATTAGGCTACCACGATAGACATATAGATTTAATAAAATAATAATAAAATGTTAGTTGATTTTAATACGTTACCCGAAGAATCAAGAGTTTGGATCTACCAAGCCAATCGTTCATTTACAAATGAAGAAATTGTTGAAATAGAATCTAAACTAGAAACTTTTTTATCAAATTGGGCTGCTCATGGCAGTGATTTGCAAGCCGCATATCTCATTAAATATAAAAGATTTATCGTTCTCGCTTTAAATCAAAACCTCAGTATGGCGACAGGATGCAGTATTGATGCATCTGTCCAATTTATTCAACAATTAGAAAAAGAATACAATGTCGATTTGTTGGACAAAATGAACGTGTCCTACAAACAAGGCGATTTTATTGCCTACAAGACATTAGTGGACTTCAAGAAAATGGCAAAGGATAAAGCTGTTTCAAAAAACACAGTTGTCTTCAACAATCTGGTCAATAATATTATGGAATTTAATGAAAATTGGGAGGTACCTGCTAGTGAAAGTTGGCACAGTCGGTTTATGAGTTAGACCTATAATCTACTATTTTATATTGTTCCATATCTTCTTATAAAACTATCTTAAAGTACTATTAGCTTAATACTAAATATGGTATTTTGCAATTCTATTCTTAACCAGTTTTTAGACTTTCAAAAAGACCCAAATTTATATGCGCTTCCTATTTTTACTGTTTGTATTTTTTTTTATTTCACTTCACATTTCAGCACAAGAGGTCATAAATCCTTTGTTGTCAAAAGACGTCTTGGCGCAACAAAAATGGGTTGATAGTATATATAACAGTATGGACGCCCGACAACGTATTGGCCAATTATTTATGATTAGGGCCGTGTCCAATAATAACAAATCCAATGAAGCTGAAGTTGCCAGATTAATTAATAATCATCAAATTGGGGGCGTTATATATTCCACAGGAGGCCCTGTCAAACAAGCTAAATTAAACAATCGATACCAAGCCATCTCTAAAGTGCCTTTGCTTATTGGCATGGATGCGGAATGGGGTTTAAGTATGCGCTTGGATTCTACCTATGCTTTTCCATATAATATGACGCTTGGGGCTATTACCGACAATAGCCTTGTAGAACAAATGGGGCGGCAGCTTGGTGAGCATTGCAAACGTATAGGTGTTCATTTTAATTTTGCGCCCGACGTAGATATTAATACCAATCCCAAAAACCCAATCATTGGAAATCGCTCGTTTGGGGAGGATAGAGATAACGTTACGGCCAAAAGCTTGGCATTCATGAAAGGAATTCAGGATGCAGGTGTTTTGGCAAGTGCTAAACATTTCCCTGGGCATGGCGATACCGATACGGATAGCCATAAAACGCTACCAACCATAAATTTCAACGCACAACGTATTGATTCCATTGAGTTGTATCCTTATAAAAAATTGATAAAAGAAGGTTTATCAAGTGTCATGGTGGCACATTTGAACGTTCCAAGTTTGGAACCCAAGGCAGGGACGCCTTCATCACTATCAAAACATATTATTACAGATATTTTAAAGGAACGCTTGCAATTTGAAGGCCTAATTTTTACAGACGCCCTAGAAATGAAAGGGGTTTCCAACTTTAGCAAACCGGGAGATATTGACCTTGCGGCATTTTTGGCCGGAAATGACGTGCTTTTGATTTCTGAAAATGTACCCGTCGCAATCAACAAGATCATTGCCGCTTATGAATCCAATCAGGTTACTGAGGAACGTTTAGCACATTCTGTAAAAAAGATTTTGATGGCCAAGTACAAAGTTGGTCTTAATAAGTACACTCCAATTGCCTCCAAAAATCTCGTTGCAGATTTGAATCGATTAAAAGATGATTTACTCTACGAGAAATTAATGGAAAATGCCATTACCGTGGTTCGAAATCAAAAGGAAATTTTACCCTTAAGACATCTGGATACTAAAAAGATAGCTTATGTCCAAATGGGGGATCCTATTGACAACACGGCGTATTTGAATGAACTAAGAAAATATACTAAAGTTCACGAAATCAAGGCCAACAGACTGGACGAATTAATAACTAAACTTCATAATTACAATACTATAATCGTGGGGTTTCACAAATCGAATGTCAATCCTTGGAGGCCCTATCAGTTTTCTGATAAAGAAATGATTTGGCTTTATGAAATGGCACGGACCAATACCGTCATTTTAGATATTTTTGCGCGACCTTATGCCCTGATTGATTTACACTCCATTGAAAACATTGAAGGTATCATCGTAAGTTACCAAAATAGTGAAATTTCCATGCGTAAATCTGCACAACTTATATTTGGCGCTATTCCTGCCAAAGGGACTTTACCAGTTTCTACGGGAGAACATTTTAAGGTGGGCGACGGCTTTATTTATAATGGTATTCAATCGTTGAGTTATGGTCTTCCCGAATCGGTTGGTATGAACTCAAATATTTTGAAAAAGTTGGATTCTATGGCCAAAATTACCATAGATCGTAAAGCAGCACCCGGCCTACAGATTTTAGTTGCTCGAAAAGGTAAAGTCATCTATAACAAAGCCTTTGGAAAACACACTTATGAAGGCAAAGAGAAAGTTGATTTGGACGCTATGTTTGATGTGGCTTCTCTCACCAAAATATTGGCAACCTTGCCGTTACTGATGGAGTTGGAAGAAAAAGGTATTGTTACTTTAGATACTAAACTTGGCCAAATATTACCAAGCTATAAAGAATCCAATAAAAAGAATATTACTTTAAAGCAAATGCTATCGCATTATGCCAGATTAAAACCGTGGATTCCATTTTATACCGCCACTTTGGACGCTGCCAAAAAACCAGACCAAAAGTATTACAGAAGAGTTTCATCTCCTGGATTTACTGTTAAAGTAGCTGATGAAGTCTATTTAAGAGATGATTACCCTGACACCATTCAAAAAATCATTAGGGATTCTGAGTTACTACCAAACTTGACTTATAAGTATAGTGATTTCCCCTATTTCATCCTTAAAAAATATATTGAAAAACATTATGGCAAAGGCTTGGATGAATTAGTTCAGGAACATTTTTACCAATCCTTAGGGGCCAATCATACCACTTATAACCCAGCTGCCATTTTTAGTAACTCACAATTGGTGCCTACTGAAATAGACAACTATTACCGATATCAAAGCATTCAAGGCTATGTTCATGATATGGGTGCAGCGATGCAGAACGGGGTAGGAGGTCATGCAGGAATTTTTAGTAACGCCAATGACGTTGCTAAAATTATGCAAATGTATCTTCAAAAGGGATATTACGGAGGCAAACGTTATTTCAAAACAGAAACTATAGAAAAATTTAACTTCTGCTATTATTGCGGCAGTGGCGTAAGAAGAGGCATTGGTTTTGACAAACCACAATCTGGAAGTAAGAATGGACCAACTTGTGGCTGTGTGTCCTTGTCTAGTTTTGGCCATTCAGGCTTTACTGGCACTTATGCTTGGGCTGACCCTCAAGAAGAAATAGTTTACGTCTTTTTATCCAATCGTACTTACCCTAATGAAGGTAAGAATATTTTGCAGAAGGAAGGAATTAGAACTGAAATTCAACGCTTAATTTATGAAGCGATCATTAAGTAGATAGATTTATAAAGCGATACGTGCCTTAATCACTTACAGTTTTGGGCATTTTAAGTAAAAAACATAAAAGATGAAAATAGGAATTGTATGTTACCCAACATTTGGTGGTAGTGGTGTAGTGGCAACGGAGTTAGGTTTGGCATTATCTAAACGGGGTCATGAAATTCACTTTATAACGTATAGTCAGCCAGTCCGATTGGATCTGTTGGGCAACAATATACATTACCATGAAGTTACCGTACCAGAATATCCATTGTTTTTATATCAACCCTATGAATTGGCGTTATCAAGCAAACTTGTAGATATGGTAAAGCTTCACGGCATCGAACTTTTGCACGTGCATTATGCTATACCGCATGCTTACGCTGCATATATGGCCAGAGAAATGTTACAGGAAGAAGGTATTTATGTTCCCATCGTGACCACCCTACACGGTACTGACATTACTTTGGTCGGAAGTCATCCTTATTACAAAACGGCTGTTAGCTTTAGCATTAACAAATCGGATGCGGTCACCTCGGTGTCCCAAAGTCTGAAAGATGATACCATTCGTTTATTCGACATTAAAAGAGAAATCAATGTCGTGCCCAATTTTATTGATTTTAGTCGACACATCACACATTTTGATGACTGTCAACGGTGGATAATGGCTTCAGAAAATGAAAAAATTATCACGCATATTAGCAACTTCCGTAAAGTGAAGCAGATTCCTGATGTGATCAAGGTTTTCTATAATATTCAAAAGGAACTACCAGCTAAGTTAATGATGGTAGGTGAAGGTCCGGAGAAAGCCGCAGCAGAACGTTTGTGTAAAAAACTCGGAATTTTAGATAAGGTGGTCTTTTTTGGTAATAGTCATGAAATAGATAAAATTCTTTGCTTTAGCGATTTGTTTTTATTGCCCTCAGAGACTGAAAGTTTTGGTCTGGCCGCACTAGAAGCAATGGCATCAGGCGTCCCTGTTATTTCAAGTAATACTGGGGGAATTCCTGAAGTGAATATCGAAGGCGTCTCAGGCTTTTTAAGTAATGTCCATGATGTAGAAGACATGACAAAAAACGCAATATATATTTTGAGTGATGAAGAAAGGCTTAAAACCTTTAAACATAATGCCACTAAAGAATCTGCGAAATTTGCGATCGAGAATGTGGTGCCTCAGTATGAAGCCATTTATGCTGAAACCTTAAAAAATTGTGAATTCATAAAATAGTTTTATATTTAATTACTCTGCCTACATAAAAATGCGGGGTGCTTAAACATCACATCGCATGATAATTATTAAAATTAACTCATTACCGGTAGACCAAGTAATTAAAGATCTAGCTGAAGCCTTTCAATTGCCTTTTCAACTGAGGTGTAGAGAATATCTTGTGGAGCTTTCAGGCGATATTGGAAACGGCTATATTAAAGCCATGATGCTGGAATCTGGGCTCGGCATTATCCAATATCATTGCAATTTTAAAATGGATGTTGAAATTCAGTTTGTAAAAGACTTTACTCATCCTTTGAAATTTCTTTACTGCACCAAAGGGCACTTTTATCATCGCTTCTCAAATGAACAAAAACATCACGACTTACAGGAATATCAGCAAGCTATCGTAGCCAGCCAAGATTATAACGGACATGTCATCAACTTCAAAAAAAACGAAGACGTTACTCTTTATAGTTTGGAAATGGACCGAGAGCGCTTCATGCTTTATGATGAATGTTCAGCAGATCTCATTAAATCTGATCTGAATGATGTCTTTGGCGATGTTTTAGCGAAACAAAGTTTTTATTATGAGGGCTATTACAGTCTGGCGCTGGCCGAAGTTTTCGAACAGATTAAAAATTTTGATGATGACGATTTTTTAAGAACCATTTTCATGATTAGCTGCGGATACCAGTTGCTGGGAAATCAAATTGTACAATATCAAGATGATTTAAACAATGAAGACAACAGGCATGTTTTAAGGCAATATGAAGTATCCAAGGTAAAGGATGCCGTCCAATTTATTCAACAAAACATTGAACGCACTAATTCCATTGATGACATTTGTAAGGCAGTTGGACTGTCCGAAACAAAACTCCAGGAAGGCTTTAAAGTACTTTATAATGTTACTGTCAACACCTATATAAATAATGTCCGCTTGAATCTTGCAGCACAGTTGCTAAAGAGTGCCAATTTTAATATTTCGGAAATTGTATATAAAGTCGGATTGACCAGCCGTAGTTATTTCTCTAAAATATTTAAGGAAGAATTTAGAATGACACCAACCGATTACCGTCAAATGCACACAAAAAAGACATAAAAAATGGCATAAAAAAACCACCATTATGTCAAATAATGATGGTTTTCCTTTTGTCTTCTGTTTAAAAGAATGTTTTTATTAGAATCTATATCTAATACCTAATGCAATATCAAAACCTAAATCGTCATTATCATAATCACTATTTCCAAAACCAAGCTCTGGTCTGAAATCCAGTGATAACATTAATGGAATGTCAAAAACGTATTCAATTCCTATATCTCCAGCGATAAAAACAAAGGTTTGATTATCTTTAACCTTTCTATTGTTACTATCATTATATTTATAGCCATAGCTAGCAAGACCAGCACCAGGACCAGCATACCAATTGAAACCACCATCAATGTTCCAAACCCATTGGTAAATACCAGCAAGTTTAAAACCATCATAGTTACTTCCACTACGAAGTCCCAAATCTAATTCTAAACGGTTATTCGACCCAAGTGCACGTTGATAAGAAACTTCAGCGCCGAATCCGTCACTATCTCCTATACGCAATCCGATGGCGTTATCAGAAATGTCCTGTGCATTCATGACCATTGTGCTTCCTACAAAAGCAATTGCAATTAAAAATATTTTTTTCATAATTTGATTTTTAAAGTTAATAAGTTTTAACAAAAATACATCTTGTAATCAGAATGACGAGCAAATATCTCGCTAACTTTATGTTAAAATTAGCAAAATAACCTCTAAATTTAGCTTCTTATTAGAAAATTTTAAGAAGCACATCCCTGAAAATGATCAATAGTTTGAATAAAGAAGTACAAAGTCTTAAAAGCCAGCTAAAAGGAGAATTTTTTACAGATGATTTAATGAAATCGTTATATGCTACCGATGCATCTGTATATAGAAAATTGCCTTTCGCCGTAGCTTATCCTAAGACCATTCGCGATTTAAAATTGCTCATTCATTTTGCGCGAGCAAATAAATCTTCTTTAATTCCGCGTACTGCTGGTACATCATTAGCAGGTCAATGCGTGGGCGAAGGCATTGTTGTGGATGTTTCCAAATACTTTACTGAGATTATAAGTATCGATGAGAAAGCAAAAACGGCAACTGTTCAACCTGGTGTTGTTCGTGATGAACTCAATAATTACCTAAAACCTTTCGGACTATTTTTTGGCCCCAATACGTCTACTTCAAACCGCTGTATGATTGGTGGCATGGTGGGAAATAATTCATCAGGCACGACTTCCATTCAATATGGTGTGACTAGGGATAAAGTGTTAAAAATGAAAACTTTGCTAAGTGACGGGAGTGAAGTTGTTTTTAAAGACGTAACGCCGCAAGCATTTCTTCAGAAAATAAAAGAAGAATCGTTAGAAGGACATATTTATAAAACATTATATGAGGAACTGCATCCAGAAGACGTTCAAAATCGAATCATTGCCAACTTCCCAAAACCTGAAATTCACAGAAGAAATACAGGTTATGCCATTGACGAGCTCTTAAAAAGTGAAGTGTTCACTGAAGCATTCCAACCATTCAATATGTGTAAACTATTATCGGGAAGCGAAGGTACTTTAGCTTTTACGACCGAAATAACGTTGCAATTGGACATATTGCCACCAAGTGAAAGCATGATGGTAACTGCACATTTTGACAGTATAGAAAAATGTATGCAAAGTGTCGAATTGACCATGCAGCACAATCTATATACTTGCGAAATGATGGACAAAACTATTTTAGATTGTACCAAACACAACAAAACCCAAGCAGAAAACAGAACCTTTATTATTGACGACCCTAAAGCTATTTTAATGTGTGAGGTCAGGGCAGAATCCTTTGGGGAAGTCCAGGAAAAGACAGAAGAACTGGTTAAAGCCATTCAAAATTCTGGATTAAGTTATGCGTATCCTGTGCTCATTGGATCAGATATTGAAAAAGCAGTCGAACTAAGAAAAGCTGGACTAGGACTTTTAGGAAATATGATTGGCGATAATAAATCTGCAGCCTGTATTGAAGACACGGCGGTAGCATTACCTGATTTGGCAAACTATATTTCAGAATTCACGCAATTGATGCATAGTCATAAACAAGAAGCCATTTATTACGCGCATGCCGGTGCGGGTGAGTTGCATCTAAGACCCATTCTCAATCTTAAAAAAAGTGAAGATGTCGCATTGTTTAGACAAATAACCACAGATGTTGCTCATTTGGTGAAAAAATACCGAGGCTCCATGAGCGGCGAACACGGCGACGGGATTGTGCGAGCAGAGTTTATTCCGTTGATGATTGGTGAAGAAAATTATCAATTGCTGAAACGGATAAAAAAAGCTTTTGATCCTCATACCATTTTTAACCCTGGAAAAATTGTGGATGCCTATCCCATGGATGAAAACCTGCGCTATCAACCGGATAGGGTAGAACCCGAAATTGAAACTTTATTAGACTTTTCAGCCTCATTGGGAATATTAAAAGAAGCTGAAAAATGCAATGGCTCTGGGGATTGTCGAAAACTACCAGAATTTGGCGGCACCATGTGTCCAAGCTACCGAGCAACCCGAAATGAAAAGGACACCACACGTGCCAGAGCAAACGCGTTGCGTGAGTTTTTGACGAACTCAGAAAAGGCAAATAAGTTTGATCACCAAGAATTGAAAGACGTTTTCGACTTGTGTTTGAGCTGCAAAGCGTGCGCCAGCGAATGCCCAAGTAGTGTGGATGTAGCTACTTTGAAAGCTGAGTTTCAATACCAATATCAGAAGGCGAATGGCATCACTTTAAGAACAAAGTTATTTGCTTATAATAATGACTTAAACAAATTTGCAGGCAGGTTTCCAAATCTTTCAAAATTTTTCTTTACCAATACACTGACGTCCTATCTATTAAAAAATACCTTTCAAATTGCTAAAGAACGAACCTTACCCTTAGTTTCAATTAAAAGTTTAGATAAACATATTAAAGACTTTCAAAATGAACTAGTTAAGATTAAATTTATTAAAACAATATACTTCTTTAATGACGAATTTACCAATCACTTGGACACTGCAATAGGTCAGGATGCGATTGCACTATTAATTGGGTTAAATTATGAAATAAAGTTTGTTGCCCATTCGGAATCGGGTCGCTCGTTTATATCTAAAGGACTTCTTGAACAAGCTAAAAAAGTAGCCAATGAAAATGTCCATATTTTCAAAGATTTGATTTCTGCAGAAACACCTTTAGTCGGAATTGAGCCTTCTGCCATTTTAAGCTTTTCAGACGAGTATCCAAAATTGGCCGATGACAAAATTTCTGCGCAAAATATTGCAAAACACACCTTGTTAATTGAAGAATTTATTCTGCAGGAAATTAATTTGGGACATATCAAAGCCTCGCAATTTACTAAGGAATCCAAAACCATAAAATTTCATGGTCACTGTCATCAAAAAGCTTTGCGTAACCAGTTGTCGAGTTTTAAAGTATTGAATTTACCCGAGAATTATACAGTTACGATTATACCTAGTGGATGTTGTGGCATGGCAGGGAGTTTTGGCTACGAGAAGGAGCACTATGAGGTAAGCATGCAAATAGGGGAGCAGACTTTGTTTCCAGCAGTCAGAAGAGCTCCTGAATCAACGGTCATTTCTGCCAATGGCACGAGCTGTAGGCATCAAATTAAAGATGGTACGCAAAAAGACGCCTTACACCCGGTTACGATTTTGAGACAGGCGCTTTTATGACAAGGGTTTTAATTCCAACAACTTTTAAATTAAAGTGAACTTAGCGCCGTATTCTAATCAAAGTGCCTATTTAATTTTAAAAAATACAGGAACGTGTTAATTCTAAGCAATTAGCACAAGACGAATAGGGTATTTATAAATATTGTTATCTTACGCCCTCAAAATACAGCAATTCTTTTAGGATTCTATTTTTTTGTTTCTATTAGAATACAATTATATTAGCATAAAATTACATTTATGGCAGGAAATTCCTTCGGAAAATTATTCAAACTCACAACTTTTGGTGAGTCTCACGGTGTTGCAATTGGAGGTATTATTGATGGGTGTCCATCAGGAATACAATTAGATTTTGAAGCCATTCAATTCGAAATGGACCGTCGAAAACCAGGGCAGTCTGATATCGTTACCCAACGTAAGGAATCGGATGTGGTTGAATTTCTCTCTGGTATTTTTGAAGGCCAGACTACAGGCACACCCATAGGTTTTATCATCAAAAACACCGATCACAAATCAAATGATTATTCGCATATAAAAGATGTTTACCGCCCAAGTCACGCTGATTACACTTACGACAAAAAATACGGGGTGCGCGATTATAGAGGCGGCGGTCGAAGTTCAGCACGCGAAACTGCAAGCAGAGTCGTAGCAGGAGCCATTGCAAAACAGATGCTGAAAAATGTTAAAATACATGCGTTTACTTCTTCCGTTGGAGACCTCTTTTTAGACAAACCTTATCAAGACTTGGATTTTTCGTTAATTGAAAGTAACACTGTACGTTGCCCTGATGAATCTATTGCAAATCAGATGATTGAAAAAATACGCGAGATTAGAAAACAAGGCGATACCATCGGTGGAACAGTGACCTGCGTGATTCAAAACCTTCCTGTCGGATTGGGTGAACCTGTCTTTGATAAACTACATGCCGAACTCGGTAAAGCCATGCTATCCATTAACGCTGTGAAAGGCTTTGAATATGGCAGCGGATTTTGTGGTGCTAAAATGAAAGGCAGTGAACATAACGATCAATTCAATGAAGACGGAAGCACGAAAACCAATTTATCAGGAGGTATTCAAGGGGGTATCAGTAATGGCATGGATATTTATTTCAGGGTTGCTTTCAAACCCGTAGCCACCATCATTCAAAAGCAAAATACTCTCGATAATAAAGGCGATATTGTAGAAATGCAGGGAAAAGGACGTCATGACCCTTGTGTAGTGCCAAGAGCCATTCCTATCGTGGAAGCTATGGCAGCATTAGTTTTAGCCGATTACACACTCCTGCGCAAACAGGAATCTCAAGAATAAACAGCTGTATTTCTGCGAAAGCAGAAGTCTCCTTGTGAAATAGGATAAACTCGGATAAGGCGAACATAAAAGTTTAAAAAAAAATTTCAATTTATAAATAAAGATTCCTGCCTTCGCAGGAATTTACCGCTTATGAAAAAATTAGCATTACATTGGAAAATCATCATAGGCATGGTGCTTGGTATTATTTGGGCGCTAACCTCCAGTTATATGGGTTGGAGTGCATTCACCATCAACTGGATTGATCCATTTGGCACTATTTTCATCAATTTATTGAAACTTATTGCCGTTCCTTTAGTGTTATTTTCTATAATTGGTGGTGTTGCTAATATTGGAGACCCATCTAGTTTAGGAAGGATGGGAGGTAAGACATTGCTCCTTTATATGGTAACAACAATCTTCGCAATTTCTCTAGGATTGATTTTAGTTAATACTATAAAACCAGGAAAACTTATAGACGAACAAAGCCGCATAGACAACCGTATCAATTACGAGATTTGGGCAGGTTCTCAAGGTTACGAAATTAAAGATGGGATCAATTATTTAAAAGATCCAGCATTTTTTGAACGGGCACAAGTCATTTCTGATTTGACCAAGCAAGATTTAAAAGAAGTTTCTGTTTCGGATAAAGTGGATACAGCAAATAAGCGTAAGGAATCAACGCCATTACAACCATTGGTTGATATCGTTCCAGATAACTTTTTCTATGCATTATCCAGCAACGGGCTAATGTTACAGATTATATTTTTTGCGATTTTCTTCGGCGTTTGTCTACTGTTCATCCCGGACGAAAAATCAGCACCAGTTCTGAAACTTGTAGATGGCATCAATGAAGTTTTTCTTAAGATGGTAGATATCGTAATGCAAGCTGCACCGTTTTTCGTTTTTGCATTATTAGCCGGTGTTGTAAGTAAAATGGCTGGCGATGATATCGGCAAAGTCGTGGAAATATTTAAAGGATTAAGTTGGTACTCATTAACAGTTCTCACAGGACTTTTGACCATGATTTTCATAACCTATCCCGGCATCTTGAAGGTGTTTGTTAAGAAAATGCCATATTCCGGATTCTTTAAAGCAATGAGCCCTGCGCAAACCTTAGCCTTTTCAACCTCAAGTAGTGCTGCAACACTTCCGGTAACCATGGAATGTGTAGAACAAAATCTTGGTGTTGACAAAAAAATTAGCAGTTTTGTGTTGCCTATCGGGGCTACGGTAAATATGGATGGCACCAGTCTTTATCAAGCCGTCGCAGTTATCTTTTTAGCTCAATTACATATGATTGATTTGACCATTGGACAGCAATTAACGGTTGTCATGACCACCACCTTGGCTTCCATTGGATCAGCAGCAGTTCCTAGTGCTGGTTTGGTAATGTTGATTATTGTATTGGATTCCGTAGGACTTAATCCTGCTTGGATCGCTATTATTTTCCCAGTAGATCGCATTCTAGATATGTTTAGAACAGTGGTTAACGTTACTGGTGATGCTACCGTTTGTTGCATTATTGCCGATGGCGAAAACATGATGGATTATCATGGCAACAAAGATCCAACCGAAACTTTTGATCTGGATTCTTAAATAATATTCTTAGCATTTGAATGGCAATGCTCTCACGTTGGACTATTCTCGTTTTTATCAGAGTCCAATCAAATTTGTATTGAAAAGTATAGAATTTCTGCAGGAATTTTAGAAAAAGGTTAATGACATTACTTATGGGGATAAAGACTAAATCTCAAATCAGTTTTCATCTAATGACGATGAGCCAAGATTAGGCTTGAGAAGAGACGCTATTAAAATGACGATAAACTCGCCTTTTACTCCATTAATTGATTGTATTTACCTGAATAATGTTGATGAATTACAGTATGGCTTGAACAGCGCGGTTCAGCTATAGATCAAATGAACTCTTTATGCGGTTCCGGCAGAACAACTTGCGCATAAACTCGGGAATAGCTGAAATATCAAGCAAATATTTCCTTTTTTGATGGCCCTTGCACGGATGATAGAGCTTTTTCAACATAGATAGCATCTCCTTTCTACGATTATACTCCTTATAATCCTTTCTGCAAACTAGTTTCAATCTAAATTTTTTAATCTTAAATATGTGCCGCGCGCCTTCTATTGATCCTGTTTTTTATCACTGAAAAGTTGAAAACAAAAATGGATATCAAAATGAGAAGATAACAAATGGCTTCGAGCATATTTACTTTTTCCTTAAAATAGAAAATAGCGAAAACGAAATTAATCAGCGGGTTGAGATAAATGAAGACACCAACTACCGCAGAGTTTAATCCCTTTAAGGCATAAATATTAAGATACATAGGAATGATAGTAAAAACTACTGCAATCAGGACTAACATTCCATAAAAGAAGGGCGTTTTTTCATTAGGTGAGTCGTACGTGACAATAAATGGTAATAAAAAGATGACCGCAAAAAACACCTGAATAGTCAACACTAGAAACCGGTCAATCTCATGATTCTTTCTCTGTAAGACTAAATAAAACGCGTAGGTAAACGCAATGATCATACTATAAAATAAATCAGTAATATTTCCTAAAGAAAGCAGTAGACACGCTAAACCACTTAATAGGACAGCTACCCATTGTAATTTAAAAAGCTTTTCTTTCAGAATCAAATAAGCTAAGACCATCGTTAATATAGGACAGATCAAATAGGCCAGTGAGGTGGCGCTCACGCTCACATTGTTCATGACATAAATATAAATGTACCAATTGAGCGCCAAAAATAAACCGCTAAGGATATTGATGATAATAATGCGTTTTTTGACATTATTCCCCAGACTTTTAAACGTCTTTATATTAGATTTTAAAGTTTTAGGGCGCAGCAACAATGACACAAAAAGCATGATCGCTAAAGAACCCAATGTCCGATAACTCAAGATATCAAATGCCGAAAAAGCATCAAGCGACTTCAGTACCACACTAAAAAACCCCCATATTGTAAAGGCCGTAATTACTGCGATATAATATTTTGAGTTCATTGAAAACGGTTTTTAATAAGCTTGCAAAGATATTCGAAAAAATAAGGCAGGTCATTTTAAAATGATTTAATAACTTGATCGTGAAACAACAATTTGATGATACCAAATCGATTATTAACGATTTTTTATAATTTCAAATAGACTTTACAAAACATAATTCTATAGTTTTGTTAGCAATCCTATTTTTATTTGATAAAAGAAGACACTAAAACTATTTCAAATTTCAAATTAGAGCTCATGCAGAAATTATCAATTGACGACATTATTTCAAAAATAGAAGCCCAAAAATTGTTTCATGCAGTAGCTTCCGATTATTCGTTTATCATAAAAATTGCCGATTATGTGCCTTATGCTTGCGCTGCGGTTCATAACGGACATCAATTTCGAAAGGAATTATGGCCCAAATGTCTGCATACCGAATACGAACGCTGGTATGAGGAAGATCCAATGACTATAAATATGGTAAAATCGCACCCTATTGTCATTTCTGGCTTGGACTCTCGTTTTGAATATGATTTGAATAGAGAACCGGAGAATGCCATATATGAAGATGCTTGGGGAAAGCAACTTTGGAAAGAACCGTTGACAGATGAAGAGAAATCAAAAAGTCTTGAAAAACATCAAAATTTTTATAAAGTAGTTTTTACTTTGATAAAAACCTTGGAACTCAAATTCGGCTGTTGTATTATCTATGATATGCATAGCTATAATTGGAAACGCTGGGACAGGGAAGTGCCCACTTGGAATTTAGGTACATCTAACATCGACAACAAGCGTTTTGAAAATGCCGTTGAAGCCTGGAGGGAAAAATTATCAAAAATTAAATTACCCAACAACATTCCGACTACTGCTAAAGTGAACGACACCTTTCAAGGCAATGGCTATTTTTTGAAATTTATTACCAATAATTTTAATAACACTTTAGTTCTCGCCACCGAAGTAGCTAAGATTTATTGTGATGAAGAACGACAAGTGCATTATCCCGAAGTAGTTTCAGCTATTGAAAAAGGTTTAAAAAAACAATTGAAGGAGCATGCCTTAAATTTTTACAATATATATTCTCTCTAAATGATTAAAGAACACGAAATAGACGCAGAATTGGTTCAATCAATTTGCGAAAATCTAAGGGAAGAAACCCCGGTAAATGCTGAATTGCCGAAAAAAGGTTTGTTACATATTGATAAAGTGCTCCCATTTATATGTATTTATAGATATAAGGAACCAGATGTTTATTTTTCAAGACTTCTTAAGACCCAGGCCTCTTATTTGATTGTTGAAGAAAGCCTTGATATTTCGCATCTTTTGGAAGCTATAAGATTGATTACTTCTGAAAAATTTCAAACCTTTCTGATTCTAGAAGTTTGGCCCGATAAGGAAAATCTGAAAAACCAATTTCAAATTTACGGTCCAAAAGATAAGTCCGCGGAAACTATAAATGCTTTGAAGGAAGGCTTCAGCGAAGTTATAAAAGCGTTATCCATCGTCAGTATTAAAGTTATTCACACAGAATTTAGGCATCCAAAACATCTTGCGCCATTATTAGATATCAATACCTCTAAAAAATCGGGAACATTGGTTATTGGGATTTCAATTCCTGGAGTTTATCAAAACCCTGAAACCAAGGAACTCTATTCACTGTTTTTTAGAGAATTCTATACCATTTTCTCTGAAACTATAAAAAGAGCAGTCTATGAATTTATCAGGGTTCAAACTACAGATGCTTTTGAAAATTTCTTGATGCTGGGCAAAACTCATATTGACGCCATCACTATTTCTTCGGATACAAAAATCGCTGAAATTAGTGAGCGTATGTCATTTTTATTAAGAGTAACACCCGTCAATAGTAATGAAGAATGGGAGAAATTTGAAGAATCAGGGTTTAATAACACACCATCCTTTAAATACAGGCTCATTTCGATAGATCCAGAATTGGAAAAACGCAGGCTTTTTAATATTCCTATTGACCTTGTTGAAGATCCCACAATTGCCTTTATATTAAGAGGAAAGCGACTCGAAATAGAGAAACAGCTCATCATGCTTGAAGAACGTGGTACGGACAACTTCAAATTTATCGGAGAAAGTCTTTACGGCGTTATCCAAGAAGATGTTCTGCAAACCGCAAAAAAAATTCTAAGAACTTATTCCAGAGCCGAGGTGATTAAACCTTCCAAGAGATTCAATTCGACAGAATTTGCTAAACATGCACAAGTAGAAATAGATTACTATTCCGAAAAATTTCCAGATTTAGATCTTGGTATAGAAGTCAGGGATGACGTTGCCGGAATTATGGTTTCCAAATCAAAATTGCTGATAAACAATGAAATGGATTTGGATTCTAATAGATGTGATGCTTTGATACAACACGAAATTGGCACCCATATATTGACTTACTGTAATGGTAAAAGCCAACCTTTAAAACAGATGTATGAAGGTTTTGAAGGTTATGATCAGTTACAGGAAGGACTTGCCGTTATTGCTGAATACTTGGTGGGAGGACTGACCGTAAATCGTCTCCGGCTTTTGGCGGGAAGAGTTATTGCCGTGCAATCCATGGTTGACAACGCAAGCTTTATAGAAACTTTTAACCTGCTCAGAAATTCTTATGCTTTTCCGAATCGGGTCGCTTATTATATTTGCATGCGGGTTTATAGAGGCGGCGGACTTACCAAAGATGCCGTCTATCTTGCTGGTCTTATGGACTTATTGAAATACTTAAAAAATGGAGGCCAACTGGAACCGCTTTACACTGGTAAGTTCAATATTACCCACATAAATTTGATTGAAGAATTGCTATATAGAAAAGTGCTAAAACAACCCATATTGCCTAGTTTTTTAGAACGTAATGAGGTAAAGGAACGCTTAAAAAAGTTAAGGAAGGGGATTAATATATTGGAACTTGTAAAATAAATATAGATAAAATGAAAATAGGATTTATAATAAATGATCATGCCACTGAAAAGTGGAATTACACAACGCCTGCATTAGGATATGCTGCCTATAAAAGAGGGCACGAGGTGTTTTTTATTGGCGTTGGCGAACTGTCTTACGCTTCCAAAGGTCATCTTTCGGTGCGCTGTAAAACCATCAATGATCGCGTTTTTAAGGGTGAGGAAACCTATTTTAAAGCCGTTCAAAAAGAAGAGTTTGTCAATGTATCGTCACAAGATCTGGATGTTTTATTTTTAAGAAATAATCCAGCCGATGAAATCAATGAGCGTGATTGGGCCTATAACGCAGCCTTTATTTTTGGAGAAATTGCAATGAGCAACGGCGTGCTTGTATTGAATCATCCAAGTAGTTTAGCGGGCGCTGTCAACAAAATGTATTTCCAACATTTCCCTGAAATTCTTCGTCCAAAAACGATAATTACTAGAGATCATAACGAAATTAAGGAGTTTTTTAAGCAACAAAAACAAAAAATGATTTTGAAACCCTTACAAGGTTCGGGAGGAACGAATGTGTTTATGATGGATAAGAAAAATGAACATAACTTGTCACAAACTATTGACGCAATTTGCCGTGATGGTTTTGTCATTGCACAAGAGTATTTGACCGAGGCCACAGGGGGCGACACACGATTATTCTTAATGAATGGTGAACCTTTACAGGTCAACGGGCAATATGCTTTAATGCAACGCGTCAACGCTTCAGGAGATATTAGAAGTAATATTCATGCCGGAGGGAAGCCTGAAAAAGTGAAAATGACAGATCAAATCATGGAGCTAGCCGATATTGTAAGACCAAAATTGGTTCAGGATGGTATGTTTTTGGTTGGAATTGATATTGTAGGTTCTAAATTGATGGAAATTAATGTATTTAGTCCTGGTGGATTAAATGTGATGGGGCAAATGTATGACGCCGATTTCGCAACGCCTGTTATCGAAGCGATTGAACGTAAAGTTTATTATAAGAGCATGTACGGTGATTATCTTTATAATAGCCGATTGGCAACCCTGTAAAAAGCGATAGCTCTAAATTTGAAATTATTTACTCACATAAAAAGTCCTTTTTAAGGACTTTTTATGTGTTATAAAATATCTGTTTTATAGAAATCTGGATTTTAATTCTGGTGTAGGAATCATACATTCTTCTTTCTGACCATACCATTTGTATCTATTTCTGGCAATGTAATCATAAACCCAATTTCTGATAAAAGCAGGAACGATCAAAAATACGACCATCAGATTGCGTGGAAAACCTAGCTTTGAAGCGATTTTTAATGCCGCTGTAGATTTATAGGAAATGCCCTTTTCGGGTGTGTAAAGCAGAATAGAGTCCATTTTTGATCTATCGATATTGAAGTCCTTTAAGACTTGTTGTCCCACATCATTTTGCAAGGCGGTATAACGAAACACATCGTCCTTGTCATGCTTGATCACATATTGAACAGACGCTTCACAAAGGTTGCAGACCCCGTCAAAGAGGATTAATTGTTTGTTCTTTTCCAAATTTATGGACATAGCATTTTATCTTTTAAATTTATTTATTTGACTGATGATGACAGATTTCTGAACACTGAAGACTGAAAACTGAAAACTGCCAACTATTTTACCCTTTCAACCAACTCCAGCTGCTCTACACTAACATTAGTTGTAAACATACCATAGTTGATCACTGCCTTATTTTTTTCGAGCTTATCAATACTGCCAACCGCTTTACCTTCTAGCAATCGAACTCGATCGCCAATCTTAAAAATTGGATTTGGTTTTGGCGCTGCGTCCACTTTTATTTTGGCTGCTTTCTTTTTCTGTCTAATGACCTCGACTGTTTTCTCGGCCTCTTCAACTACTTTTTGTTCTTTAGCTTTCTGAACCTTTTTAATTTTAGGAGAAACTTTTTTTCGTTTTGAGTTTTCAATCTGAACTACTTTAAACAACTCTGCCATAAGTTCATTTTTTTGATGGTTATCAAAATAACGTTCTGACAAATCATTCATTTTTTGTCCCAAATAAATCAATCGTTGGTTACTGTCATACAACTCTTGATAGCTTTCTAATTTTTTTTGGATTTTCTGATTGATTTCTTCAAGCTTCTCAGCTTCACTTAATTTTTTCTGTTCATTGACTTTAAGTGAACGCTCCGTTTTTTCAAGCTTCGAACGTTCCTTTTGTAATTTTGCAATGGTCGCATCAAACCTAACTTTTCCGCGTTCTATTTTCTTTTTCGCACGATTGATCAGACTGAACGGAATTCCATTTTTAAGTGCCACTTCAAAAGTAAATGAACTTCCGGCTTGACCCAAAGCAAGTTTAAACATCGGCTCTAAACTTTTTTCATCAAACATCATATTGGCGTTTTGCATAAACGGCAACTCATTGGCCAAAACTTTCAGGTTGGAGTAGTGGGTTGTTATAATCCCGTAGGCTTCGCGATGGTAAAATTCCTCCAAAAAAGTTTCCGCCAAAGCACCGCCTAATTCAGGGTCACTTCCAGTTCCAAATTCGTCAATTAAAAATAAAGTATGCTTATTACACTTCTTTAAGAAATAATTCATCTGTTTTAATCGATAACTATATGTGCTTAAATGGTTTTCAATCGATTGATTATCGCCAATATCAGTTAATATTCGATCAAATAGACAAACTTTGCTCCGAACATGCACGGGAATCAAAAGTCCACTTTGCAACATCACTTGTAATAAACCCACGGTTTTTAAAGTGATACTTTTTCCTCCTGCATTGGGTCCAGAAATCACAATTATTCGATTTTCTGGATGCAGTTCGATAGACTGTGAAAAGGTTTTTATGTTTTTCTTTTGATTGGAAATATAAAGCAAAGGATGGATGGCGTCTTTCAGAACATATTCTCCATTTTCAGTAATCTCCGGTAAAATCGCATTAATGGATTCCGCATATTTGGCTTTTGCGTAAATTACGTCCAATTCCGTTAAAAACTCTTGATACTCCTTTAGTAAACTTTGAAATGATCGCGTATAATTGGTAAGCTGCTTTAATATTCTGGTTACTTCTTCCGTTTCTTCAAAAACCAAATTATTGAGTTCACGCGTGTATCTAAAAGTGGCTTCTGGTTCAACATAAACAATACTTCCTGTTTTACTTCCTCCTAAAATACTACCTTTTACCTTACGTCGATACATTGCTTTTACTGCCAGAACGCGCTTATTTTCAACTACAGATTCTCTAATATCATCCAGATAATCCATAGCACTGTAGGAGTTTAAGGCAGACACAAAACTTTGGTTAATTTTACCTCTTACTGCATTTATTTCTTGTCTGAGATTTAAAAGTGTGGGGGAAGCATTGTCCTTAACGTCTCCAAAACGATCAATAATGGTATCAATTTGCTGGATCAATTCAGTGGTAACTGGTATAAGTGAAGAAAACTCAAAAAGATTCGGGTAATACTCTTTAAACTTGTTTAAAAAAATGATGATCTCATTGCATGAAATGGAAATAGCCTTTATTTTTTTAAAACTGCCAGTTTCTAAAAATGAATTTTCAATTTTTAGAAGTTGAATCTCCTTGGTTATAGGCTCAAAACCGTGATTCGGAATTCTATTGTCATTTTCAAAAGATGACAAATAATCATTAGTAAGCTGCAAAGCGATTAATAAATCCTCTTTTTTAGAAAACGGCGAAGATCCTAACGCTCTTTCAGTCCCTAAATGAGTCAGGCAGTTGTCAGACATCTGGTCTAAGACCGTGTAAAATTCAATATCTTTTAAAGTTTTCTCTTGAATATGCATTCTCTTTTTTGTCATCTTTAATATCTTTCAAATTTACGGAAAATTAAACTTTCTGAATATAAATTTTAGCACCTACATAAATCCTCTTATTTTTATCGAAAATAGAACATCTATGAAGATCAAGATGCCTCCAGATTGGCAGCAACATCTACAATCGGAGTTTGATAAACCTTATTTTAAAGAGTTGGTCTATTTCGTGGAACAAGAATATTTGAATCATGTATGTTATCCAAAAATGGAAGATATCTTCAATGCTTTTGATTGGTGCGCGTTTGATCAAGTTAAAGTCGTCATTATCGGTCAGGACCCGTATCATGGCGCTGGACAGGCTAATGGTTTATGTTTTTCTGTTAATGAGGGTCTCGCGCATCCACCTTCTCTTAAAAATATTTTTAAGGAACTGGGAACAGATTTAGAGAAACCTTATCCAATATCTGGAAATCTAGAGTCGTGGGCAAAACAAGGCGTTCTTCTATTAAATGCAACGTTAACGGTTAGAGACGGAATTGCCGGAAGCCATAAAAAGAGAGGTTGGGAAACTTTTACCGATCAGGTTATAAAAACCCTTAGCGAGCAAAAGAAGGATGTGGTGTTTTTACTTTGGGGAGGTTTGGCCAAAAAGAAAGCAAAATTTATTGACGATTCCAAGCATACTATTATTACGTCAGGTCATCCGTCGCCACTGAGCGCCAATAGAGGCTATTGGTTTGGGAATAAATGTTTTAGCGAAACTAACTCCCAGTTGCAGCAAGCTGATCAGCGTCCAATTGACTGGTAACTAAATCTGGATTTTGTTTTACCGACTTGACTTCAATACTTTCTTTATTTTTAGTTTTATTGCAGCTGAATATAAGTAGGAGAAAATTCAGAACAACTAAACAGGCAATAATTAAAGTAATATTGGTAATCATGTTTTTTAATTTATATCATGGAATGACGCGATTTGGAACAACAAATGTACCCAATTTCAACCAATTTTAACAGGTGATGTACATAAACTTAATGAAAAGTTAAAATTATATACCGCAAATTATATGACGGTAACGATATCCGCATAAGGTTTTTGTTCTGATAGAATATCCAGCTTCATTAGTTTCTGCTGTACTTTCTTAACTGTAGCCTCATCCAAATTAGTTTGTGACCATTCTGTTAAAGTCAGCCATTCCTGGACATCTTCTAATTGTAGTTGATACCTATTGGCAATCATTCTATCAATACTTGGGATTTCCTTAAAATCAAGAGTGGTGTTATTGATGACTTTTAAAATGGATTTTACAACAGTTTCATGAGCTTCAAAGAATTCATTTCTTACAGCAATTACGAAACAGGGCCATGGCGTTGGACAGTTAGCGATTCGGCGGAAAACTCCGGAGTCTACAATGGGCTTGGTCATGAATTTTTCCCACATAAAATAATCGGCATCGCCATTACTTAACGCTTTTACGGCACCATCTAAATCTTGTATCACTTCAAACTTAAGATCGGTTTCTAAATCCCAGCCGTGATTCTCAGCATTAATATAGGCCATCAAATGAGAGCCTGAGCCATAGCGACTGATCGCACAACGTTTCCCTTTTAAATCTTCAACAGATTTAAATTCAGAACCATCTGCCACATGAATTCCCCAGATAAGCGGCGTTTCCACAAAAGTTTGAACGATTTTACTCGGATTTCCTTCGGCGATCGCCTTAACAATTCCTTCGGTTAAAATAACAGCGATATCAATTTCTCCCGACCGAAGCGCCTCGCTCATGGCACCTGTGCCACCAGGAAAGTCTTTCCATCTTAAATTAATGTCTTCTGTTTTATATTCACCGTTTTTAAGCGTTAAATACCACGCCAAATTAAAATGTTCTGGTACACCACCAATATTTACTGTCTTCATTAAAAATTATTTTATATCACCGTTGATGGGAATCTTTTAGTTTCCTTCCTTTTAATGCCGACGGCAATCCGGTTGAGTTTTATATATTGTATTAAACCTTAATTTTAAATCTTTACTATAGTTATTCCACCAACCTATTTAATGTGTATGTAATCAACTCATTAACAATACCGCCAGAATTCTTAGTAAATTCTCCAGTGGCCCGGTTGGCGATAATCGCATTCATCGACAAAGCCTTATGTCCCAAAAGAGCCGACAATCCATAAATACCTGCCGTCTCCATTTCAAGATTAGTAATTGGCATGTTATTATAACTAAAGCTTGCCAATTTATCGTTAAGATTATTGTCTTGAATAGGAAGTCTTAAAACGCGGCCTTGGGGCCCATAAAAACCAACATTGGTGGCAGTAAAACCTCTTACAGTTTTTTCTGAACTAAATTTTTTGAATAAATCCTCATTACATTTTACTACATATGGTTTTGATTTCAACGGACTCCAATTGGTGTGTTTTACTAAAGCTTCTGATATTTCGGGATTTTGAACGCCTTCACTTTTATAAAAATGTAAAAGACTGTCAAATCCTACAGCGTAATCACTGATCAATATAGAATCAATAGGTATTTCCTTTTGAATGGAGCCAGAGGTTCCAATTCTGATAATTTCCAATGAAGTTAGATTATTTTTGATTTCGCGTTTTTCTAAATCGATGTTTATTAAAGCATCCAATTCATTAAAAACGATATCAATATTATCCGTACCAATTCCAGTAGAGATAACCGTAATGCGTTTGCCTTTATAGGTACCAGTTTGGGTATGGAATTCTCTTTTTCTAGTTTGAAATTCTATGGTGTCAAAATGTTGTGTCACGGTGTCAACACGATCAGGATCACCAACGGTTATGATATTTGTGGCAAGGTGTTCAGGTCTTAAATTTAAATGATAAACACTCCCATCTGGATTGAGAATAAGTTCTGATGCTTTTATAGACATTAAATTGTTCTTATGAGTTTGTTTTGAACTTTACTAAACTGAAAATTCATCTTTTTGACGCCGCCAAAAGACATAGAGGTCTGTAGTTCATCCAAAAAGTTGTGTTGCTTTTTAATTGCCTCCTGACCTTTCATATTTAATATAATTTGATCTTCTTCTACAATGTAAAAAAGAGCGAGGGTATCAATCATTTTACTTATTTGAAGATCATTAAAGCCATAATATCCTTGAAAATTAAGAATATAACCCAATAAATGACGTTTAGATTTTATTTTTTGATCCGATATCATGTGAAGTGTGTGCATTTCCAAAGTTGAAAGTCCGGTTACAGAATCAGGAAACCGTTGTAAATGAGCTTTGAGACAACTGGATAAATATGGGAAAGAAGACTTTTGCACAATAAATGGTTTAAAGAGATTATGATCCTTCCCGCAATAAATCCGCCATAAGGAACTTATTAAATCTGTATCCTCTTCAGAAAGCGTAATCTTATTTTCAAAATGCCTATGAAGCTGTTCGGGCTTTAATTCGGCTAAACCTTTGAGATCTTTTTCCCCTTTTACTCTTCCGCTACAAACCAAATAGAGTGGGAGTTGAACCTTCTTTTGTTTTAATAAACTTATGATGCCCAATAAGTTGATATGACAAAATAAATCATATTCAAACCATAGTACAATCTGTTGAAATTGATCAGTATGATTTAAAATATCCAATTCTTTTTTAAACTTGTCTTCATTAATTTCAACGTCATAGAAACCAGATAAAAATTTCTTTCTGAGATTAAAAAAGGCGTCAGAATCCACATCTTCAATAGTCGGGCCTTCACAAAGCATTTCTTGCCAGGTTAAGAAGCCGCCGTCATACTTAAGTTCCTTCAAATAATCAGTAAGATTATTGCCGTTGGTAATATGTAAAGTTTTAATTGCCATCAACCACCAACACGTTTTACCGTAAATCCTTTTTCTGTTAGTATGGCCATGATTTTATCCCTATAATCACCTTGGATTACAATTTGATCATCTTTAAAACTCCCACCAACACTCAATCTCGTTTTTAGTTCCTTTGCCAAAATCTTAAAATCTTCAGTGGCGCCTGTGTAACCTTCCAAAATAGTGGTTGCTTTTCCCTTTCGTTTTTCATATTTGCAAATGATAGGTTCGTCTTGCATCCAAATATTTGAAGATTCAACTTCTGTGAGTTCTTCAGGGATATGTTCTGGGAATAAATCCTTGAGTTGGTCTTTTAAATCCATTTTTTTAAATCTTCAGGTTTCAGTCTGCAGTTCTCAGTTTATAAATCGCGGTTAACTAAAACTGCCAACTGAAGACCGCTTATTACATTTTATTTCTTAATCAATCCTAATTCCAGTAAACGTTCATGTAAAAATTCCCCGGCTGTAATATCTTCATATAGCTTTGGATGCTCCTTATCAATACAGCTTTTTAAAACATTAAGTTTCATTTCACTAACCGGATGCATAAAAAACGGAATGGAATAACGTGATGTTCCCCATAAATCCTTTGGTGGATTGACCACACGATGGATTGTAGATTTTAATTTATTATTGGTGAGACGTGATAACATATCGCCAACATTGATCATCAGCTCATTGGGTTCAGCAATAGCATCGAGCCATTCTCCTTTATTATTTTGCACTTGCAAGCCACGACCTTGAGCACCCATTAAAAGGGTAATTAAATTGATATCGCCGTGCGCAGCCGCTCGAACTGCTTCTTTAGGTTCTTCCTTAATGGGAGGATAGTGGATCGGTCTTAAAATAGAATTACCATTATGGATGTAGTTATCAAAATAAGTTTCTTCTAAATTTAAATGCAAAGCCAAAGCTCTAAGGACATATTTTGCCGTCTTTTCTAGCATAGCATAAGTTTCTTTACCAATTGCATTAAATTTCGGCAATTCGGAAACCGTCACATTTTCGGGATATTCTTTGACTCGAACAGGATCATCTTCAACATACTGTCCAAAATGCCAAAACTCTTTCAAATCGCCTTGTTTTTGGCCTTTAGCACTTTCTTTTCCAAAGGATACATAACCACGTTGGCCGCCAATACCAGGGATTTCATATTTCTCCTTAGTCTCTAAAGGCAAGGTGAAAAAATTCTTTACTTCGCTGTAAAGATCATCTACTAATTTGTCATCTAAAAAATGGCCTTTAAGGGCAACAAAGCCAATTTCCTCATAGGCTTTACCAATTTCATCAATAAACTTTTGTTTTCTCACAGGATCGGCAGAAACAAAATCCTGAAGATTCACACTTGGTATCACATTCATCTTATTATACATTTTTAGATTTAACTCCTTATATTACAAAAGTAGCGAAAATACTGATACTTGTAATTTGTTTATTATAGTAAAAGAATTAAGCATAGTACCCAATCTCTCTATTTTTATTTACATTTGAGTTTTAAATCCAAAACCTATGTTGACATCTGCCAAGAGCCATATCCATTTCGATAAAAAAAATCTTGATGACGGGATATTGCTTCAGCTTTACAAGAACATGTTGAAGCCACGATTGATTGAGGAAAAAATGCTCATACTTTTGCGTCAGGGCAAAGTTTCCAAGTGGTTTTCAGGGATAGGCCAGGAAGCCATTTCGGTCGGGGTTACTATGGCTTTGCAAGACAATGAGTATATCTTACCAATGCATCGAAATTTAGGTGTTTTTACAACGCGTGACATTCCATTAAGCAGATTATTCAGCCAATGGCAAGGGAAGGCTAATGGATTTACAAAAGGACGTGACCGTTCCTTCCATTTTGGAACACAGGATTACCATATTGTAGGGATGATTTCCCATTTAGGCCCACAATTAGGTGTGGCCGATGGCATAGCGTTAGCAAGTAAACTTAAAAACAAAGGTCAGGTCACTGCTGTTTTTACAGGAGAAGGTGGCACGAGTGAAGGCGATTTTCATGAGGCATTAAACGTTGCAGCGGTATGGCAATTACCTGTTATCTTCTGCATTGAAAATAACGGTTATGGGTTATCAACACCGACGAAAGAACAATATTACTGTAAAGATTTAGCAGACAGGGGCAAAGGTTATGGTATTGATTCCTTTATTTTTGATGGCAACAATATTCTGGAAGTTTATGAAAAAGTCCTAAAGCTTGCAGAAAGTATGCGTAAACGTCCACGTCCAATTTTAATAGAATTTAAGACCTTTAGAATGCGGGGTCATGAGGAAGCGAGTGGCACGAAATATGTTCCTAATGAATTAATGGCAGAGTGGGAACTTAAAGATCCCATCAATAATTATAGAAACTATCTTCTTAAATTAGGTGTATTAACTTCAGCTAAGGACGAAGAATTACAACGTACAATTAAGGCTGAAATTGATGATGCTTTGCAAACGACAGGGGCAGAGGCAGCAATAGTTGCTAATGAAAGTAATGAGTTAAATGACGTTTACAAGCCATTTGACTATCAGCATATTGAACCCGAAGCTAAACCAGTAGAAATTCGTTTTATCGACGCTATCTCTCAAGGTTTAAGACAGAGTATGCAACGTCATAAAGATCTTGTCATCATGGGTCAGGACATTGCCGAATATGGTGGTGTTTTTAAAATCACGGAAGGCTTTGTAGAAGAATTTGGTAACCAGCGCGTACGCAACACACCAATTTGTGAATCGGCTATTATTGAGACAGGAATGGGCTTATCTATTGCCGGTATGAAAGCTGTGGTAGAAATGCAGTTTGCCGATTTTGCGAGTTCTGGTTTTAATCCAATTGTCAACTATTTGGCTAAATCGTATTACCGTTGGAATCAAAACGCCGACGTGGTTATTAGGATGCCATGTGGTGGCGGTGTTGCGGCGGGACCTTTCCATTCGCAAACAAATGAGGCCTGGTTTACAAAAACGCCCGGATTGAAAGTAGTTTATCCTGCTTTTCCTTATGATGCAAAAGGCTTATTGGCGACTGCCATCAACGATCCAAATCCAGTAATGTATTTTGAGCACAAAGCATTGTATAGAAGCATCCGTCAGGAAGTTCCAACCGATTATTTTACAATTCCCTTCGGAAAAGCATCACTCCTAAAAGAAGGAAAATCCATTAGCATTATTACTTATGGCGCTGGTGTGCACTGGGCATTAGAAACTTTAGAAAATAATCAGGATATCGATGCTGACCTTATCGATTTAAGATCATTGCAACCCTTAGATACCGAAGCTATTTATAAATCTGTTAAAAAAACAGGCCGTGCCATCATCCTACAAGAAGATTCAATGTTTGGCGGTATTGCTAGTGATTTGAGTGCTTTGATCATGGAAAACTGTTTTGAGTTTTTGGATGCGCCGGTAAAACGGGTAGCGAGTATGGAAACACCAATTCCATTTATCAATCAGTTAGAAGATCAGTATATGGCAAAAGGAAAGTTTGAAGCTGCGTTGAGGGAGGTTTTGGATTATTGATTTTTATTATTTCGAACCTGTATTATGACAGATAAATGGATGTTTATTTCAATTCTATTCATTAGATGATAGTGTAAGCGTACCATCAATATTTTTTGGTAGAAATCTTCATGAACTATTATTGAACTACTATTTAAATCCTTATTTATCCTTACCTAGATTACCATTTTCCTTAATTTAGGGAGGCAAACGTCGATTTAAAAACATAACACTTTGAGCGATATTAAAATATATTCAGGAACTTCCTAAATTAAAGTGTTGGAAATCAGAAACATACTAGAAAGAGAAGGCATTGAGTATTATGAAATGAATAAATTGGATTTTAACTACACACGGATCTTGGGTGAATTACAAATTTTCGTATCGGAAGTTGATGGTAAAAAAGTACAGCAATTATTGAAAAACATTGAAACTGAATAAAAATGCATATTTTAAAAGTGATAAGTCCGCATGCAGCGGACTTTTTTAATATTAAATATTGACATTCATGCCTGTATTGTTTTGCATCAAGTAGGTTGTGTCTAAAACTTCATGAACTAAATTTGAATTACTATTTTAAGACTCAATTAGTATTAGCTATATGACTTTTTTCCTTAACTTCGAAAGATAAACCTTCATTTTAAAAACAGAACATTATGAGCGATTTTAAAATATATTCAGGAACTTCCCAAATTAGAGTCATGGAAATCAAAAACATACTAGAAATGGAAGGGATTGAATATTATGAAATAAACAAGTTGGATTCTTCGTATACGGGCATTCTTGGTGAAATACAACTTTATGTTTCTGAGGTTGATTCCCGAAAAGCGCAGCAATTGCTGGAAAGCACCGAAAAGGAATAAAGATTTATAGTACAAATGTAAAAAGTCCGCACAAAGCGGACTTTTTTAATAACCGTGTTTTCAGTTTAACTCTGCATTTTCTTAGCCACTGCCTGTACGTCATCCAAAACGCGCAACAAATTTCCACTCCAAAGCTTTCCGATTTGCTCTTCGGTATAACCACGTTTAACGAGCTCTAAGGTTACATTAAAAGTTTCGGAAGCATCATTCCACCCTTTAATACCACCACCGCCATCGAAATCGCTACTGATACCAACATGCTCAATGCCTATTTTGTCCACCATATAATCAATATGATCAACAAGATCTGCCACGTTTACTTGTTTTGGAACATTTTTCATGTTCTTTAACTTGCCATCCACAACAGGACTTACCTTTTTCATTACTTGTGAGTAAGCCTCACGTTCTTCATCCGATAGTTTTTGACGATCTCCCCAATCCAAAAATGCAACATTCATGGAGTCCATTACAGTTAAGGAAACTTCTTTTTTGAAATCGCCATATTTTTTGCTCTTTTCAGTATTCAAGTACGCTGGGAAAGCAACCGCCTGAGCAACACCGCCGCTTTTCTTGATCCATTCCAATTGCTCATCATCTAAGTTTCTACTGTGATCACATAACGCTCTTGCTGATGAATGGGATGCAATAATTGGTGCTACAGATATTTCCATCATATCTCTCATCGCTTCCTTACTAGGGTGAGAAACATCAACCATCATTCCCAAACGATTCATTTCTTTGATTACTTTTTTACCCAGATCACTCAATCCATTATGTAACCAGATGGAATCTCCTTCACCTGTATTACTATCACTCAACTGGCTGTGGCCATTATGAGCTAAAGACATATAACGTCCTCCCAATTCATAGAATTTTGCAACATTTGAAATATCCTTTCCAACAGGATATCCATTTTCAATACCAATCATCGCCACTTTTTTTCCTGACTGCACAATGCGTCGTACATCATCTGATGTTAATGCCAATTCAATTTGGTTTGGTGCAATCTCTTCTACCAATTTGTGAATGGCAGTAAATTTATGCATGGCCTCTTGATGCGCTTTCTTGAAACCAGCATCTGTTAATTCGTCCTGGCCCGTGTAGGCAATAAACCAAGCCACATCCAATCCACCTGCATCCATTTTTGGCAAGGTAACTTGCGAATCTAAATCCTGTGTATAATTAACAGCTTCCGTGAAATTTTCTACATCAAAATCACAATGTGTATCCAGAGTGATTACACGTTCATGAATGCCTCGCGCACGTTCTATAAGCGCAATGGAGTCTTGTTTTGGGTCGTTTTGTGTCATTTGTTTTTTGTCATTCTTACAGCTCATAAAAAGCGCTATTAGACTTAAAGAAAGAATAGTTTTTTTCATTGTAAAATTTTGTTTTGAAGGACAAGTTACAAAAATGAAATTATGATTCTTTAAGTTGTATATTTATTTTATGCAAACACATATTTTATTAATATTCTTAATGTTGACAAGCTGTAAGAAAGACCCTCCGGAGGCCCCTGATGTCTTTTGGGCTTCTGTTAATGTAACTGCAAGTGCCTATAATTCAACACCAAAACAAACTACTGGAAATCCGCAAGTCACTGCCTTTGGTGACACTTTAAAGCCAGGCATGAGATTTATTGCCGTTTCTCGTGATTTATTAAGAAAAGGTCTAAAATACAATACGCCTGTAGTCATTGAAGGGTTCGAAGGTTTTTTTTTAGTGAAAGATAAGATGCATGGTAAATGGAGTAACCATATAGATATTTACATGGGTAATGATATTGATGCAGCAAAACAATGGGGCAGAAGAAAGGTATGCATTGATTACAGACTACCAGCCGAGCAATGAAATCGTAAACTGTCACGCTTCTTAAAAACGGTTAACTAATTGTATTTCTAAACGAATTTACACTAACTATCTATAAAAGAATTGGTAAAATCCTGCCAGGGAGATAGGTTTGCTTTACTCAAAGTCGGTACTATCTTTATTTTATCATTTCATATTGGCCTCCGAAAAAATAAATGACAAAGCCTCTTAGTTTTCATTGATTTTCTATCGCATTCAACTTACATAGGGATTTGCGAATTTAGCAGATACACAAACTTCTCTGAACTAAAAAAAATTTAGAAAGCTTATCCTGAACCGTCATTTGTAATGTTTCAGTGCTTGATAATTATTGATGGGGTAAGGAATTCACGAACTTAAAGCATAGTAAAACTGGCAAGTGATGAGTTTGCCAGTTTACAGAAATGATTGATGAAAGTGATTTGTTTTTGAAAAGAGGAATGGGAACAAGGGTTTCTTACTAATTTCAATACTGAAATCACTTCCGGCAGTTACATAAATTTAAAATGAAGATGAATTCTAATTCTTTCAATTTATTCAAAAACTAAAGAAGCTCATTAAAAAAAAAATCACACTCGACGTGAGTTTGGTTATTCTTCCTTTAAGAGAACCTTCACCTTACCAATCACCGATTAAACTGATAAAATCAGAGCAGCATATAAAGATGGTACCTTAACGGTTCATCCGCCAGAAAGAGAAGAAGCAAGGGAAAAAACTGCAAAACGTATCAACGTTTCTTAAGAAAAAAGAAACCAAGAACTCAAAAAAGAGAAACTTGAATAGTTTGTCTTTTTTTTATTTCAAATGCATACGTCTCTAATTAACTTAACTCTCAGAAAGTCATTACATAAAGGAGGTGACTTGTTAATTCTTTTCAACAATAGCCAATATTAACTTTTATAAAACCTTAACTTTGGAAAAATTTTTTTGATGCCCTTGTTTTATGACAGAAATAGTAGTGCCAGTTAACAATTCCAAAGAAAAAAAGGATCTTTATGATTACCAACTCGCTGATCTCAACAAGATTTTTGAGGTTATCGAAACTGCCCCAGATAATTTTAATTTGTTGTACCAACTCCCAACAGGAGGAGGAAAGACGGTTATATTTTCTGAAATTGTTAGGCGCTATATTAAAAATCACGACAAAAAAGTTGTCATTCTTACTCATAGGATTGAGCTATGCAAACAAACTTCAAAAATGCTGTCGAGCTTTGATGTGCATAACAAAATCATCAACAGCAATGTAAAGGAACTTCCCGATCAAGATCAGTACAAATGTTTTGTAGCCATGGTGGAGACCTTAAATAACCGTCTTAATGATAAAAAGCTAAGGTTGGAAGACATTGGTTTGGTAATCATTGATGAGGCCCATTACAACTCGTTCAGAAAGCTTTTTAAATTCTTTGAAAACTGTTTTATCCTTGGTGTCACGGCCACTCCGTTAAGCTCAAACATCAAGTTGCCGATGAAAGATAATTACCAGAAACTTATTGTTGGTGATGACATTTCGACCTTAATAAAAAATGGATTTTTGGCTGAAGCAGAATTGTACAATTTTGATGTGGAATTAAATACGTTGAAGATTGGTATCAATGGGGACTATACTGTTAAATCTTCGGAAACACTGTACACCAATTCCTATATGTTAAGTAAGCTTGTTTTTGCTTATGAAGAGATGTCCAAAGGTAAAAAAACCTTGATTTTCAATAACGGGATCAACACATCGAAAGAAGTTTATTATTCGTTCAAGCGTGCGGGTTATAACGTCAGACATCTAGACAATACGTGCACGAAACAAGAGCGAAAGGACATTTTAAAATGGTTTAAAAATACGCCCGATGGAATTTTGACCTCAGTTAGCATTTTAACCACAGGATTTGATGAGCCGACGGTAGAATCGGTTATTTTGAATCGTGCCACGCGTTCGTTGACCCTCTATTTTCAGATGATCGGAAGAGGCTCCCGTATCCTAAAGGATAAAAAGTCATTTTCAGTTTTGGATCTGGGCAATAATGTAGTTCGATTCGGGCCTTGGAACCAATCGGTCGACTGGCAACATATTTTTAGATATCCGGATCTATATCTTGAGAATCTTCGGAATGACGAAGATATTGAGCGCGATTTCGTTTATGTCATGCCTGCTTCAACTAGAGAACGGTTTAGTAAATCTGAAATTATTGATTTTGATATAAAGGGAGAATATGAAAAGGCCATTCTAGAAGGCAGGAAATCAATTACTGTAATTGAACGCGCTATAGAACAGCATTCTCAAATATGTATTGCCAATGCCGATGATATTTTCGAAGCACGAGATCTGACTAAATATTTGCATGATGATATTTCTTATAGAATCAAGCAATATTCTTACTGTATGATGAACAGTACCCAGAATTACAAAGATTGGCTCATGGAAGAGTATATCAGAAAGCTCCGACTGAGTTTCAACGGCAAGTTTTAACGTTTCCTTAAAAATCATAGTGGGAATTTAATGGTAGTTTCGCTAATAGGAATGGTTTTTGATTCTTGATTCCAAATCAGTTTTAAGCTTATGAAATTTTTCAAATATAAACTTTTAGGTGTATTTTTTATTGTTTCGATTTCTCAATTAGAAGCTCAGGAAATTCCGATCAGGAGTATTCCAATCCCAGCGATAGAGAAAAAGGAAGAAAAGAAAGCGCCAGAACCAACACCTGTCAAAATTGATCCAGTAGTCAAAGAAAAACAACCTGAGGTTGAAAATCCAATAACTATCAAAAAAAAGAATACCGAGTTTTCAATGTTTGATGATAGCACCTTACGTGATCCTGGGGAAATCTTTGATCAGAAATGGAATAAGAAAGCAGTAGAGCAAGGTTTTAAAATGCCTACTATGGAAGACCAATTTTTGGGGAACTTCGCTATTACCGGAAATAAGGCAAATATTAGGTGTAGAGATCACGAATATCCAGATGGCGACCGTGTTAGAGTTTTTGTAAATGGTGTTGTGTTTATAATTGATTTATTATTGACAGGAAATTTCAAAAGTTTTGCAGTGCCTTTGGTGGAAGGTATTAATAAGATAGAATTTGTTGCACTCAATCAAGGCGAATCTGGACCGAACACAGCCGAATTTGAAGTTTATGACGATAATGGGGTTCTAGTATCTTCAAAAAAATGGAATCTCCTGACTGGCGTTACCGCCAGCATCGTCCTTATTAAGGATTAAAACTCTAAAATAAAGGAAAGAACGGACCTTTGGCGATCACATGATATTTCCACTGATTGGCAGCACTCTGTATTTCGCTTACATTCACTAATCTGTCCGTATGCACTGTGAATTCTAAGGGAAAAGTATCTTCGAAAATCACTTTTACGACACCTTCCACTTGCATGATCGATGCTTCTAATTTTGTTTTTTCAGAAGCTTCATTAACATCGGTGGTAAATGTTTTACCGTGATTTCCAGGAATTATATTTTCGGAGATAAAGGTCATATTATTTTATAGTTTTGTAGGTTTTAAACATAAATTTAGAGAATTAATTTCTCTTCGCCTAATTGAGAAGGCGTAAAGATAACGTTTCAATATTTACAGATTCTATCTTCTTAATCTCAAGAGTTTTGCAGGAATTATAAAAGCAAATTAGTTTGTAGACAAAACGGTCGATAATTTATAGCGAACAATTAATGGAGGCTATCGAATTTAACATACAACTGCAAGATTAATTATTTGGAATGCAATATTTCAAATCTATCCCTTATATTTGCAGGATAACTATGAATTTGTCTACAAAAATCATAAATTTATAGTACCAATTGTAAGTACTGGACTAATCTTTCGACATTTCAATTTAAAAGAATTGCTTAATCAAAGAATTTTTAGTATTTTCAATATTAACCCTTAAAACATATTTAAAGAAAAGAATGGCTAAGTCGCAACAGACCTTTAACAAAATTGAAAAAGAAAAAGCACGTGCAAAAAAACGTGACGAAAAGAAAAAGAAAAAAGACGCCCGAAGAGCAGAAGGTGGTACTGATGGCATCCAATTTGCCTACGTCGATGCTTACGGTAATTTAACAGACACACCTCAAGATCCTGCAGATAGAATCAAGGTAGATGCTGAAGACATTGTTTTAGGAGTTCCTAAAAAAGAAGAAGGCGAAGAAGAAGATCCGGTAAGACAGGGGAAAGTTTCTTTTTACGACAATTCTAAAGGCTTCGGATTTATTATTGATACGGAAAACAATGAGAAATACTTTTGTCACGTAAGCGGGCTATTAGATGATATCGCTGAAAACGATAAAGTAACTTTTGAATTGGAACGCGGTATGAAAGGTATGAACGCTGTAAAAGTAAAACGCGTTTAATCTGCATTTAAATCATCAACTTTAATAACTTCCCCAGGTTGCATTTTGTTCAGATAAATGCGACCTACACGAACACGCACCAATCTCAAGGTAGGAAAACCAACGGCTGCAGTCATTTTACGGACTTGCCTAAATTTTCCTTCCTTTACTGTAATGGAAATCCATGAGGTTGGTCCATGGCGTGGATTCCTAATACTTTTTGATCTTTCTGGAAAATTAGGAGTTTCCTTCAGGATATAAACTTTACAAGGTTGGGTGTCATATTTGACGCCCTCAAAACCTATGGTAACACCTTCTTGAAGTTGAGCTACCCCAGCTTGGGTAAGGAGGCCGTCCACTTGAACATAATATTCTTTTTCAACAACACTACTACAAATAGAATTGCTTAAAAGTCCATCGGTTGTTAACAATAACAGACCTTCAGAATTTTTATCCAGCCGTCCAACGGGCATCACGCCTTTTGGAAACTCATAAAGCGCGCCTAAGAATTTCTTGTTGCGCTCATGTTTGGCATTACTCATAAATTGACTGAGGTATCCATAAGGTTTGTGTAGTTTAAAATGAACGTGGTTTACCAGTTTAGATGACTCCATTTAAAATGCTATAGACTAATTCTTTACTCATTTTTTTACCTTCACATTTTTTTCGCAAGTCGTCAAAAGTAAATCTAAAATTACAGCCTTCTTTATAATGGTTGCATCCGTAGGCGGTCTTTCCTTTTATTACGGTTCCTTTCTTACACTTTGGACACATTAACCTGTCTGGAATTTCCTTTTTAGCAGATTTCTTTTGCTCCAATACCAGATTAAAATCATTGTCAAATCTCAACAAACCCTCAACTTCACCAGCTTCCGTTTTAAAACCTTTAAGATTCACGGTAGAACCTTTCTGTAATAAACGAATGAATTGTTTTTCTGAAATCGTCTTATCATTAAATTTAAAAGATAAAACGAAACGACAGCCATTTTTGAAAGCGCTGCACCCATACGCCGATTTACCCTTAATCAAATATCCCTTTTTACATTTCGGACAGGTTTCTGAAAGAATTCCTGCGTTTTTTTGGGTTTCTTTTTTGGAGATAATTTTTTGCTCAGTTTTTTCATGGGAGATGTTGGCGCGCTGCGTTTCACTACGCACTTCATAAACTAAAGCATCCACCATTTTTTTCATATTGGCAATGAATTGAGCCGCGCTATAAGTACCTTTTTCTATATCTTTCAATTGTTTTTCCCACGATCCGGTCAATTCGGCCGATTTCAACAATTCATTTTGAATAGTATCAATCAGTTGAATTCCAATTTGCGTTGGCAGCACTTGCTTTTTATTGCGTTCAATATATTTTCGTTTAAACAAGGTCTCAATAATATTGGCCCGTGTTGAAGGACGGCCAATGCCATTTTCCTTCATCAGCTCCCGTAACTCATCGTCATCTACCTGTTTGCCGGCAGTTTCCATAGCTCGTAGGAGGGAAGCTTCTGTGAATTGATTGGGTGGTTTTGTCTGCTTTTCTAAAAAAGAAGGTTCATGCGGCCCTTTTTCACCTTTAGTGAAAGATGGCAGCAAATTTTCTTTAGATGCACTGTTATTCGCGGTTGAACTCTCAAATACGACCCGCCAACCTTTGCTTAAAATCTCTTTTCCGGTAGCTTTGAATTTCACATCGGCTGCTTTCCCGATCACTGTGGTATTGGAAACAGTGCTGTCATCATGGAATGCAGCAATAAAACGTCTAGTAATGATATCATAAACCTGCTGCTGATTGTATTGCAAATTGCTTTCAACTCCGGTAGGAATTATGGCGTGATGGTCAGTGACCTTTTTATCATTAAAAACTTTAGATGACTTTTTAATCTTTTTGCCTAAAAGCGGGGTTGTAAGAGGTCCATATTTTGAAAGATTTTTCAAAATTCCAGGTACTTTCGGATAAATATCGTTTGGCAGAAATGTGGTGTCTACTCTTGGGTAAGTTACAACCTTTTGTTCGTAAAGCTTTTGTACTATCTTCAGCGTTTCATCTGCTGAAAACCCAAATCTCGTATTGCAGTATACCTGAAGGCCGGTTAAATCAAACAATTTAGGAGCAAAATCTTTCCCTTTCTTCTTAATAATGGAGACAATCTCAAATTCATTTTCCTTGACTTTATTTGCCAGTACTTGACCATCTTCCATTTTGGTAAAACGACCTTCTTCATAACTGAACAAGGTGTCTCGATATAACGTTTGTAATTCCCAATAGGGTTGGGGTACAAAATTTTCAATTTCCTTAAATCGGTTGACCACCATGGCCAAGGTTGGCGTTTGTACGCGACCTACAGACAGCACTTGTTTATAACCCCCGTGTTTTAAGGTGTATAAACGTGTGGCATTCATTCCTAAAAGCCAATCCCCAATTGCGCGAGAAAAACCTGCATAAAAGAGATTGTCATACTGTTCTGACGGCTTCAAATTGTCAAAACCTTCCTTAATAGCTTCGGCAGTTAAAGAAGAAATCCATAACCGCTGCACTTTTCCTTTGTAATTAGCTTGAGACATTACCCAACGTTGGATCAATTCACCTTCCTGACCGGCATCCCCGCAATTGATGACTACATCGGCAGAATCAAATAGTTTTTTAACGATTTTAAACTGCTTTTGAATGCCAGAATTGTCTACTACTTTCGTTTTGAACTTTTCGGGAAGCATGGGTAAATTATTCAAATCCCAACTTTTCCAATGCGGTTTATAATCGTTGGGTTCCATCAATGTGCACAGATGACCAAAAGTGTAGGTTACTGCATAACCGTTGCCTTCATAGTATCCATCGTGTTTACTATTGGCTCCTAAAATAGCAGCAATTTCTCGTGCTACGCTTGGTTTTTCGGCGATACAGACTTTCAAAATTCGCGTTTTATTTTTTAAAAATTAAAGTGTGCAAAGTAAAACTTTTTTGAGGACAAACCCCAAGGATTAGGATGAAACACCCAGGACAATATATTAAAATCTTTCAGCTGATGACCTTCCCATTTTTCCTATTGGTTTCAGCGAATAATAGAAAATTATATAAATTCTATTGCATTGTCCGATAATTCATTTCTGAAACAGTAATTCGGTTTATTATTATGAATTAGTGAGTTTATCTTTTTAAAAGATTGGTTTAGGCGCATTTGTCTCACTTTTAAATTACCACCATACTATAAAGAATTTGCGCAGTACATCATTTTGCTTCATCCAGCACAAAGGCGACCTTCTTCTCTCAAGCCAAACGTTAACTTCGGTCGTGAATTTAGCATAATGGAGCCAGTTTACATTGTGATAAGGAGACATCAGCCAATTTAATTTTTCTGGAATAAAAAATTCCGCAGTCTGGAATTGGCGTAATTCATCTCTCTTTATATAAAATCCTTGAACACAATTAGGATTCAGCGAATAAAACACATCGTTATCATAATCAAGCGGCAAAAATAACTGTGCTTTGAATAAAACTTGTTGTTTAATTTTCTGAAGTTGAAGATTTAAATCGCCAATTATCAATTGCGTTTTAGGATGGTAGAATAGTGGTAATTGTTTGTTTTTTAGCTTGTCCAATTTCTGAAGTAAGCTGTCCTTTCTGTTTGGACCGATCCAATGTGATAATTCATCGTTACCTTCATAGGGATCAAACACATAAAACTTGTAGATAATTTCCAAATGAATCGCATCATCCTTGATCCTTATAAGTGTGTCCAATTCTCCAATTGTTCTTTTACCATCTTGTATCTGAACGTTTTCTGCCAAAATATTACAAGATGTAACATTCGCCAATTGATGAAAGACAAATCGCTCGACCAACTTTCCCAAGCGGAGAGGGCCATTAACTTGTGCTGTAAAGGGTACATGTATAAAATCCTCTAAATCACATTGTTCTAATTCATAAATTTTTGCACCATCCCACAATAAGGCTGTATTTAAATAACCTTCAAAGTTCCGCTGTAAATCTTCTGTATCCATAAATTTCAGTGGCAAATTACAAATATCTTTTAGATTTAAAATTGCAAGACCACGCTAATACTCATATCTTTGCACTTCTTATCACGATTTAACCGCTCAATCCTCATAAAGAAATGTCTGTAAAAACAGTTTCACAAAACTTAGAACGTCAAACAGGGAAAGATTTATACAACTATCAAAAGAAAGCCATTGACAAGGTGTTTAAGGCTTTTGATGAAGCACCAGATGATTATCATTTGCTATATCAATTACCTACAGGAGGTGGAAAAACTGTGATTTTCTCTGAGATTGTGAGGCAATACTTGAAGAATCACGATAAAAAGGTAGTAATCTTAACCCACCGTATTGAATTGTTGAAACAAACATCCAAAATGTTGACAGAATTCAATGTATCCAATAAAGTGGTGGATAGTAAAGCAAATTTGGACGACCAGGAAGACTACAGTTGTTTTGTGGCTATGGTGGAGACCTTAAACAATCGCCTTCAAGAGGATATGTTAGATATTTCTAATGTTGGGTTGCTTATTATTGATGAAGCGCATTACAACTCATTCACGAAACTTTTCAAATATTTTGAAAATTCGTTTATTCTTGGTGTTACGGCAACTCCGTTAAGTTCAAACAAGGATTTGCCAATGAAGGATAATTATAATGAGCTTATTACAGGGGAAACTATTGAAACTCTTGTTGAGAATAATTTTCTTTCATCTGCTGAAACCTATCAGTATAATGTTGGGTTAACGTCGTTGGAAGTTGGTTCAAACGGTGATTACACCGTTAAATCATCTGAGGATTTATATACTAATACGGACATGCTCAGAAAGGTGGTTTATGCTTATGAGCAACATTCCTTGGGCAAGAAAACATTGATTTTCAACAATGGCATCAATACATCTTTACATATATATGACACTTTTAAAAGAGCGGGATATACCATCGCGCATTTGGATAATACAGCCTCAAAAAAAGAACGTAAAGCCATTTTAAAATGGTTTAAGGACACTCCAAATGCCATTTTAACTTCGGTAAGTATTTTAACTACAGGATTTGATGAACCTTCCGTAGATACCATTATTCTTAACAGAGCCACAAAATCGTTAGCATTATATTACCAAATGGTAGGGCGTGGGTCACGTATTTATAAGGATAAAGAAGTATTCAGAATTATCGATTTAGGCAATAACATGCACCGATTTGGCCCTTGGGGTTCTCATATTGATTGGCAAAAAATATTTGGTTCTCCAAATTATTATTTAGACAGTCTGATCAATGATGACGATATTGAAGCCAATTTCAAATATGAGATGCCGGATGCGATCCGTCAGGAATTCGCAAACTCTGAAGAGGTTTATTTTGACATGAAACAGGCCTATATTGATTCGGTCAATAAAGGGGATTCATCCAAAGTGCTTTTAGAGCAATCCATCGCGCACCACACTAAAATATGTGTAGAAAACAGTGAAGACGTTTATGACGCCTTGGCTTTGATGAAATTGCTGGAAGATGATATTAACCATCGATTGGAACGTTACACCCAATGTATAAGTAAAAGTACGTTCAATTTTGTGAAATGGCTACATGATGATTATCGCATGAAATTAAGAGCTTATATTAGAGAAAATTTTGATACTGTTTTTGAGGAAATTCATGGACATCCGCCTCTAGATTAGAACAATTTAGATATCTTATTATTGATTGAGCGAATTTTAAAACCGTGATGAATTGATTGAGTAATAATATAATAAAAGACTTTATCTGTTAAATGATAAGGTCTTTATTTTTACTTCTACTTTCCACCTTTTAAAAAGGCTCATTAAAAACATTTTTCTATCTGTATATAATTTAATAAACGAATTTAAACCAATGAAAAAACTATGTCTTTTGACACTCATCTTAGGATGCCTTCTCAATACAGTGAGCGTCAGTGCCCAATCCAAGAAAAACAATAAAAAAGCAAGAAATCAAGTTGAAGCTGTATCTCCTGAAAAGAAGGAGGACGCGTCTATCAAACCTTACGATAAAGTAATTACTAAAGATGCGGTAACGGATGAAGGCTTATTTAAAATCCACAAAATTAAAGAAAAATATTTCTTTGAGATCCAAGACAGTTTACTAAATAAAGACATGCTTTTAGTAAGCCGAATAGCAAAATTACCTTCAGGATTGGGTGGCGGTTACGTCAATGCTGGATCGAAGACCAATGAGCAATTGATTACT
>JBBSRC010000015.1:0-55550 GCA_038243395.1 Flavobacteriales bacterium | reverse complement strand
TTCTTGCGTTGAATCTTCGGCAAATTCCACAGCGTTTCTTATAGCGGAATCTCCTCCAGCGATTAAGCCTACCACTAATTCATGGCTCACACCAAAAGTTGGTGGACATTCTGAAGCGTCTAAAATGCCCAATCTGCCGCTGGTGCCCGCACCAATATAAAATAGTCGACCTCCTGCTTTAACTTTTGGGATAATTTGAGTAACCAATGCCTCAATTTGAGACATTGCTTTTTCAACGGCAATTGCTACGGTTTTATCTTCCGCATTGATATTGCTAAGTAATTCTGAAACGCTCATTTTTTCCAAGTGGTTATAGAGCGAATCCTGTTCTGTGGTTTTATTAAATTCCATAGGGCAAAAATACAAATTATTTTAGTGCACTTGACCTTTGGTGGATGGGTTAGTGATGGAAACGGCATCCTTTTTATGCATAACTGTTGTTTTGATTTGGAAGGAATGATATTTGCATAAAAAGATACAGTGGACAGCACGCCGTTTTGAACCGAAGAGAGAAAAACGGAACCCCAAAATATCTTTACTGAATTGTATAAATTAATTCGGCAACTTCTGAAAGTCTAAAATAACCTAAAGGAAAATTCTCTGGATTGGTTTGATTGACGCAATTTCCACGCACACTTGCTGGTTGTGTTTCAAAAGGTCCGCCACTGCCATCGTTGTTTTGCTGTAGTAAAATAAACAAATAGTTATAGAAGCGTTCTGAAATACCGTAATTTCTAATTTTGATTTTATCGCCAACATTGAGATCTTCATCTGAATAATATCCGAAAATTTGATTACCGTTTGTGTATTTGTCCTCATAAATGGATAACGATGCGGGAATGGGAGTGTTACTGTCAAACTCGAAAAAATAAAAATTATTTTCATCCGCGGGATCTGTGTAGTAGGCCTTTATTTCTATATCCTTCCCAGTAAAACCAGCATTGTTATTTTGTTCAATATAATCTATGGAAACCACGGATTTAAAAGTTTCTGAACCTACATAAATCTCACCGTTATATATAATTTGGAGATTATAAATATGGTTAATAACGGGATTGAAATTAATGTTTTTATAAAAACCAGTCACGCCGTCTTCCATAAAATTGTAAGTTTTATCATTTTGATCCGTGATGGTTACGATTGCTCCGTTTGCTGGTGGTACTTGGTTATCAAAATAGGGAGCGCTTAAGGATAGTTTTATTATTTGTTCACTGCCACAATTTTCTTTTAACCAATTTATAGAAGCTTCAATAACTAATTTTGGTTCTGCTGTATTTAAATTGAGTTCTATTACATCCTCACACGAAGTTTGAAGTAGAAGCACACTCATTATGAAGATATATTTTCTCATATTTTAAAACTTAAAATTGTAAGATAGTGATGGAATAACTCCAAACAGAGCTAATCTACTGGCTTCGTTGGAGCCCGTATCTCGGTTTTCCCTAAAGGTTATGGAGGAAGCATTTTTACGACCATATACATTGTAGATGCCAAAAACCCATTGGCCTTGCCACCTTTTTGTTGATTTTGGATTGGGATTATAGTTGGCCGATAGATCCAAACGATGATAAGTTGTCAAACGACTGGAGTTTCGTGATTCATAATTAGGAATGTTAATGCCGTTGTATTCATATTGGCCATTGGGGAAAGTGGTAGGCTGCCCCGATTGGAAAATGAAATTACTGCTAAAATTCCAGTGGGCATTTAAATTATAATTTGAAGTTATCGAAAGGTCATGAGTTTTATCATAGGGCGTGTTGTACCAATTGCCATTGTTGATGCCTGATTCTGCTGCCGTTCTTCCTTGGGTTTGTTGTTCTGATTTGGAAAGGGTGTAGGCAATCCAACCAGTTAGTTGGCCCTCATTTTTTTTGAAAAGGACTTCCAATCCATAGGCTCTGGCTTTTCCGTTAAGAATAACTTGTTCAATAGCATCATTTGCGATAAGATTGGCGCCATCTATATAATCGATGCGGTTTTGAATGTCTTTGTAAAAGGTTTCAACTTCCACGGAATACTTACTGTCCTTAAAAGTTTTAAAATATCCTAAAGCCACCTGGTCCAAGAGTTGTGGTTTGATATATTTTCCGCTCGGTGCCCACACATCTAAAGGTGTCGGAGAACTTGTATTAGAAAGTAGATGTAGATATTGACTCATTCGGTTATAACTTGCTTTGACCGAAGAGGTCTCATTAATTTTGTAGGCTAAAGCTAAGCGTGGTTCTAAATTGAGGAAAGATGCAATGACGTCCGATCTGTCATAGGAATTAATTCCGATAACTTGACCTTTTTCATAAATTCCAAGTTCTTCATTAAAGCTGACGGCATCGTTATTTTTATACATATTAAGTTCTGATTGACCCAAACGCTGAAAGCTGCTTAATCGGAGTCCGTAGGAAATAGCCATTTTTGAGTTGATTTCATGTTCTGCATCGACATAAACAGCATTTTCAAACGCATATTTCTTGATTAAGTTATAAGGATTAATCCCTGAAGTTTCAGTAGTTGGTGTTATTTCTCCTGGATTAAAAGTGAGATACAAACTGTTTATTCCGTATTCTAATTTAAAATTAGAAGAAATATAATGCTTAAGATCATATTTGAGGTTGAAGTTCTTAATGCCCGATTTCCAGTCGAACTCGACAAAATTAAGTGCTAATCCATAATAATAGTCAGAATAAATTAGTGAAAGATTTGAAAATAATTTATCTGAATACAGATGGTTCCATCTAAAATTAATAACGGTATTGCCGTAGGTGTTTTCGAAACTATCCGATATGTTAAAAACATCCCTTCCGAAATAGCCAGATAGGTAAATGTTGTTATTTTCATTGATGTTATAGCTCAATTTCGTATTCAAATCATAGAAATAGGCCTTACTGTCAAGATCAAAAAGAGGGAAAAACAAGTGCGCATAACTTGAGCGACCACCTAATAAAAATGATCCTTTTTCTTTCACGATCGGTCCTTCAGCCAATAGTCTACTAGAAACAATGCCAATCCCACCGTTCATGTGAAATTCGTTACTGTTACCTTCCTTCTGATATATGTCCAAGACAGATGACACGCGTCCGCCATATTTTGCGGGAATACCCCCTTTATAAAGTTTTAAATCTTTAATTGCGTCTGGATTGAATACAGAAAACAATCCAAAAAGATGCGATGAATTAAAAATTGTGGCTTCATCCAAGAGAATTAAATTTTGATCCACGGCACCGCCACGGACATTGAACCCCGACGAGCCCTCCCCAGCATTGCTAACTCCGGGCAAAAGCGTAATTGATTTGATAATGTCAACTTCTCCTAAAACAACGGGCATTTGTTTTATGGTGTTTATAGATAGCGAATTGACACTCATTTGGGGTTTGCGGATATTCAATTTCTCCACATTTTCCGTAATCACAATCTCTTCTAGAGTTTCAGTGGATTCGGTTAGTTTAAAATTGAGGGTCTGGTTTTTATCTATAATAATATTTTCGGAAATACTGTTAAAGCCTAAATAACTGATCTGAAAATTGTACGAACCCTTGTTTAATGTGATGGAATAAAAGCCATATTCATTAGTTATCGTACCAGTTTGAAGTTCCGGAAAGATGATGTTAACACCGATTAATGTTTCGTTACTGTGTTGGTCTGTTATTTTTCCACTTAAGGTAAATTTGTCCTGTGCTGAAATAGATATGGGCATAACGAGAATCAGCCACAGATAGAATTTGAATTTATTAAGCATCAGCAAATTTTCAATAAAAATAGAAAAAGCCCCTTGATAAAAGGAGCTTTTTGTAATAATTCTGTTTAGAATTTTGAAAGATTATTTAAACAAAAATAAACGGACGTTATTTACATGTTAGTCTCTTTATTTTCAAGGATGGCATTGAAGGTTCCACTTGGTCTCATGGCTTTATCTGCCATAGCTTCATCAGGTTCATAATAACCACCAATTGAAACTGGCTTGCCTTGCACTTGGATCAATTCTTCGTTAATAACGCTCTCATTGATTGCTAATACTTTTGCAAGTCTCTTAAATTCCTCTTGGAGTTGAAGGTCCAAAGATTGGTTTGCTAATGCTTCTGCCCAGTACAATGCTAAATAAAAATGACTGCCTCTATTGTCCAACTCTCCTGCTTTTCGGGAAGGGGACTTTCCGTTGTCCAACAATTTACCAGTCGCTTCATCTAAGGTATCCGCTAGAATCTGAGCTTTAGAATTGTCATTAGTTTGCGCTAAATGTTCAAGAGATACTGCCAATGCTAAAAATTCGCCCAAAGAATCCCAACGTAGGTGGTCTTCTTCCGCAAATTGTTCAACGTGTTTTGGTGCTGAGCCTCCTGCGCCTGTTTCAAACAATCCACCCCCATTCATTAAGGGTACGATAGATAGCATTTTTGCACTTGTTCCCAATTCTAAAATAGGGAAGAGGTCGGTTAAATAATCGCGCAATACATTCCCTGTTACAGAAATGGTGTCTTTACCGTCTTTAATTCGTTGTAAGGTAAACGTCGTTGCCTCACTTGGAGACAAAATTTGAATATCTAAACCTGTTGTGTCATGATCTGGAAGGTATTGATTTACTTTTTTGATCAATTCAGCGTCATGTGCTCTATTTTTGTCTAACCAAAAAACTGTGGGTGTATCCGACGCTCTTGCTCTGTTGACTGCTAGTTTTACCCAATCCTGAATTGGAGCATCCTTAACTTGGCACATTCTCCAAATGTCACCTTTTTCAACAGCATGTTCAAGAATGGTTTTTCCTTCAGAATTGATTACTAATACTTTCCCGTCATTTTCTATCTCGAAGGTTTTGTCGTGTGATCCGTATTCTTCTGCTTTTTGGGCCATTAAACCAACATTGGGAACTGTGCCCATTGTGGTTGGATCGAAAGCCCCATGTTTTTTACAAAAATCGATAGTCGCTTCATAAATTCCAGCATAACTACTGTCTGGAATAACCGCTAATGTATCTTCAGGATTTCCTTGAGCATTCCACATTTTACCGGAAGTTCTGATCATGGCAGGCATGGAGGCATCAATAATCACATCACTTGGTACATGAAGATTGGTAATTCCTTTGTCTGAATTGACCATGGCCAAATCCGGTCCATCAACAATTGCTTTTTCGATGGCAGCTTCTAATTCCTTACGTTTAGCTTCAGGAAGTTCGTTTAGTTCAACGTAGAGATTGGCTAAACCATTGCTCGGACTGAAACCGATTTGTTTGAACTCATAATGATATTTTTCAAAAACATCTTTGAAATATACTTCAACAGCATGACCGAAGATGATAGGATCGGATACCTTCATCATGGTTGCTTTTAAATGTAATGAAAGAAGAATATTTTTAGATTTTGCATCGGCAAAAGCTTCTTTTAAAAACTCAATTAATGCTTTTTTACTCATTACTGACGCATCGATAATTTCGCCATTTTTCAAGTTTAAGTCATCTTTTAATACCTCTTCTTTACCATCTTTCCCAACAAATTTAATGCTCACAGTATCTGCTTCAGAAAGTGTCAATGATTTTTCGGTATGAAAGAAATCGCCGTGTGACATTGTGGCCACTTCGGTTTTTGAATTTGGAGACCATTTACCCATGGAATGTGGGTTTTTCTTAGCATAATTTTTAACTGCTTTGGGTGCACGTCGGTCAGAATTACCTTCTCGAAGTACTGGATTTACGGCACTTCCTTTTATTTTATCGTAGCGTGATTTAATGTCTTTATCTTCTGCAGTTTTTACTTCTTCAGGATAACTAGGGATGTCAAATCCTTGTGACTTTAATTCGGAAATCGCAGCCTTAAGTTGTGGTTCAGAAGCACTGATATTTGGTAATTTAATAATATTTGCTTCTGGCTTTGTTACAAGTTCTCCTAATTCCGCTAAAGCATTTGGTACTTTTTGGTCTTCTTTCAAAAAATCAGGAAAAACCGCTAAAATACGTGCAGCCAATGAAATGTCTTTTGTGACAATATCAATATGGGAAGATGCCGTAAATGTTTGTATGATGGGTAATAACGAACGTGTTGCTAACGCTGGTGCTTCGTCCGTTTTCGTATAAATAATTGTGGAAGTTTTTGCCATAAGTACTGTGTAATTTAATTTTTAAAGATTAGCCCGAAATTAGGCTGTGCAAATATACAAAATAGTGATTAGGATATATAGTTGAACAGCACCAATTAAACAATGGTAATTTGAAAGTGGTGCAATAATCCCAAGACGTTTTCCCTTGAAAATTTTGCTTTTGTGATCGTATTGTTCTCTGGATTTAGAATAATGTTTTCTGAAGTGCTAAAATCGCAGTTTTTTAAATTAGTATCTTGAAAAGTAGCGTGTTTAAGGTCACAGTTGTCAAATAGAGCATTGGTCAAATCTGTTTCTGTAAAATTAACCTGGTTGAGATTGCAATTGACAAATTTAATGGCCTTTAATTTTAGTTTATAAAAGGATGAGAATTGCAATTGGCAATTTGAAAAACCAAAGGATAAGAGAAAAGGATTACAATCTTGAAATTGAAGACCGATCAGTTTACAATCGGTAAATTCGATGTCTCTGAATGTGGTGTGATTTATATTAGCATTACTGAAATTGCAGGTGTCAAACTTACATTCTATAAATATTATGGAAGATAGGTCGGCATCAGCGAAGTTGCAGTTTGTGAAGGTGCAATTATCATATTCTGCCTTTTGAAATGAATTATCAGTAAAATCAGTATTGGAAAACTGTTCAGAATCAATAAGTGGTTGTATCATGGATGAAAATAAGATTGAATAGCGAAAGTTAAGTGGAATCTATTTAAAAAACAAAGACCATATCATGGTAGCTAAACTACCTTGACATGGCTTTCTTTGAAACAGTCTCATGAGCTAATTAGCATTGCTATTAAATAAGCCGACTAAAAGTCGCATTTTACAATCGTTTTTTTTCAAGTTTACTATTTCAACTATACATTCCTAAACTATAATATGTATTGACCTCGAGACGTATGGCTATAAGAATGTAACCTTAATTTTGGGTTAAGTGGTTGAATGTTGGTGTAAAAAACCATTAGTCTTTTATAATATATAGTTCGTCGTAATTATGTTTTCAAAATTAAAATATGTTCTATTTTGCCATACTTTGAAGAAGTTCATAATATTATGAGGACAAGAAATTTGATTTTTTTTATTATCACAATGATCATCATTATTTTGGTATATGCTTATATGCATCGGGATCGTGGTAGACTTTTAGATAAAACACGTACGGTATATATTGATAAAACAGAAAATAGATTTCAAATATATAGAAATGGTTTACCTTTCTATATCAAAGGTGCTAGTGGCACGAAGTATTTTAAAGAATTGAAAGAGGCTGGAGGAAACACGATGCGCGTATATGACACTTTAAACTTACAATCACTACTGGACGAAGCACAAAAACACGATATAGCCCTCATTGTCGATATTCCATTACCTACAAATGCTCTTAATGATACATTTTATTCTGATGAAGAATATGTTTTAAAGATAAAGAGTGATATTAAAAATTTAGTAAGACGCTATAAAAATCATCCATCCCTTCTTATTTGGAATCTAGGTAATGAGCTTTATTTCCCTTTGGTTTTTAAAGAAAATAACTTTATTACTGTATTCAATGAGCTCGTTGACATCATTAATGAGGAAGACCCAAATCATTTAGTCAGTACCACTGTTGTAGGGGTGTCAAGAAGCCAGACATTAAGTATTCATTTGATGGCCCCAAAACTTGATATTATAGGATTCAATGCATTCGGTAATATAACACGTCTTGAAATTGTAATGAAAGCGGTCGGATTAGTCAGCAAGCGTAAACCTTACTATGTGGCGGAATGGGGCAATCATGGACCTTGGGAATCGGATACAAATTTATGGAAGGCAGTTCTTGAACCCAATAGCACTGCAAAAGGCGAAATTTATAAAGATATTTATTTAACCTATATTAAACCTGACAAAAATTGTTTAGGCAACCTCGCGTTTTATTGGGGATACAAACATGAAGGAACGCCCACATGGTTCAATATTTTTGATGAAGAGGGTCGCAAATCGGAAGTATATTACCAACTAAAATCGCTATGGAAAGGAACACCTTATCAAGCTACCACCATTCCAAAAATTGAAAACTTATTGTTAAATAATTTAGAAGCGAACCACCAAGCCTTCGCCCCAAATAGTATTCTGGATATTCAGGTAGTTATGCAAGATTCCATCAAAACTAATGTTTCGTTCGACTGGAAAATTTATAAAGAAGCTTGGGGTAGCTATGACTGGGTATCCGAACCCGACTCCTTACAAATTTCATATTCAGGCACCACCTATTCAGATACGATGAAATTTCACATTCCTACAGAAGATGGACCTTATAGAATTGTAGTCTCAGCGCGGGATTCACACGGTAATTTTGCCACGGCTAATATGCCATTTTATGTGTTGAATCATGAATTGTAAGATGCAAATGGAAATCACAAAACATCAAAAATTAAAGCTTAGAGGGCTTATATTGATAGGACTGGCGTGTGTAATAAACTTTTTCTATTGGTTTTTAGATTTTAATCTTATTGAAGATCAGTGGTTGTATTGGATGCTAATGTCCTTGATCTTGTTTGATGTTTTTAGGCTCATTTACATTTGGTATCACTATTGGGATATTTCAGTACCGATAAAACCTACAACTGATAAATTACTGACTGTTGATGTGTTGACTACGTATTTTCCAGGAGAGCCCAAAGAAATGCTCAAGACTACGTTATTGGCAATCCAACAAATGGATTATCCGCACACAACGTACCTATGTGATGAAGCGAATGATTCTGAATTAAAACAATTTTGCCAAGAAAACCATATTATTCATGTTACGCGCAATAATCGCATTGATGCAAAAGCAGGAAATATTAACAACGCCCTTAAGCAAGCCTCGGGAGAAATTTGCCTAATCCTTGATCCAGATCATGTTCCTCATAAAAATTTCTTAACTGAGGTATTACCATATTTTAGCGATCCAAGTATTGGATTTGTGCAAACAGTTCAAACTTATTATAATAAGCATGAGTCGCTGGTAGCCAAGGCTGCAGCTGAGCAAACCTTTCAATTTTATGGTCCTGTGATGATGTGTATGAATTCCTATGGCACTGTTAATGCCATTGGAGCGAACTGTGTTTTTAGAAGATCGGCATTGGAATCCATTGGTGGTCATGCAGCCGGCTTATCAGAAGATATGCATACTGCCATGCAGTTGCATGCCAAAGGATGGAAATCCATATATGTGCCTAAGGTGCTTTCGGCGGGATTGGCGCCAGCCACGCTGACTTCGTATTTTAAACAACAACTTAAATGGTCACGTGGCACTATGGAATTGTTGATTTCAGCTTATCCTAAACTATTCCGTAAATTAACTTGGAGACAAAAATTACATTACGGTGTTCTTCCTTTCCATTACTTTACAGGATTGATCTTTTTGATCAGTCTCCTGATTCCAATAATTTCATTGTTGACCTCTTCAACACCATGGAATGGGCATGTCATAAACTTTGGTTTGACTGTAATTCCTATCCTCGTCTCCATTTTGGGTATTCGGTTTTTCGTACAGAGATGGGTTATTAATAAAGGGGAGCGCGGGATACATTTACTAGGCGGAATACTAATGCAAATTACATGGAGCATCTATTTTATAGGTCTTGTCTATACACTTATAAGAAAGAAAGTGCCCTACCTTCCGACGGATAAGGATGATGACCAGAAAACTAGTTTCTACATTGTTTTACCTAATCTTATATTTGGATTAATTTGTATTATCTCAATCGTTTATGGACTTTACAGAGATTTTACGCCGTTTTCATTATTAATGTCGGGATTCGCCTTATGGAATGCAATGATTATGTTTTATACATTGCGCTTTGCGTATCGATCCAATGCAATAACGATTAAGAATCGTCAAGTATTGGACAAAAATTTTAATAAAGAAACTAAAGTTAAAAAAATCATTTTTTCAGTTTGGCAAAAATCGGCATTGTTGATCACTGGTTGTGTTCTCTTAATATCAGTGCATTTAAATGTTAAGAAAGACGACATGAGACAAGATGGGTTGACAAATCTCGCTACACTCCACAAACCAACGAAATACGTAGGTGTTTTTGCGCCTATAGAAAATGATGGGATAAGTGATTTACCACAAGTAGCAAAGTTTGCACAAGCGATTAATCAAGACATAGATATTATATCCTTTTACTTAGCTTGGGATAAAGATCTTGACACTAGTTTTCCAGAAGAAAGATTCCTGAAAGTATATCAACAACAGGCAATTCCTATGATAACGTGGGAGCCATGGACCAATACTTTTAATGAAGATAATAATTTTAAAGGTCATGTATTTGACTCTATATCAAGCGGTTATTTTGATCTCTTCATCGCGAAATTTGCCAATCGTGTTAAAAATTTGAATAGGCCGGTTTTTTTGAGGTTTGCTCATGAATTTGATAATCCGTTCTACCCATGGTATGACGATCGAAAATCAGCCGAGGATAGTTTCAAAAAAGCCTATATCCATACCTGGTCTATTTTTAAAGAGCAAGGGGCCGATAATGTGGTTTGGATCTATAATCCTTGGAAACCCGAAAATGTGATCAATTTTTTTCCTGGTGATCATTATGTAGATTGGATTAGTGTTAATCTATTGAATTATGCTACACATGAACAAAAAGGAACATATCAACAATTTGAAGCGTTATATGAGCCCTTCCATAACAAAATCAAAGAATTAGGAGATTTTCCCGTTATGTTATCTGAATATGGAACCTATTACGATCCCGGATATCAAAAACCGTGGTTAGAAAAAGCAATGCAGGTAATAAATACCAACTATAAAGAAATCAGAGCAATTATATATTTTAACTCTAATGTCGACAATAATATGCCTGATGGTTCAAAAGGCGATTCATATTTAAATTGGACCATTGCAGATGTTGAAAATATCCATCTTCCGTTTAAAGATGAAAGTATTCCTTCTTATTTATTGAATAAGAAAATCATTATGGATGCAGTTCCGTCTAACAACACTAATAGGCTAAATATTCTTAAAAATGTCCGTGGCGTAAACATTAAGAATAGCAAAAAATGGAATGAAGATTACCACGTGTTGACAAGAAAGAATCTGGAGTCCAATTGTAGACAGATTATAAATTTGGGTCTCAATACTATAAAATATACTTCCAATCAAACCTATGATTATAATGTGGTTAATATTTCAAAAGAATTCAACTTAGATGTTTCATTTGGCCTATGGATTCCTGAAACGATTAATTTCGCCAAAGATTCCTTAGCCTCATCTATTTTAAAAAATGAAATTATCGATTTAGTCAAGAACTATAAGAAGCATGATAACATTAATTCTTGGAACCTACAAAATGATCTATTTTCTAAGCGTATCTCCCAATTTGATGAGCCAATAAGATCAATTCATTTAGAAGCTTATACAATTTGGTTGCAACAGTTGACTTCTGAAATTAAAAGATTAGATTCAGAAAGACCCATAAATATTGATTATAATATAAATGGAATCAATAATGCACACGCCAAAAGGCTATTAAAATTAGTTCCAGATTTGGACGGATTAGGTTTAATTATTAAAAATGATTTAGATACTGAAGTGATATTAGAAACGATAAAATCATTAGATATACCCTATATATATTCTGATATTTCCACTAGTACATTGACGGAGATTGACCCCGAATCACTTAAGCAAGGATATTATATTAAAACTTGGCAAGACCAGCACCAAATTAATAAATTGACCTTTGATGGATTGATAGATAGAAAAGGCAGGTATAAAACAGAATATTTTGAGTTAAAAAACATGCTTAGTTCATCTGAATCAGATATGTTGCCGTATTCAATTAGGATCTTAAAAAGACTGGATTTATTGCGTTATCCCCATAACCGATCTCTTTATTTTGCTATGTTATATGATCCGATCCAAGGTTGGCAGCGCATGGAATACAATAATGATTTTAACCAGGAGTGGTCTTTAGTGAAATGTGATCCTTATGGTAATTTTCTTACTATTAAAGAACTTGAAGGGCATGATTATATTTTAGTGGAAATTCCAGAAGATTATGAAAATTACCGCGTGCGTCTTACAATTGAACAGGATAATAAAGTAATATCTACGATGACTACTTTAAATACACCCTATTATAAATGATCAATCGATTATTCCAATTCTAGCCTTTGGATTTAAAAAAAAATTAATTTACAAAAAAATCATAAAAAACAAAAGCCATATCATTGTAGCTAAACTACCTTGACATGGCTTTTTCTGAAATAGTTCGTGATCTAATTAACATTTCTGTTAAATCAGCCGACTAAAACTCACGTTTTACAATCGTCTTTTTCAATTCAAGTTTTACTATTTCAATAAAACATCCGATAACTTTCAAAATGTATTGACTTGTTATTGAAATGTTTCAGTTATTGTTTTTCTTGATGTTTTATCGTTTGCAATTCGGTTTAAGGATATGCAAACTCTAAAACATTGCTTCCTACACTTGGTTTTCACTTTCGTTGTAGCCATCTTTGGAAACTTTCAACTTTACTAGTCTATGCCTGTTTCCACAAGCACCACTTTTTAAAGTATCATGATTTTTCTGTCTTACACGTTTTTAACGTCACACTTAAAAAATCTCAAAAAACAATTATATAAAGAACGTATCTTTAAACGATTTCAAATAAATTCAGATTTTGAAGCTGAAACCAACACGAGGTTGTTATCAATCGTTCTACTAAATTACAAAAATATATGGTATCCTCCAAACATTTAGATCGATTAGTTATCAGCTGCTTATGAACGTGACTTATTAACATTTGTTCATAAAAAAAGCCTTGAGAGAAATCAAGGCTTTTATTTATTGTAAGTTTCAGAGTCTTATCCTCTTCTTTCTTTAATTCTTGCTTTTTTACCAGTAAGACCTCTAAAGTAAAAGATACGTGCACGTCTAACTTTACCTTTTTTGTTGACTTCAATTTTTTGAAGTGCTGGCAAGTTGATTGGGAAGATACGCTCTACACCAATTGTACCTGACATTTTACGGATCGTAAAAGTTTCTGAGGAACCAGACCCTTTACGTTGTAATACGACACCTTTAAAAAACTGTGTACGTTTTTTTTCGCCCTCTCTAATTTCGTAAAAAACTGTGATTGTATCACCAGCACCGAATTTAGGAATTTCTTTTTTTTCTACAAATTCGTCTTGTACAAACTTTACTAAAGAATTCATTTCTTTTAATTTTTAAGATTTATCCAAACCAACATTCGCGCAGATCGCCAGAGGTTCATCTGAAATTGGATGCAAAAGTAAGGAATAATTAATAATTGGCAATTAAAATTTTACATATATTTTGTATGAGATGCCAGAAGTAGTATGGAGGACCGATGAGCGATGACCTATGACCGATGACCGTACATTGGATTGAAGTCTGTTAACTGAAGACCGTTCTAATAATCTTCCAACAAATCTGGTCTCCTCTCTTCTGTATGCTTATAAGCTTCCTCCTCACGCCATCTTTCAATGTTCGCAAAATGACCAGAAAATAAAATCTCGGGGACTTTCATTCCTTTATATTCTCTAGGTTTGGTATAAATAGGTGGGGCCAGTAAATTATCTTGAAAGGAATCCGTTAAGGCTGATGTTTCATTGCCCAACACGCCCGGAATTAGTCTTATAATGGCATCACATAAGACTGCGGCACCCAGTTCGCCACCAGAAAGAACATAATCGCCTATTGATATTTCTTTTGTGATCAACAAGTCTCTTACACGCTGATCGACACCTTTGTAATGCCCGCACAGAATTATAATATTTTCCTTTAACGAAAGCGTATTGGCGATCCCTTGGTTTAGAGTGTTTCCATCAGGCGTCATATAGATGACTTCGTCGTAATCGCGTTCTTCCTTTAATTTTGAAATACACTTATCGATCGGTTCAATCATCATGACCATGCCTGCACCTCCGCCAAATTGTGTGTCGTCAATGGATTTGTAACGATCGGTAGTAAAATCTCTTAGATTATGAAAATGGACTTCTACTAAATCAGCCTCAATTGCGCGTTTCAGGATTGAAGCCTCGAAAGGACTTTTAAGTAACTCAGGTAAAACGGTAATTATATCTATGCGCATGGTTTGTTTTCTACGTTGCAAAGATGCGAAAAAAAGTCAGCTCGTTAAAGGTTTTAAATCTTCAGTTGCTTGATTTGCTAGAGGATGATCTTAAAAGATATTTTATTTTATCAAAAACGACTTTAGACAAAAAAAAATCTGTAAGATTAATTACAGATTTTTAGTTTTACTTTATTGTTTTTTGTTTGTTAATTTCATCTTGAAGTTGGCGCCTTACTTTTTGTTCGCGTTCTAGAGCAGTGCGTCGATGCTCTTCAAATTCTTCTTCCGTTTCAACCAATGATTTTTTAGCTTCTCTAGTTACTGAATTACTATTCTTGAATCTATAGATAAAAAACAGCAATAGAACCAATAGAACTCCAATAATGCTCCACATCAATACATTATAATTGTTTTTACTCATTTGCAAGCCAAACAGCGCCATATTATCCTTTTCTTCATTGGTATCGGCTAAAGTTGATTTGGTCTCAGACAGATTGCTTTTTAACGTTGTAATTTCCTGTGCCAGACTGTCAACCGTATTTTGTGATGATTTTAATTCATTTTGTATGGCTTTTAAAGAGTCCAGAGTGTGCGCTTTTAATTGATACAACCAGGTCTTCTTTACATTTTTATAATCTTGATAATTATAGGATTTCTGTATAACATATTCAAATTGATTATCTATTGTTCCTTCAGTTAAGGACAGCGTGTCTTCTTCTTCAGTCGTTTTTTGTTGAGCGTTGGCAACACTAAAAAAAAGGACAGACATTAGGGTAAGCGTTAGGGTTTTTAAGGAATGCATTTGTTTGATTTTTCTGATGAAATTAAATTTTGAACAAGATAAAAAAAATATAAGGATGTTTAGTGATATATTTAAAACAAATAGCCTCACGAAGGAGGCCATATAATATACGGTCGAAATTTTAATTTAGATGTTTGAGTTCCTAGTAATATGTATAACGTCTCACTTTCGAAACATATTTAGCTAATCTGATGACTTGATGGCTATAACCATATTCGTTATCATACCAAACGTACAAAATCACATTTGTTCCACCCTCTCTTACTATTGTAGCTTTGCTATCATAAATTGAAGGAGCAGAACATCCTACAATATCACTGGAAACCAATTCATCACTGAGTTCATATTTAATTTGCTCCACTAGATCTCCTTCCAAAGCATATTTTTTCATAATGGTGTTAATATCCTCCACCGAGGTCGGTTTTTCCAATTCTAAATTCAAGATGGCCAATGACCCGTTTGGTACTGGCACACGAATGGCATTTGAAGTCAGTTTACCTTCTAAGGAAGGCAAGGCTTTTGATACCGCTCTTCCTGCACCTGTTTCTGTAATAACCATATTCAATGCTGCCGCTCGACCTCGACGGTATTTACTATGAAAATTATCGACTAAATTCTGATCATTCGTGTAAGCGTGGATTGTTTCGAGATGGCCATATTTTATGCCGAAAGTTTCTTCAATCGCCTTCAATACAGGTGTAATTGCATTGGTTGTACAAGAAGCTGCCGAGAAAATATCAACGGTATCAGGATCATAATCCAAATGATTGACGCCATGTACGATATTCGGCACACCTTTACCTGGAGCCGTCAACAAAACTTTACTGACGCCATTAGATTTTAGATGTCTTGTCAAAGCTTCATGGTCTCGAAATGCACCAGTATTGTCTATGACCAAGGCATCGTTAATACCATATTTAGTGTAATCAATATCTTCTGGGGCGTTTGCAGAAATAACATTAACGGTTGTACCATTAATAATTAGAGCACTATTTTCAATATCCGCTATAACAGTTCCTGAAAAATCGCCGTGAACCGAATCATTGCGGAGCAACGACGCTCTTTTCTCTAAAACAACTTTATCGATCGCTCCGCGAGTAACGATGGCTCTCAAACGCATTTGATTGCCTTTGCCTGTTTTAGTCATTAATTCCCTGGCCAATAATCTGCCAATACGACCAAATCCATAAAGAACAACATCCTTAGGTTTAATAGTCTCACTTTTCTTTGCCCCTTTAAGTTTATCAGCAACAAAAGCAGTAGCATTAGAATATTTTTGATCTTCCAAATGATATTCATACGTCAGTTTCCCAATATCCAATTTTGCCGGAGGCACATCTAAAGTTTTAATGGCTTGTGCAATTTCTACAGAATCGAAAATTGAGATCGGTTTTTGAACAAATTCACCTGCATATTCATGCAAATTTAAAATTTCGCTGACATTTTTGTCAATTAACTGATTTCTAAAAAGTACAAGTTCAATAGATTTATCATACCAAAGATCGCTGACTATTTTAACAAATTCAACTGTTGCTCTTCGTCTGTCTGCTTGAAAAGCCAATTCTTTTTCATAAGTTCCGTTCAAACTCATTGTGTTTAGATTTAAGGTGTCTGCTTATAAGGCAAACAGGTTGATATTGTGTTTATTTCCGATGTTTCGGATTGCAAAAGTAATATATTTCAAACGTTTTCGTAGCGTTAAGACAAATAAAAAACCCTTCAACACAAAGGTGCGTTAAAGGGTCATAAAGGTTTAATTAAGCAATCAATTATCTGAATATAAAGCTCTCTTTCTGTCCAGAACTATTGATTACCGACATTTTTTTTAAATTTTTCTCATCGTCTCCAAATTTCAGTTTTAATTTTTGAATGTCATCTACGTTTTTAATTTGCTGGTCATTAATTTCTGTAATTACATAACCTCTATTAATTCCGAGATTTTTGTAAAGCACATAGTTCTCATTCTTAATGACCACAACACCATGGTCAATTTTACTGCTTTTTTTGATGTCATTCGGAATGTTTCTTAATTGCATACTTAAAAAATCAATAGTCGCAATTTCACTTTTAGATAAGGTTACCGGAATTGTTTTTTCAGAACCGTTTCTTATGATATTTAAATTAACCACATCATCCGGACGCTTAGTGCTCAAATAACCACTTAAGTCAGAGAATTTTGAAATAGTGATATTGTCAATTTTTCTAATAATATCACCTTGTTTAATTCCCGCTTTTTCGGCGCCAGAATTTTCTTCTACATCACTCACAAAAAAACCTTGGGTCGCTTTGACCTCAAATTTTTCTGCAGTAGTACTGTTTAACTCGCCGCCTCTTACTCCTAAAATCCCATTTTGCACATTACCAAATTCCATAATATCTTCTACAACCTTTCTTGCAATATTACTAGGTACAGCAAATGAATACCCAATATATGTACCTGTTTGAGAAGTAATTGCTGTGTTAATGCCGATCAACTCACCACGTGTATTGACTAGAGCGCCACCAGAGTTTCCTGGATTAACAGCTGCGTCCGTTTGGATAAAGGATTGTTCATTAATTCCAGACAAATCTCGGGATTTCGCACTAATAATTCCTGCAGTAACCGTTGAATTTAAATTAAATGGATTTCCAACCGCCAAAACCCATTCACCAATTTTCGCCTGATCAGAATCTCCGAAGGTTGCAAAAGGCAATTCATTTTCGGTATTAATCTTTAATAAGGCGATATCAGTTTTTTCGTCTGTGCCAATAAGTTCAGCATTATAAATTCGGTTATCATTTAAGGTAATCGAAAGCTGTTGTGATCCATTAATAACATGGTTATTGGTAATAATGTAACCGTCTGGAGAAATAATGACCCCACTTCCGGTACCTACTTGGGCGCGCTCAGTACTTCGTCCCATGAACAGATCCTGCATCGTCATTGGCGCCCGGCTAACCGAGGTGTTTTTTACGTGTACTACAGCATGGACCGCATTTGTGGCCACCTCAGTAAAGTCTGGAGCGTTTAAAGTGCCATAGGTATTTACTGCAGTATTGCTCGTATTAAAAAAGGGAACTGTAGAATTTGAGTTAGAGATAGAAACTGGATTTTCTGTTTCCTTTTCAATAAGTAATTTATAGGCAGAAAGTGTAAGGACTCCGCCTAAAGCTGATGCTAAAATCAGGGTTAAAATCTTTTTCATTTCAAATTTTGTTTAATTAATTATTCTTGTTTTTTAGGAATGTAAAAACGCTTAAGTTTAACGTTTAAAAATAAAATTTTATTGGGTGGCCTCATGTCATTTAACGATTTTTAACGGCTGCATTAACGAGCATTTAACGTCCTGAAAAACCATCAAGTTTTCCTATATTTGCCAAATCTATGAAACAGACATTTTATAAATATCAAGGTACAGGCAATGATTTTGTGATGATTGATAATCGTCAGTTAACATTTGACAAAAATGATACCAAACTAATTAAACGTTATTGCGACCGACGTTTTGGCATTGGAGCCGATGGATTAATTTTACTTGAGAATCACGATTCTCTAGATTTTAAAATGGTCTATTTTAATGCTGATGGGAATCAAAGTTCCATGTGTGGGAACGGTGGCCGTTGTATTGTCGCGTTTGCCAAGTTTTTGGGGATTATTGACAGCGAAACGCGCTTTGAAGCCATAGATGGTTCGCATCAAGCACGAATAGAAAATTACACCGTTAAACTCCAAATGCAAGATGTAACTCTGATAGAGAAATTCGATTCTCATGTATTTTTAGATACCGGATCTCCACATCATGTGCAGATGGAAGCTGATTTAGAAAATCTTGATATAAAAAATGTTGGAGCAAAAATTAGATATGGCGCTCCTTATAATGCCACTGGCAGTAACGTAAATTTCGTTTCAAAAGATTCTGAAGCTGTTTTTTCGATTAGAACGTATGAGCGCGGTGTAGAAGATGAAACCTTATCCTGTGGTACAGGCGCAACTGCCGTTGCATTGGCCATGAATTATATTGGGGAAACAGAAAATGACCTGATTACTTTGAATGTAGAAGGAGGGAAGCTCCAAGTCTCTTTTGAGAAAGACGGACAAGGTTATAAAAATATTTGGTTGATTGGTCCGGCCAAACAGGTTTTTAAAGGTAAATTATGAAGACTTTAAAAGGTAAACAGATCTATTTGCGGGCCTTAGAACCAGAAGACTTGAGTTTTCTGCACAGCATCGAAAATGATGAAAACATATGGGAATTGAGCCATACGCAAACGCCATATTCCCTTTACATTTTGAAGCAGTACCTGGAAAATGCCCATCAAGATATTTTTGAAGCTAAACAGTTGCGTTTGGTCATTTCCAACTATGACAATAAGGCGCTCGGGATGATTGACTTATTTGATTTTGATTTTAAAAACAGCCGTGCCGGTGTGGGGATTTTGGTTTATGCACTCGGAGATAGACAGCAGGGATATGGCAAGGAAGCGCTTCAATTATTAATTGATTACAGTTTTACACATCTTAATCTACATCAACTGTATTGTAATATATCTGAAGATAATCATGCCAGTATCAACTTATTTGTAAATGAAGGATTTGAAAAGGTAGGCCTTAAAAAAGATTGGGTTTACAGTAACAACATATATAAGAACGAATATTTATTCCAACTCATCAATATTTAAATGTATCTAAAAAAAATCCTAGTTGCCGTTGCACTTATCGGTTTAGTTGTGGCCGCTATTATCGCTTACACTATTTATCAAACCATGTTTGTCTCTAATACAGCCTTTGATAACGAAGTCGCTTATGTTTATGTTCCCACGAATGCCACCTATAAGGATGTGAGAGCAGAATTAGAGCCCTTATTAAAAAATATGGACAAGTTTGATGCTCTTGCAGAACAAAAAAAATACAATACGAATATCAAAGCGGGTAAATATGCGATAAAGAAAGGCATGAACAACAATGATATAATCAACTCGATTAGGAGTAACAATGTCCCTGTAAAGCTTTCTTTTAATAATCAAGAATCTTTGGAACGGTTGGCTGGTCGTATTTCAATGCAAATCGAGGCAGATAGTCTGGAACTGTATACTGTGATGTCTTCTCCTGAATTTTTAAAAACAAATGAATTTAATTCAAAAACAGCTTTGGGAATGTATATTCCGAATAGTTATCAATTTTTTTGGAATACTTCTGCAGAACAGTTTAGAGAGCGCATGCTTAAAGAGTACCATCGTTTTTGGAATAATGAGCGTTTGGCTAAGGCAAAAGAAATTAATTTGACTCCAGAGAAGGTGATGACCATGGCATCCATTGTTCAAAAAGAAACAGCGAAAGTAGATGAACGTAAAAAAGTTGCGGGAGTTTACATGAACCGTTTAAAAATTGGGATGCCATTGCAAGCCGATCCAACAGTTATTTTTGCGATAAAAAAAAGCTCTGGAGATTTTGATCAAGTTATCAAACGCGTACTTTATAAAGATTTGGAATTGGATTCACCATACAATACCTACAAATATGCGGGATTGCCTCCAGGATTGATTGCGATGCCCGATATTAGTTCGATAGATGCTGTTTTAAACTATGAAAACCATGATTACTTTTATTTCGTGGCAGATGTTAAGAATTTTGGGTATCATAAATTTGCGAAAACGTTGTCACAACACAACGCCAACAAACAGGAGTATGTGAGATGGATCAATCAGCAAGGCGTAAATAGATAAGAAATGCTGAAATTAAAATTTATTTTAATTTTAATCCTGTCGTTTACTTCAACTTCTTTTTCACAATCAAAGCTTAACCAATTCCTTAAGCCAAGTGACACTTTAAACTCGTCCAGAAAGACTGCCATATATATATCCGAAGCGGCAGTAGGAAGTTTGACTTTGCTCGCACTTAACCAACTTTGGTATGCAGATTACGAGCGTTCCGATTTTCACACTATCAATGATAATAAGGAATGGCTTCAGATGGATAAAATGGGCCATGTATTCTCATCCTACCAATTTGGAAGGATGGGCGCTAATGTTTTAAATTGGAGTGGGGCCAGCAAAAACGAACAATTACTCTATGGTGCTACATTGGGATTTACCTTTTTAACGGCTGTTGAGGTTTTAGATGGCTTTAGTAAAGAATGGGGCTTTTCTTGGGGAGATATGTTTGCAAACGGAATTGGAACTGGGCTTTATATTGGACAAGAATTGCTGTGGGAAGAACAACGCATCACTTTAAAATATTCCTTCCATCAAACGAAATTTGCTAAGCTGAGTCCTGATAAATTGGGTAATGGATTTTTAGAAGAACTTTTAAAGGATTACAACGGTCAAACATATTGGTTAAGTTGCAATATGTATTCTTTTTTTAAAAATGACCATATTCCGAAATGGTTGAATGTAGCATTGGGTTATGGAGCAGAAGGCATGCTGTTTGCTAATAATCAGACTGTTATCGGCGTTTGTGCTAACAAAAACAGAACGCGGCAGTTTTATGTGAGTTTAGATATCGATTTGTCAAGAATTGAGACACGTTCACATGTCTTGAGATCCGTCTTTGATATTCTGAACGTAATTAAGGTACCTTTCCCAACCTTGGAGTTTACCGATAAAAATGACATAAAACTTCACGGCATCTATTTTTAAATACCTTAAACGATTAATTGTGAGGGTTTAATAAAAAGTTATATCTTTGCAAACTGAAATTTAAGTCTGTTTAAGGAAAAAAGGCTTTACAAGAATTAGGAATAATGTTAAAAAAAATCACTAATTATTTTGTCATCCCTTTTGCAATTTGCGCCGGTTTATACCTAGCGCTCTTTCCAAAATCAACTGTAGATATGTCAAGTTTTTCTACAGCCGGGTTAGAATTAAATTACACAGTTTCTGAGGATATCGCACTCTTATCCCTAAATGAACAAATAGCCCAACAAACCACTTATAATAGATATTTTCCTTATTTAGGAAAGTCTTATTTAGGTTTCAAGGAAGCACTGGCTTTCAAAGAATCTCGGGGCAATTATTTTACGGTAAATGATTTGGGCTATCTAGGAAAGTATCAGTTTGGTGCTGAAACTTTGAAATTACTAGGGGTTTATAATCCCGAATATTTTTTATACACCCCAGAACTTCAAGAAAAGGCATTCTTAGCCAATTCTGAACGTAATAAGTGGATCTTAAGAAAAGATATTGCAAGATTTGTGGGCGCAGAGATTCACGGCGTGACCATTACTGAATCTGGGATATTGGCGGCAGCACATTTGGCTGGGCCTGGAAGTGTAAAGAAATTTTTAAGAAGTTCTGGCGGAGATAATTTTTCAGATGCTTACGGGACTTCAATTTCTTCTTATATGAAGCGATTTTCAGGTTATGATACGTCGTTCATCAAAGCCAATAGAAAAGCAAAAGCCAATATATAATCAGTCCTTGTGAATGATGAAAATGGCCGGACGTTTGTGCAAGTCAACTTTGACGTGCTTCCAATCGTTTATAACGTACGTTTTTATATACTCTGATGACAAGGTAATGTCACAAGCAATACAAACTCGTGTTTGTGCATGTAATGTGGAGCACAAATCTTCCAACATTTTATTATTCCGATAAGGCGTTTCTATAAACAGCTGACTTTGATTATGGTCATGGGACAACTTTTCTAATCGTTTTAATTCAGCTTTCCTTTCGTCTTTATCAATGGGTAAATAGCCGTTAAATGCAAAACTTTGACCATTCATTCCAGAACCCATCAGCGCCATTATAATGGAGGAAGGCCCAACTAAAGGTACCACCTGAATATTGTTTTGGTGCGCCAATTTTACAATATCAGAACCTGGATCAGCAACTGCGGGACATCCGGCTTCAGATAAGAGGCCGATAGATTTCCCTTCTTTACAAGGATCTAGGAACGTTAGTTTTTCAGAAGCTTCCGTAAATTTATTTAAAGTTTTTAATTTTAAGGATGCCTGTGATTTTTCAGGATTGGTCTTTTTGATGAACTTTCTCGCTGTTTTTTCGTTTTCAACAATATAATCATCAATGATTTCTATTACATTTTTTATGGAGAGAGGTAATACTTCCCAAACGGGATTGTCACCTAAATCTGTAGGAATTAAGTATAGTTTACCAATTGGATTTTCCATTAATTTTCATTGAATTTGTGAGTTGTTTGAGTGGATCCTTTCCAAAAGTAATGAATGTTTTTATTTCTAGGACGTCGAAATTATAAACATGATTTTGTAGCACGAGAAAATTCCATTGCCATTAGTGCACTTAAACTAAAATAGGATGTTTCACATTAAATGAAGATCCACGGTAGCTGACAACTTCAGTAATTGAATTCTTTTTGAAGATTAGCTTTGTAAATCAGATGCGATTTGTTCGCAAACCTTGTCTAAAACAGCATAAACATTGTCAAAATCTTTAGAATCTCCCCAATAAGGATCAGGAACTTCCTTGGCAGTAGTTGAAGAGGGATCCTGTAGAATTAATCTAACTTTTTCAATATCTTTTTCATCTCTTGCCAGTTGTATGACGTTTTCATAATTTGATTGATCCATGACATAAATAACGTCGAAATTATCAAAATCGGAGATTTCAAATTGTCGACATCTTTGATTGGTAATATCGAGACCATTCGCACTCGCGGTCGCAATTGAACGATGGTCAGGCAGTTTTCCGATATGGTAGTTTCCTGTTCCAGCGGAATCCACTTCAAATTTATCGGCTGGTAATTTCGATTCTAGAATGCCGTGTGCCAATGGAGATCTGCAAATGTTTCCTAAGCAAACCATTAATATTCTTGTCATGATGTTTTAATTTTTGTGCTGGCGACTAATAACTTAAATTTCTTGAAGCCAGAAAAATGTAGTTTAACGAAAGATAATTAAAAGTCCATAGTTTGGTGTTCAAAGTCCATGAACTTGGTCGAACATCTAAAATCTATTAACAATCTATCACTTCTAAAGTCAACTTCAAAAGTGATAGATTATCAAGGGAATTTTTAAAGGGCTAGTTTTTTAGCGATATCTTCAACATACTTTCTGAACTGTTTATCAGTAGAGGAGAGATTGTCGACTGTTTTACAAGCGTGAAGAACTGTAGCGTGATCACGTTTGCCTATTTGAGATCCAATGCTAGCTAAAGATGCTTTAGTGTATTTCTTGGCAAAAAACATCGCTAATTGCCTTGCTTGCACAATGTGCCTTTTTCTTGTTTTGGATTGTAAGGTATCTACATCCATTTGGAAGTAGTCAGAAACTACTTTTTGGATATAATCTATTGAAACTTCACGTTTGGTGTTTTTCACAAACTTTTCAACGATTTCCTTAGCAAGACTAATGGTAATCTCTTTTTTGTTAAAAGAGGATTGGGCGATTAAAGAAATAATGGCACCTTCAAGTTCTCTAACGTTTGTTTTAATGTATTTAGCAACATACTCGATGACATCGTCTTCCATTTCAACACCATCACGATATAATTTGTTCTTTAAGATCGAGACGCGTGTTTCAAAATCTGGACTTTGCAATTCTGCAGAAAGCCCCCATTTGAATCGGGATAATAATCGTTGTTCAATATCCTGCATGTCTACAGGTGCTTTATCACTCGTTAGAATAACCTGTTTTCCGTTTTGATGCAGATGATTAAAAATGTGGAAGAAGACGTCCTGCGTTCCTGTTTTACCTGATAAGAATTGAACGTCATCAATTATTAACACATCGATAATCTGATAAAAATGAATAAAATCATTTCTGTTATTTTTCTTTACAGAATCAATATATTGTTGTGTGAATTTCTCAGCGGAAATATAAAGAACAGTTTTTTCAGGGTATTTATCTTTAATATCAATCCCGATGGCATGCGCCAAATGGGTTTTACCAAGGCCTACACCGCCAAAAATCAATAGCGGATTAAAAGATGTGCCACCCGGTTTATTGGCAACTGCCAATCCCGCATTTCTTGCCAAGCGATTGGAATCGCCTTCAAGGAAATTTTCAAAATTATAGTTAGCATTGAGTTGTGACTCTATTTTCACATTTCTTATCCCAGGAATGATGAAGGGATTTTTTAATTCCGGATTTTTATTCTTTAAAGGAATATCAACATCTTGAGATTTTACAGGACTTCTATTTGAACTTGGGATTTTTTCAGTAAAAGGTTGTTTGTTACCATAAGTGTTTTCCATCTTAATGACATAGACCAATTTCGCCCGCTCTCCAAGTTCTTTATTTAAGGCTACTTTTAGGATTTTCACATAATGCTCTTCAAGCCATTCGTAAAAAAATTTACTTGGTACTTGGATGCTCAATGCGTTATCAGTAAGTTTTACTGCTGTAATAGGTTCAAACCAAGTTTTGTATGCTTGGGGTTGGATGTTGTCTTTTATAAAAGATAGACAATTATTCCAAACCGATTGCGCAGTTACTTCCATTGTAAGAATTAATTTTTTTTTGTTGTTAGTCAGATTAGCAAAAGAAAGAGAAATTCGTGTTTCCTCTTGAATATTTTGTGAGACAAATATGTGAACAAAATTCTGAAAAAAAAAATCAATTGCTATTGAATATTCAGAATAAAATCCCCATGTTTAAATCGCGATGAAAGTACAAAAAATAAACCAAACAAAGATGTCAAAACTATTATTTACGGACGAAATTGAACTCAGGGTAAGGTATGCCGAAACGGATCAAATGGGGATTGTGTACTACGGTAATTATGCTCAATATTTTGAAGTTGGAAGGGTAGAGTGGCTCCGTAAACTTGGCGTGTCTTATAAAAGTATGGAAGAGGAAGGGTTTTTACTTCCCGTAATAAGCTTAAATGTAATGTTCAAGAAGTCAGCGCGTTACGACGATGTTTTAAAGATAAAAACCCAATTGGTTAAAATGCCTTCTGCTAAAATAGAATTTGAATATACCATCACGAATCAATCTGGGGAAATTTTGACAATAGGAAATACCGTCTTGGTCTTTATGGACGTAAGTAAGAATAGACCTACGAGATGTCCAGATTTTCTTTTAGACAAACTGCGGAATTAATCGTTCAAAATTTTTGTTTCCACACCATAAATTGCATCAAATGTTTGTAGAACATTTTTTATATTTTTTAACCGTACTGAAATGATGATGACGCAACTCAATTCTAAAGTTTGATTCTTGATTTTTAGGTTTTTTTCTTTGATAATGCGCATGACTTTATTCATGTTTTTGTATTCAAATTTGACTTGTATTTCTTCATTTATCGTTTTTGTTACAATTTTTGAGTGCTCTAAAGCCATTTGCGCGGCAGTTTTATAAGCGTTAATAAGTCCGCCAACGCCTAATTTTATACCTCCAAAATAGCGGACTACGATAATTAGAACATTAGTTACTTCAAATGATTGAAGTTGTCCATAAATAGGCATTCCTGCACTATTATTAGGTTCTCCATCGTCATTTACTCTAAATTGATATTGACTTTCTTGTAATCCTAACTGATAAGCATAGCACCAATGTCTTGCAGAGTGGTGTTGTTTTTTTATAACTTCGAGTTTGATTTTGACCTCGTCTTCTGTTTTAACTGGGAATGCATACCCAAAAAACTTACTGTTTTTGTCTTTAAATAATACTTCAATTGAAGGTTTTGTTATTGTTTTATAAGTGTCTTTTTCTGTCATGAAAAGCAATAGTTACTGTCAAAGTTATTCTTAGTATGAGGCATTAAAACAAATGACTGTTAGTAGAAAATAAGGTGGTAATATCCTCAGTTTCTGGATTGATATGCCAAGTATGTATGCCTAGTTTTGAAGCTGAAATTATATTTTCTTCCATGTCATCAATGAATAAGGATTCTTCTGCTTTAATATTGTTCTCCTTTAAAACAAACTCATAAATGTTTGGGTTGGGTTTCCTTAATTGAATTTCATGTGAAAGATAGAACGCATCAAAAATCGCTTTAAATTCTTCGTAGAAATCCACGTTTTCTTTAATCCAATTGACGTGAAGCTCGTTAGTATTGCTCAATAAAATAAGTTTATATTTTTTGTCTGCCGCCAATTGTCGTAAATAATCTAATCTGTGAGTGGGAAAATCTTTTAAAATACTATTCCATGCTTCTAAAAGGGATTCTTTATCCAGGTCTGGAAAATTGTCCAAATAGAATTCCAGAAATTCATCCGTGCTGATAAGCCCTTGTTCATAAAGTGTATTTATAGCGTGAATTTCTTCAGATAGCGTATCTTTTCCAAATAAGTTTCGTGCTTGGTCCATGGCGCGCTTTTTATCAAGATTGACAAATACATCACCAAAATCAAATATTATATTTTTAATCATTTGTATAAATTTTTAATATGTCGTCAATAATTTTTTCATCTGAAATTAACCTACCTGAAAAGTCCGGTGCCTTCGTTCCTTTAGAGAAACTTGCAGTGCCCACGAATATTCGAGCTTCGTCCCAAAGGTTTTCATTTATAAATGTTTGAAGCGTTTGTCGTCCGCCTTCAATAATGATGGAATTGACCTCATGGTTATAAAGAATAGTACAAATTTGTTGAGCTATCTTTTCCGTTAGGCTCCAATCTAAAAACTCAAAAATCCTAGGATCTGCCTCTGTATGTCTTGTTTTTTGTTTCTCGCTTATTATAATGGTTTTCGCTTTGTCATCAAAAATAGCCGCTTCTTTAGGTAAATTTAAGTTTCTATCTAATACAACACGTATCGGATTATTACCTGTCCAATCTCTAACGGTCAAACTTGGGTTGTCTTCAATAACCGTATTGGTTCCCACCAAAATAGCGTGTTCTTCTGTACGCCATTTGTGAACCAATTGTCGAGAAAGTTCATTGGTAATCCAAACGGGTTTTTGTTCATTTCTCGATTGTGGTGCGATGAATCCATCAGCAGATTCTGCCCATTTTAGTATAATGTACGGACGTTTCTTATTGTGGAAGGTGAAAAATCGTTTATGATGAGCTTTGACTTCATTCTCCAAAACACCGACAATAACTTCGCATCCAGATGCTTTTAATTTTCCCACACCTTTTCCCGCCACCTTACTATGGGTATCGATGGTGCCTATAACAACTTTTGGAATTTTTAATGCGATTATGGCGTCAGCGCAAGGTGGCGTTTTACCGTAATGTGAGCAAGGCTCCAAAGTCACATATAGGGTAGCTTCGCTTAATAAAGATTGATTTTTAACGTTCTTAAGAGCATTGATTTCCGCATGAGAGCCTCCGTAAATACTTGTATAGCCTTCCCCAATAATTTTTTGGGCATGTACAATAACGCATCCAACCATGGGGTTTGGAGCAGTTGTACCTAATCCATTTTTAGCGATTTCAATGCAGCGTTTAATATATTTTTCATGTATATTCATCCCGATAATTATCGGAACAAAAATAACATAATATCGTGAGCAAAGATCAGATCGTGATCAGAGAAATTGAAAAGAGAGATGATGAACAGATCGCTCAGGTAATTCGCGCCGTATTGATTGAAATGGGGGTTCCAAAAGTGGGAACCGCTTATGCCGATAAGTCGCTGGACAGTATGACCGCAAATTATACCATAGAACGCGCTGCTTATTTTGTAATTGAAAATCATGGCGAAATTATCGGAGGTGCGGGAATAGCGCCCTTGGATAACTTTGATGGTAATATATGTGAACTACAGAAGATGTATTTTTTACCTAAAGCCAGAGGAAAGGGTTTGGGCACTCAAATAATGAGCGTTTGCTTAAAAAAAGCAAAATCTTTTCGTTTTGAAAAATGTTACCTCGAAACGTTGCCTTATATGATCGATGCTACAAAACTTTATGCCAAATCTGGGTTTGATAATTTAAATGGTCCATTAGGAGATACAGGACATTATTCTTGCAATGTTTGGATGATAAAATCATTATAATGGTATTAAAGACACTACGCGAAAATTTCTACATGTCATTAAAAGAAGAATATCCAGAAACGGAAATTCAGTCGTTTTTTAATTTGCTTTCAGAATGTTTTTTGAAAATGAAACGTTTAGACGTTACGTTAAATCTTTATGCGCCAATTTCTGGAAAGAAATTAGAAAAATTTAAAAATGCAACTCTAAGGCTAAAAAAGTATGAACCCATTCAATACATTGTTGGTTCCACTGAATTTTACGGACTGCCTTTTAAGGTTACCGAAAACACTCTTATTCCAAGACCCGAAACTGAGGAATTGGTGCAATGGGTGATTGACTCCGCAAAAGCTGATAGTTATTCTATTCTTGATATTGGAACGGGATCGGGATGTATTGCCATTTCATTGGCTAAAAGTATGCCGTCGTCCACGGTTTTTGCTGTCGATGTTAGTAAAAAAGCATTGACTGTTGCAAAAATTAATTCGAAATTAAATAAAGTTGACGTCGAATTTTTGGAATTAGATATTTTAAAATGGAAAAAGGATTCTTCAAATTTAGTGTTGGAAGATTCAAAATTTGACATCATTGTATCCAACCCGCCATATGTTAGAGTGCTCGAAAAGGCTCAAATGAGCGATAATGTTTTGCATCACGAACCTGCATTGGCCTTATATGTTGAAGATGATGATCCTCTTATTTTTTATAAAGAAATAGTGGAATTTGCAAAAGTCCACCTCAAAAATGAAGGACAGCTTTATTTTGAAATCAACCAATATTTAGGAACTGACATGTTACAATTACTCGCTGAATCTGGTTTTAAAAATGTAGCGCTTAAAAAAGACATCTTCGGAAATGACCGTATGATCTCAGGAATTTGGGTCTTTTAGTTTAGAGTATTTGTAAAATACTACAATGTTAATCCTTCATGAGCTCGAGTATGGATGAGATGATTTCTGAGTTTGATGCCATTTCTTGTCCATCATTTAAGAAATTTGGAGAGTTTAATGGAATCGATGTCGAGGCTTTAACTTCTGGTATTAATACAGATGAACAATGGATCTCCTTAAATCCCGCACCTTTAAAAATTAAAACATTTTTCGGATTAATTCCTGATCCAGGAAGAACAGTCAGTTTATTATTCGCTAATTCAAGTAATTGTTGAAGTATTAAAATTCCTTTTTCTGCCGAGGTTGCTTGCCCAGATGTGAGGATGCGATCTACTTTGAGATCCAATAACGTAGACAAAGCGTCAAACGGATTTGGAGTCCGATCAAAAGCACGATGGAAGGTAAAAGCCATTGGTTTTGAAAGTTCGATGAGCGCTTTGGTGCGTTCAATGTCAATGGTATTATCCAAGTTTAAAATTCCGGAGACAATACCTTTACAGCCCAGTTGTTTACAAATTTTAATATCCTGTTTCATGATTTCAAAATCGGAATTAGAATAGGTAAAATTTCCACTTCGTGGTCTGATGAGCACAAACACAGGGATCTTCAAGTTTTTCATGGTTTGTTTTATCAATCCATAAGAAGGCGTAATGCCGCCAACGGCTAATTCGGAGCACAATTCGATGCGATGTGCCCCAGCATTTTGAGCGTTGATTGCGGATTGGTAATTGGAGGCGCAGATTTCTAATTGCATATATTTTGGTTTAATTTTAAGGATTGCTTTCTAATGCTTCTATGTTTTTCAGTTCGCAGGAGTGTGATGAAATTAATGAATAATTATTTCAATAAGAAATGTCCAAGTCTTATTTCCTGCACCTTGTTACCTTCTGGAATTACACCAAAATATGGAATTTTAAGGGAAATATAACGTGACGTATCATTTATGGCGTTTTCCGTCACATTCTTGTTGATCCACATTGTATTTGCCTACCAAGGGCTATACTATAAAGCAGCGATTTTTTGTAGTTTTGGATTTTTTTGATGTCAATAACGCCAGCATTGGTATTCAGTTAGGAGTCAGTGAAGCGCGATTATTTTGAACATCGCCAAAGCGTCAATATATTTCTTAATTAATTTCACTGGATAAGAATGTCGCCCAACATCCAAGTGCGTACCTCTACATTTAAATTGAGGAGAATCTATAATGGTAACACACGGAATAGAAACTCTTTTATGTGAAAATGTATTATTTTAAAAAACCTGCGTATAATGATTGTCTTAGATTGTACGGTATAAAAAGCACCTAATTTGTTTTGGCTTTATTTCAATTTGTTTGGGGAAATAATTAATTCATAACCTTCATCATTCGTCATGCTTTCGTCCTTCGAAAATGTATTTGTTTATTCCGCTTCAATTGAAGGAAACTACTCTTTTTCAATAAAATATTTTAAGAATTAGGCAGACACTTTAAAATTTTCATCGAATGTAATTCCTGTAAAATTATTAAAGGTAAAATTTTTTTTTCGGCTTTCTATTTGTGAAGTCATTGGGAGGTTTCCAGGCATCTATTTGTGGGTAATATGGGAATCTCAATTGTATAATAAACTGATAAAAATTAATGATGGGACTATTTTCTTGAGTTGCATTTTAGTATCTTAGAGGCCTTAAAAATAACTTACTCTTCTTTCAAATTAATGGATATTCAACAGCATATTTTAAAACTTCGCGAAGAACTTAATCAGCATAATTATAATTATTACGTTCTTGACCAACCCACAATTAGTGATTATGATTTTGATGTCAGATTAAAGGAATTACAAACCTTAGAGGACGCCCATCCTGAATTTTCCGATGAGTATTCACCAACCAAACGTGTTGGTGGAGAAATTACCAAGAACTTTGAAACGGTTGCGCACGAACATCGCATGTATTCTTTGGATAATTCCTATTCTAAGGAAGATGTAATGGATTGGGAAGCGCGTGTCAAAAAAGCGATCGATGGTAAGGTGCAGTATGTGTGTGAATTAAAATATGATGGTGCTTCCATTAGTTTGACTTATCAAAATGGCACATTGCTTAAAGCGGTTACTAGAGGCGACGGCATCCAGGGTGATGACGTTACGGCTAACATTAGAACTATTCGGTCAGTGCCTTTACGATTAAAAGGCGATTATCCTGCGAAATTTGATATTCGAGGCGAAATTGTTTTGCCTTTTGCGGGTTTTATTAAGATGAATGAAGATCGTATTGAAATAGGAGAAGAGCCTTATCGCAATCCTAGAAATACGGCTTCAGGAAGTTTAAAACTTCAGGACAGTGCTGAGGTTGCAAAACGGCCTTTGGAATGCTTGCTTTACAATATCACAGGAAATAATTTAAATATCGATACGCAATTTGAAAGTTTGGAACAGGCTCGTATTTGGGGATTCAAGGTGCCAAAAGCAGCGGCCTTGACCAATTCAATAGAGGAGGTATTTGAATTCATTGATTATTGGAATATCCACCGTCACGATTTGCCTTATGAAACCGACGGGGTCGTCGTAAAAATAAATGATTTGCATCAGCAGGACGAATTAGGTTACACTGCAAAATCACCACGTTGGGCCGTTGCTTACAAATTTAAAGCGGAGCAAGTTTCTACACGGTTAAATGAGATAACCTATCAGGTTGGACGAACGGGAGCAATTACACCTGTGGCTAATTTGGAACCTGTGGAATTGGCAGGAACGACCGTCAAACGCGCGTCGTTACATAATGCCGATCAAATTGAAAGATTGGACATCAGAGAAGGAGATGAAGTGTTTGTCGAAAAAGGTGGCGAAATCATTCCAAAAATTATTGCGGTTGATTTAAGCAAAAGACCTGTAGATTCCGAACCAACCAAATATATCGAACATTGCCCAGAATGTGGTACGACATTGGTGCGACATGAAGGGGAAGTCCAACACTATTGTCCAAACTATAATGGCTGCCAACCACAAATCATTGGTCGGATTCAACACTTTATTTCAAGGAAAGCTATGGATATTGAAGGTTTGGGCGGAGAAACGGTGGCACTATTTGTTAAGGAGAATCTGATATATAATTACTCGGATTTGTACACCCTCACTAAGGAACAAGTAATTGGTTTGGAGCGCATGGCCGAAAGAAGCTCAGATAATTTAATCAAAGGCATTGAAGCTTCTAAACAAATCCCTTTTGAGCGTGTTTTGTATGCTATTGGCATCAGGTATGTAGGCGAGACCGTTGCTAAAAAGTTGGCAAAACATTATAAAAGTATTGATAATTTGGCGCAGGCTACCTTGATTGATCTGATTACTGTGGATGAAATTGGAGCACGTATTGCTGAAAGTGTCAGCGATTTTTTCAGTTCAATTGAAAATCAGACAATTATAAATCGTTTGAGAAACTTTGGAGTACAGTTGGAGATTTCTGCTGAAAAACTGGCAAATCAAACTAATAAGTTAGAAGCACAAACGTTTGTTGTATCAGGTGTTTTTGAATCGGTATCCAGAGACGAATTGAAAAAACTAATTGAAGACAATGGTGGAAAGGTATCAAGTTCGATATCATCAAAAACAAACTATGTCATAGCGGGTAATAATATGGGACCAAGTAAAAGGACGAAAGCAGAACAACTGCAGATTCCTATACTTACAGAAGTAGATTTTTTATCCTTATTGAACTAGAAATCCTACAACTTTATCTACCCCATCGATTAAACGCAATTTTATCCGCTTAATAGTTAAATTTATTTATATTTGTTTGAATTATAGATTTGTTTCATATGGTTATCCAGAGAATATTAATTGGCATTTTGATTATATTAGCCGTGTTATTTCTGGGCTTCCAGATCTATGGTTTAGAAGCTACCGCATCCGGGATGAGAGTTCTGATTTTGGTCTTCTTGACAGTTTTATATTTTTACAGGGTTAAAGAAAAGCGTCTATATTTCTTATCGTTTTTAATTGCATTCACATTTGCCGAAATTCTATCTTTTATTAGCTGGCAAACTCCTGTTGTGCCAAGAAATCAGTTTGATTTTCCATATTACATCGGTAATTCTCTTTATATCATTGCTTATTCATTATTAATTTTACAAATGGTATCCTCCATGAATTTGGTTGAAGTGGTTAAAAAGTATCCATTTCATATTCTCATCTTAATCGTCCTTGATGTTTTCTGTGTAGTAGTGGTTACCAATACCGCAATGGATAAACTATCATATCATGAATATAATTTGGAGTTTATATATAATTCTGTGATCATGGTTTTATTAACCGTGTCTTTGATCAATTATATTGATAAGGAGGATAAAAAAGCCATCAATCTATTGATTGGGTGTATATTCATCTTCTTTTCGGAAGTGATACAGTTGGCTTATTTTTATGTGTCCGCCATTAATTTACTTAATGTGATATGTTCCTTGTTTCTAATTGTTGCATTCTTATTTTTCTATCTGCAATCTCTACGCGATTATGAACCACAAGAAGCGCATATCTAATGATTTAGTGGGGTAACTTCGCTATCAAAGTCGTTATGTTAGTTTCTGATTAAATCATTCACTTCAGTAGGACGTCGATCAAAATGATGATCTTTGTATTATTGCTATTTTTAAAACATATTCAGTTACTTCCTTTTGAATTCTTCAGACTATTCTGAGTTCTATGAGATATTTCTAAATCCACAAAAATGCTTTGCATATTTATCAAGCTTAAAGTTAGCGTTATAATTGCCCGAAAAGAAAAGGTTCTAAAGTGAAAAATGAGGAATTCCCCTAATCAACTTCTATTTTGTATTTGATATCCGACCTATGATAGGTCTATTTCTATTTGAAAATTTAACAATTAAATCGATGAAGTGTATTTAAACTAGGATTAAAGTCATAATTTTTAGTATATTTGCCAACCTACTTATTTGAATCTATCATGAAAAAATGGCATGGCTTGCTGCCTAATTGGGCAATTATCGTACTGTTGGCTCTAATTGTTGCGGTCAATATTATTTCCTCCTATTTCGGAATTTTATCACTCACGAAAATATTTGCTCTCGCTATTATACCTGTGTTGCTACTCAGCTATTTTTACAGGCAACATTTCATGGCGAATATATTTTCCACCATATTTATTCTGTTTTTTTTAGGAATTCTTTTTAGTGCGCTAGACCATCTGGCTTTGTCTTCCAAATTGTCCGAATCTTGCTTTTTAGCAGTTTATGCATTATTGGCCTTCGTAATGTTTGGAAAGTTAAAAGAGGTTAATTTTGGAGGCCTTGTATCAGTATATCTCATTGTGATTCTCCTGGTAAATAGCTACTTTATGTATATCATGTTTAGTTCAGCACAAGATAGCTTTGCTGATAGCGTAATTTTCACTTTGTCAGCAAGCAAAGGAACTGCATTATTGCTTATGAGCATTTTAGCATTGGCCATCTATCTCAGTAAAGAGACGTCACAATCCATAATATTCTTATCCATTGTGAGTTGTTTTGTTTTTTCTGATGTGCTAAGTTTTATAGCAGCGATGTATGTTCAGTTCTGGTTGTTTGAAGCTGTTCAACAGATTTTACAAAGCGGGGGACTTTTATTGTTTTGTATCTATGTTTTTAACCATCAGGAGCTTGAAAAAAGCTTCATAAGAACGAAATCTAAACCAATTTCACAATCCAAACAAATTACATTTCAGTCTTAAACTAAAATCGAAACGCCCTCAGCCGATTTGTTCTTATGACTATCAAAATAAAAATCTATTTTGCCAAGATTGATGCCAAAACAACCTACCTGGTTGACCAATACATTTTTGCCTATACCGTTTTTTACAATTGTAGGCTTAGGAAGAAAGGTATGGGTATGGCCACCAATAAATAGATCAATGTCTTTGGTAACTTGCGCTAATGAAAGGTCACTTGGTTTTTCGTTGTTGTTACGATAATTATAGCCTAAATGTGATAAACAGATTATCAAATCGCATTTTTCGTCCTCTTTTAAAATTCTAGACATATCCTGAGCAATCTCTACAGGATTAAGATATACGGTTTCTTTGTACATGTTTTTGTCCACTAAGCCTGCAAGTTCGATTCCCAATCCAAAAACTCCAATTTTGATTCCGTTCTTGATAAAGGTTTTATAAGGTTTCACATGCGTGTCTAAAATAGTATTTGAAAAATCGTAATTGGCACTAATAAAATCGAATTCTGCGTGCGGCAATTGGGCGTATAAACCTTCAAGGCCATTGTCGAAATCATGGTTTCCAATGGTGGCAGCGTCATATTTTAGCATACTCATAAGCTTAAATTCCAATTCACCACCGTAATAATTGAAATAGGGAGTTCCTTGAAAAATATCGCCAGCATCCAATAATAAGGTGTTTGGATTTTCAGTTCGGATGCCTTCAATTAATGTGGCTCTTCTTGCTACGCCACCCTGATTAGGGTTTCTGCCATCCTCTGGCCCGAATGGGTCGATATGGCTGTGAACATCGTTGGTGTGCAAAATCGTTATCTTTTTTGGACTGCTCGAAAATGATTGCAAACCAAAACCACCAATACCAACCAATGCGGTCGCAGCTGTAGTTTGTTGAATGAATTCTCTTCTTTTCATGTGTTTGTGCTTATTGTTTTTTAATGGTCACACTTCGACTTGGCTCAGTACAAGCATGCTCGTTTCATAACTTAAAGAAAACTTTATCTTTCAGAAATTGTAGTTAATCCTTTAACTGAATAAATCGGTCATCCGCCATTGGATTTATGGTGTCTGTTTTCATGAAATAATCAATTAACGCATTTCTTATTTTATAATTCAACACAATAACTTCTTCACTACCTTTAAAGAAGTCCATCCCATCACCACCACTGATAAGGTAATCATTGGTGGCAATATAATAGGTTTTATTAAAATCAATTGGAGTTTGATTTACCGAGCTTTCAGCGACAAGACCATCCTTGTCCAAAACAATTTTTAATTTAGAAATGGGATGTGCACGTTTGGCCTTGGCCAAATAGTCAAGCATCTCTTTCACACTTGCCCCTGGTAATTTTGAGATAACAATGGAGTTTTCAAATGGCATTAATTCAAAAGCCGTTCTTTTAGAAATTGGCCCTTTGGATATAATTGATCTAATGCCGCCATGGTTCATAAGTACAAAGTCAATATGCTCGCCAGTTCTTTTGAAAAAAACAGGATCTGCCTCTTCATAAATAACATCGGCCATAAAATTGCCAATTGCCGTATTTAAATACCCATCTGCCTTTGAATATGTATCCACCGAATAGCCTAAAATACTATCTAAGTCTTTAGTAATATTGTCCCGATATGGTTTTATAAAATCATCAATGCTCGCTTTTATTTGTATGCTGTCATTGACGTTTACATTTTTACCTTCAATTTTGAAAACAGCCATGGGAGTTTTGCACGAGACACAGAAAAGCAGTCCTATAACCAGAAGAAGATTTTTAAAATTCATTGAATAACTAGTGAGATGTTAATAGATAAATGTATTGTCTTTACTACCTTTGCCAAAACAAAAGTAAATGATTTTAAAGGCATTTAGGGAAAAATCCAATCAAAAGTTCATCAGCCACCTTTTGAAATCCAGAAATGCTGTCGTTAGCACAAAAAAGATTGAATCTGTTGGCGTTATCATTGATGCGAGCGAGTTTTCTGATATAGAAGTTTTTAAAGTGTATTTCAATGAGATGGGTGTTCAATTGCCTAAGATTAAAATCATTGTTTTTGTAGAAGATGAGAAAAAAACCGATCAATTGTGGGGCAACTATTTCAGCAAAAATGATTTTGGATGGAGTGGAAGCATAAAGCACAACGAACTCCAAACATTTTTAGATACTCCATTTGATGCTCTGGTAAGTTATTACGAAGGCGATGCACTAGAGTTGAAACTAATTACTGCAGCCTCAAAAGCCAATTTTAAGATAGGTTTGTCGGGAGTAGATGATCGCTTATTTGACTTTATATTGGATGTCAGCACCAATGATTTTGGGGTATTCAAAACAGAACTTAAAAAGTACTTAACCATATTAAAAAAAATATAAATGACTAAATTTCTTGGAACAGGTGTGGCTTTGATTACCCCGTTCAAAACTGATTTAAGTATTGATCATAACGCTCTCGCAGCGATTGTCAATTATAATATTGACAATGGCACAGAGTATTTGGTCATTTGTGGCACCACTGCAGAAAGTGTTACCCTTACGAAACAGGAAAAGAAGGATGTCATTAGTATAGTAAAAAAGGCAAATGATGGAAGACTGCCATTGGTTTTGGGTATTGGCGGTAATAATACGGCTGAAGTAATCGATGAAATAGAGTCTACGGATTTAACTGATATAGATGCGCTTTTATCCGTCTCTCCTTATTACACCAGACCAACTCAAGAAGGCATTTATCAACATTTTAAAGCGATATCACAAGCATCTCCAAAACCGATTATTCTTTATAACGTTCCAGGACGTACGGCATCAAATATGTTGCCTGAAACAACTTTACGTCTTGCCGAGGATTTTAAAAATATCATTGCTATAAAGGAGGCAGGAAACAATGTGGGACAATATCTACAGCTGTTGAAACATAAACCTGAGGATTTTTTAATAATTTCGGGAGATGATGATTTGGCTTTAGGCGTTGTTTTGGCCGGTGGTGCAGGAGTAATTTCTGTATTGGGACAAGCATTTCCTAAAGATTTTTCAAATATGATTCGAATGGGTTTGAAAGGAAATGCTAAAGAGGCTTACAAAATTCATTTTAAATTGATGGATATAACAGCACAAATTTTTGAAGAAAACAATCCAGCAGGAATTAAAGCTGTTTTTGAAGCTCTTGATCTGGCACAGGATACGGTAAGATTACCATTAGTTGTAGCAACAAACTCATTAAAGGAAAAAATAAAAAAAAGTGTGGCGCTTCTCAAATAAAGAAAGAAACGTTAAACTTTACTTAAACGGCTCATTAGCTTAAACCCAACTCTTATTTTAGCTTAAAATTTTTTATTTTATAATACGTTATAAATGTGTATTTTTGCATTCTGTTTAAAAATGACAAAGAGCCATTGAAACATAACCTTACTTTATGACCATATTTAATCAGGCATTTCAATTGAATTATATAAAGAAGAACATTTCTTGGATGAAAAATATTTGTTATACATTACTAATCACGTTAGTGCTATCTTCTTGTAGCGAATATCAAAAGGCGTTAAAATCGGAAGATATTGCTACAAAATTCAAATTGGGAACGGATCTATACGATGCTGGTAAATATGGGAAGGCCAATAAGCTGTTTGCCCAAATTGCCCCGCAGTATAGAGGGAAACCTCAAGCGGAGAAACTGATGTATATGTATTCCAATTCTTTTTATCAAATGAAGGATTACTATTTAGCTGGGTATCAATTTGAGCGTTTTGAAGGGCAGTATCCAAAAAGCGAGAAAGCGGAAGAGGCTGCGTTTTTAGGTGCTCAAAGTTTTTACAAGTTGTCGCCTGTTTACAGTAAGGAACAAAAGGAAACCATAACAGCTATTGAAAAACTGCAGTTGTTTATCAACAAATTTCCAGATTCAGAATATCTGCCAGAAGCAAATAGTTTAATTCAGGAATTGGATTACAAATTGGAAAGGAAAGCTTTTGAGATCGCTAAACTTTATAATAAAATCGCCAATTTTGAATCTGAAGATTATGAAGCATCCATAAAAGCATTTGATAACTTCTTATTGGATTATCCAGGAACTTCTTTTAGAGAAGAAGCTATGTTTTACAGATTGGACTCTGCGTACCGATTGGGAATCAACAGCATTGAGCGTAAGCGTGAAGAGCGTTTAAAAACAGCGGTCAAATTTTACAATGCTTTTTATAAAGCATATCCCGAATCTCAGCATAATGATGAGGCTACAAAAATGATTACCGAATTGCAATCTGCAGTTCAAAACTATACAACAAAAAGTTAATTTTATATAGATGATAGATTTAAAAAAGAGCAACGCTCCAGTGAGTACTATTACTTACAACCGTAATGAAATTGAAGAGGCAACAGGAAATATCTATGAGGCCATTTCTGTCATATCAAGAAGAGCTGAACAGATCAACACAGACATCCGTAGAGAACTTGTTGACAAGCTTGAAGAATTTGCGACTTATAATGACAGTCTTGAAGAAATCTTTGAAAACAAAGAACAAATTGAGGTTTCTAAGTTTTACGAAAGATTACCAAAACCACATGCACTTGCTGTTCAGGAATGGATAGATGATAAAATTTATTTCAGAAATACTGAAGACGATATTCAAGAAGCATAATTAAGATGTCAATTTTAAGTGGCAAAAATATACTTGTAGGCATTACTGCCGGTATTGCTGCTTATAAAACAGCAAGCTTAGTTAGGCTATTTATAAAAGCGGGCGCTCACGTAAAGGTTGTGATGACGCCCGCTTCTAAAGACTTCATTACACCTTTAACGCTTTCCACTTTATCCAAAAATCCAGTCTACTCTTCTTTTGTTAATGAGGACGAGGAAGACGCTGTTTGGAACAATCATGTTGAGCTCGGTTTATGGGCTGATTTTTTTGTGATCGCACCCGCAACCGCGAATACCATGGCAAAAATGGCTAACGGTATGTGTGATAATTTACTGATGGCTACCTATTTATCCGCTAAATGTCCTGTTTATTTTGCTCCTGCAATGGACTTGGACATGTACAAACATGAAAGCACTGTCCTATCTTTCACAACTTTAAAAAGCTTCGGAAATATCATGATTCCTGCAACCAGCGGTGAACTAGCGAGTGGTTTGGTCGGTGAAGGACGTATGGCGGAACCCGAAGATATCGTTGCTTATATCGAAAACAACATTTTAGATCAGTTGCCATTGAAAGGAAAGAAGGTTCTTATGACTGCAGGACCCACCTACGAGGCTATTGACCCCGTCCGTTTTATTGGTAACCACTCCAGCGGAAAAATGGGTTATGAAATCGCCAAGGCTGCTGCCAATTTGGGTGCTGAGGTCATTTTAATATCTGGACCATCACACGAAACTGTCGTTCACAGTCTTATAAGGGTCATTAAAGTTGTAAGCGCGTCACAAATGTATGACGCTGTGCATAGCTATTTTGATATGGTTGACATTGCAATTCTTTCAGCAGCAGTTGCAGATTATAAACCTAAAAATGTTTCAGACACAAAAATAAAGAAGAAGGATACTGCGTTTTCTATTGAATTAGAGAAAACGAAAGATATTTTGGCTTCGCTTGGAGCCATTAAGACAAACCAATTCCTAGTTGGTTTTGCATTAGAAACTAATGACGAATTGGAAAATGCCAAAGGAAAATTAAAAGCTAAAAATTTAAATTTAATTGTGTTAAATTCGTTAAACGACAAAGGTGCTGGTTTTGGAGGTTCGACTAATAAAGTTACTTTTATAACCGATGACCAAAACATCATTGAAAATGAGTTAAAATCGAAACACGAAGTCGCGGTTGATTTAATGAATCAAATTATAAAACAAATTCATGCGTAACCTTATTTTTATCTTTTTTCTAGCTTGCAATGCCGCTGGGTTTTCTCAAGAATTGAATTGTAACTTGGTCATAAACGCGCAACAAACGGGTAACGAAAATGTGCAGGTATTTAAAACGCTCGAGCGCCAATTGACAGAATTCATCAATAATACCCAATGGACCAGTACAGCCTATAAACCACAAGAACGCATTGAATGCAGTATGGTCATCAATATTAGTGATTATAATAGTGATGTGTTTCAAGCGACCATTCAGGTGCAATCATCACGACCTGTTTTCAATTCTACATATAGCACGCCAGTCTATAATTTTAATGATAGGAATTTCACATTTAAATATCTTGAGTTTCAAAACTTAGTTTATAATCCAACGCAATTTGAATCTAATTTGGTTTCGGTTTTAGCTTATCATGTTTTCATGATTTTGGGGTTGGATGCTGATACTTATGAGTTAAATGGTGGCGATTCATTTTTTAAACAAGCACAAACCATTACTAATTTTTCCCAACAAGGTAATTATAAGGGTTGGAAATTGGAAGACGGACAACAATCCCGTTTTGTACTCATAGATAATATTCTGTCGCCAACCTTCAAAGAGTTCCGAACTGTCATGTACAATTACCACCGCAATGGTTTGGATATCATGGCAGACAACAATAAAAAAGGAAAGGAAGTCATTGCAAAGGTTTTTGAGGATTTAAGAACCATGAATAACCAAAGACCAAATTCCTTTTTAATGCGCGTGTTCTTTGATGCTAAAGCCAATGAAATTCTTGATATTTTTGGAGGTGGACCTAAAATGAACGTTACTGAAATCAAAGATATTCTCAACAGGATAGCACCAACACATGCTTCTAAATGGCGTGAGATTAATTTTTAAAAGAAGTTTGAAACTTGGACCACTGAGTTTTACTTCAAGTCTTGATTCGTACTATTGTCTCAAGGCTTTTTAAAGGTAAATTCATCTGCAACTAGAAACCATAAACATAAACACGAAATCCTTTAAATGCTCACCACACTTTCCATAAAAAATTACGCTTTAATTGATAGCCTTCAGGTTCATTTTAACAATGGCTTGACCATAATTACTGGGGAAACTGGTGCTGGTAAATCTATTCTTTTGGGAGGTCTCTCCCTTATTCTTGGTAAAAGAGCCGATTTAAGTAGTGTTAAGAATCCTTCCGAAAAATGCGTGATTGAAGCGACCTTTGATATTGCCAATTATAATCTCAAATCACTATTTATAGCTGAAGATTTAGATTATGAGCCGCAAACCATTATACGACGAGAAATTCTTCCTTCAGGGAAGTCGAGAGCATTCGTTAATGACACCCCTGTGAATTTAAATAATTTGCAAGTATTGGGAGAGCGACTTCTGGACATTCATTCCCAACACCAAACTTTGCAATTAACCAATGACGATTTCCAATTTCAGGTTATTGATGCGTTAGCAGAAAATAGTAATTTATTACAGGATTATGCGCTTCAATTAACCAGGTTTAAATCGGTAAAATCAGAACTCAAAAAACTTCAAAATCAAAAAGTCGAGGCCATTAAGGAATTGGATTATAATATATTCCTACTTAAAGAATTAGAGGATGCCAAATTAGTTGAAGGTGAGTTGGAATCTCTTGAAGAAGAATACGAAACTCTAAATAATATTGAAGAAATAAGTGAACGCCTTAAAACGGCTCATGAATTATTGAGCAATCAAGAGGTAGGAGTAATGCCCAGTTTGACGGAAGTAAAGAACCAACTTTCTAAACTGGCTGACTTTTCTTCTAACTATAAATCGGTTTTTGACAGAGTGACTAGCAGTTTGATTGAACTGGATGACGTGTTTTCTGAAATAGAAAATCTTCAAGAGTCTTTTGAGGCTGATCCCAACCGATTAAGCACTGTCAATCTAAAATTGCAGATATTAAATAATTTATTACAAAAGCATACCGCATCTGATGTTTTGGAGTTGATTCGCATTAGAGAGGATTTGAGCGAAAAAGTATCGGTTACAGAAAACTTAGATAGTGCGATCGCCCAAAAAGAATCTGTATTATCAATTATTGAAAAGGAGCTAAATGCATGTGCGTTAAAGATCAATGGGAATAGAACAAAAGCAATTCCAGGTCTAACCAAACAATTAGAAGCTCTATTAGAAACTTTGGGAATGCCTAATGCAAGATTCAACGTGGAATTAACCAAATCAGATACTTTCCTAAATAATGGTAAAGACGATTTGAAGTTTTTGTTTTCTGCTAATAAGGGAGGACAATTCAACGAACTTAAAAAAGCAGCATCTGGAGGAGAATTGTCAAGAATTATGTTGGCCATAAAATCAATACTGACCAATTACACACATCTCCCGACGATTATGTTTGATGAGATAGACACGGGGGTATCTGGAGAGATTTCTAATAAGATGGCATCTATTATGCAACAAATGAGCAAAACGATGCAGGTGTTTACAATTACTCATTTACCGCAAATAGCGGCAAAAGGAGATACGCATTTTAAAGTTTTCAAAGAAGATGTGAATGAGGTCACCCAAACCCAATTGAAGCGCCTGAACCCTGATGAGCGTATTGTGGAAATCGCCCAAATGTTAGGAGGAATCAATATGTCCAGTTCGGCTATTGAGCATGCCAAACAGTTATTGAATTAATAAATTCTGCGGATGAATTCGTTTAGGTAAAATTAATTCTTAAACACATACATCGCTTCATCAGTTTAAACAGAAAATGCATTTCTGATATAGGAATCCCGTTAGTGAAGATTTCGAAATTAAAACTAAGCAATACGTTCAAAGTTTTATTAACTTTGAAATCTAAATAGCTTAGCATTAAATAAAAACAATTATAAACATGGCTTACAACTTATTAAAAGGAAAACGAGGAATTATTTTTGGAGCTCTAGATGAAAACTCAATTGCTTGGAAAACTGCAGAACGCGTTCACGAAGAAGGGGGAACGTTCGTATTGACCAATGCACCCATTGCAATGCGTATGGGGCAAATTGATAAATTGGCTGAGAAAACAGGCTCTCAAATCATTCCTGCTGATGCAACTTCTATTGAAGATTTAGAAAATTTAGTTGCTAAGTCAGTTGAAATCTTAGGAGGGAAAATTGATTTTGTGCTCCATTCCATCGGAATGTCTATCAACGTAAGAAAAGGCAAGCCTTATACCGATCAAAATTATGACTGGACACAAAAGGGAACTGATGTTTCTGCAATGTCCTTTCACAAAGTGATGCAGACCTTGTATAAAGCGGATGCTATGAATGAATGGGGAAGTATTGTTGCTTTAACCTATATGGCCGCACAACGTGTATTTCCTGATTATAATGATATGGCAGACAATAAAGCCTATTTAGAAAGTATTGCACGTAGTTTTGGATATTTCTTCGGACGAGAGAAAAAAGTAAGAGTCAATACCATTTCACAATCACCAACCCCTACTACGGCTGGTCAAGGTGTGAAGGGATTTGATGGTTTTATTGCTTATGCTGATAAAATGTCTCCATTAGGAAATGCCACTGCTTTGGATTGTGCCAACTATACTGTGACTTTATTCAGTGACTTGACGAAACGTGTTACCCTTCAAAATCTCTATAACGATGGTGGATTTAGTAATATGGGCGTTAGTAATGAAATTATGAATGCTTTTATGAGCAAATAGATAAGTCAAAATAATCTTAATTTTGATGTTCAAAAGCTACCGTTTGGTGGCTTTTGTATTTTGATTCCTTTACCTTTGAATTTTATGAATACACTACATTTTTCATTTATAATTCCTGTTTACAATCGACCCGATGAGATTCATGAGCTTTTAGAGAGCTTCACTAAGCTTAAAGGCAGTTTTAACTATAACATCTGTATTGTTGAAGATGGCTCGTCAGTTACATCAGAAGAGGTTATTGAGCGCTTTGCTGATCAATTGAAAATCTCTTATTATTTTAAGACAAACTCAGGCCCTGGCGATTCTAGAAACTACGGAATGAAACGGGCGGAAGGGAATTACTTTATTATTTTAGATTCTGATGTGCTCTTACCTGAAGATTATCTGCAAGCCGTAAATAAGAGTCTAACAGATAATTACACCGATTGTTTTGGTGGTCCCGACGCGGCGCATGCCTCATTTTCAAAACTTCAGAAAGCCATCAATTTTGCCATGACTTCGTTTATTACAACAGGAGGAATAAGAGGAGGGAAGGACTCTCAAAAATTTCAACCGCGGAGTTTTAATATGGGAATTTCAAAACAAGCTTTTGAAGCTTCTGGTGGTTTTGGAATCATTCATCCCGGCGAAGATCCTGATCTTTCCTTGCGTCTTCTCAATTTGGGGTATAAGAGTAAACTGATAAAAAATGCTTTTGTATACCATAAAAGACGAATTTCATGGACAAAGTTTTATCAACAAGTATATAAGTTTGGTATGGTAAGACCAATTTTAAATACTTGGCATCCGAAATCAGAACGTTTTATTTTTTGGTTGCCGACGCTTTTTTCTTTAGGATTTGTATTTAGTATTATACTATTCCTATTTCAAATAAAATGGTTATTGTACCTTTATATTATTTATATGACGGTTGCTTTTTTACTGGCGCTTATCAGTTCCAAAAATTTGATTATTGCAACTTTAGCGGTAGTAGCAATATTTGTTCAGTTTTTTGGTTATGGTTATGGCTTTTTAAAATCGACATTAGCCATAAAGTTATTTAAAGAAAATCCTGAGAAGAAATTCCCAAAATTGTTTTTCAAACATGTTCAATAAATTAAAGGCGAAACTTTCTAAATCTATCAAAAGCAGAAAACTAAATGTTTTTGGACTTTTCTTTCTCTTATCATTCTGTTTTTTGGCAGTGACCAAACTTTCAAAGAATTATACGGAAACGATCTCCTTTGAACTCGTCTATAAAAACGTGCCTGAGCAACATCACATTAATCTTGACAGTACCAAGAAAGTAAATATTACTGTTAAGGCTTACGGATTTAATTTATTGAGATATTCGTTTTACAAACCTAAATTAGAAATTGATTTTAATACCGATGTGGTTCTCAAAAACAAAATTTATGTATGGAATGCTCAGCAAAATGCACCTAAGATAGTAGCGAAGTTTAAAAATTCGGTCGATGTTTTGTCGGTTCAACCTGATACATTGCGTTTTCCTTATCAAGCTTTGGCCGTAAAAAAAGTACCGGTCAGAACAGATGTTAATATTGAGTTTGCGCCAGGCTATGATATGTTGACCAAAATTAAGGTCGTACCGGACTCCATTAAAATTATTGGTTCAGAAAAATTAATTTCTGAAATAGAATATGTCACTACCGAAAAAATTGAATTAAAAAATATCAATTCAGACATTCAAAGATCCTTGGATATTGAATTGGATGATGCCCTTAAACACTTAAAATTGTCTAAAAACAATGTTACTATAAAGGGCCATGTGGAAAAATTTACAGAAGGAACATTTAGTGTGCCCGTTACAATTATCAATCTTCCATCTGGCACAAACATTAATTTTTTCCCAAAAACTATTCCTGTCGCCTATAACATTAGTCTAAAAAATTACAAATTAGTTAAGTCTACAGATTTTAGGATTGAATGCGATTATAAGGTTATTGAAAATACCGGAAAGACCTTTTTGATCCCAAAATTGGTCAAAATTCCGGAAATCGTTAAGAGTGCCCGATTGAAACAAAGAAAGGTTGAATTTATTCTGATGTAATAGGGGATGAAAACAGTGGGTTTAACAGGGGGGATAGGCAGTGGTAAAACTACAGTTGCCAAAATGTTTCAAGCGTTGGGCGTGCCTTTATATATTGCGGATGACAGAGCTAAGGTTTTGATGAATACGTCTAAAGTCATCAAAAAAAATCTCGTCGCGCTATTTGGAGAGAAAGCCTATATCGACGGGCAACTTAATCGACCATATCTCGCGTCTAAGATTTTCGAGGATGCCGATCTCCTAAAACGGATGAATGCTATTGTGCATCCCGAAGTTGGCGCTGATTTTACACGCTGGAAAAATAAACAGAATGCAGCATATGTTTTAAAAGAAGCAGCAATAATTTTTGAGATTAACGCGGCTTCCCAGTATGATTATATCATCACCGTAGTTGCTGATTTGGACAAACGAATTGCTCGCGTTGTTGAGAGGGACAAGACTACCAAAGATAAAGTTCTTGCTATTGTCAATAACCAATGGACCGATATCCAAAAAGAGAATCAATCGGATTTTGTGATTATCAATCATGATTTGGAAGAAACAAAAGCTCAAGTGCTAGAAATTCATAAACAACTTTCCAAATTAATTGCTGAAAATTAAACCTTTATAATGTGTTAAGGTAAGGTTAAAGCAAGTTCTTGCTAAATGTTAAAATGTTAAATTTGAATGATGGGCAGAAAGCTATTCGTTTTGTTAGTTATTCTGATGAGTTTATCGCTCATAGGAATTATTTTCGTACAGATATATTTTATTGATAACAGCTTAAGTAATGAGGAAAGACAGTTTACATTGAACGTTAAGCGTTCTTTAAGTAAAGTGTCTAATCTTGTGGAGGATAGGGAGTTTAAATTGTATAGTAATGAAATACTTAACAATGGGAAAAGCCCTGATACTACTAACATCAAAGGCATTTTGTTGTATAGTTATGACCATGCTTCCAATGAAACTACTTTTTATCAAAACGGTATCCTTGAAGAAAGTTTTAAAGTACCATCGCTGTTCTTTGACATTGGAGGTTTAGATAGCTTAAATATTAGCCGAATAACTAACCAAAAACAAATAAAAGTATTTAAGAAAAATACATTTGAGGACAATCTCCAAATTGCGCCAGAAAGAACGGTAATGGAGTACCGTAAGATGGACGAAATTGAAAAGAAGGTTTTTGAGACTTCTTACCGCGATTTATTTAAAAATTACCCTATTTATAAAAGGGTTTCAGCCAGTGATATTTCGGCGTTTTTGAAACGACAATTAAGTGAAAATGGTATTGATATTGACTTTGAGTTTGCTATTTATGACAAGGATTTGGCTACTAAAGTACAGTCTAACAGTTTTGAATTAGATCCGGTAACAACTTTGGGTGTTCCAATGTTTTTGGACAATAACAATGAAAGTAATTTCATATTATATGTCGATTTTCCGGAACGTAAAAAGTTTTTATGGTCTTCAATTTTAACCATGACTGTCCTGTCAATAATTTTTACGTTAATTATCATCTTAGCTTATACCAATGCCATTTATCAAATTATAAAGCAACGTCAGATATCACAGATCAAAACGGATTTCATCAATAATATGACTCATGAGTTCAAAACACCAATCGCCACAATTAGTTTGGCTTTGGATGCCATGAGAAATTCTAAAATGATTAATGACAAGGAAAAGACGGAGCGTTACTTGAAGATGATCAAGGACGAAAACAAACGTATGCACGCACAAGTTGAGAACGTCTTACGAATATCTAAACTAGAAAGGAATGAGCTCAACATTAGCAAGGATCGATTGAAGCTTCATGACTTAATTGAAGATGCCGTATCGCATGTTGAGTTGATTGTTGAGGATAGGCAAGGTTACGTCAAATGTCATTTGAATGCTGAGAAATCATCAGTATTGGCCAATGAAACTCACTTTACGAACGTATTGGTCAACATCCTTGACAATGCCATTAAGTATTCTGACGATGCGCCAAAAATTGATGTCACTACAGAAAATGTGGGAAACAATATTATTTTAAAAATTGCCGATCATGGCAACGGTATGACAAAACAGGTTCAAAAGAAAGTTTTTGAAAAGTTTTATAGAGAGCATACTGGGAATGTACACAACGTGAAGGGTCATGGTTTAGGATTAGCCTATGTGAAACAGATGGTGGATGACCACCAAGGCCACGTGTCCGTTGAAAGTGAAAAAGGAAAAGGTAGCACTTTTATAATTAAACTACCATTAATATCATAGATTATGGAAGAACAAAACAAAAAAATTTTATTAGTAGAAGATGATCCAAATTTTGGAACCGTTCTAAAGGATTACCTGAGCATGAACGATTATGACGTTGTTCACGCTAAAAATGGAATGGAAGGATTTGAGAAATTTAAAAAGGATGATTATGACCTCTGTATTTTAGATGTTATGATGCCTTATAAAGATGGTTTTACCTTAGCTAAAGAAATAAGGGAAAAAAACAGTGATGTGCCGATTATTTTCTTGACGGCAAAAGCCATGAAGGAAGATGTCTTGAAAGGGTATAAGGTTGGTGCGGATGACTACTTAAACAAGCCATTTGACAGCGAGGTGCTTTTAATGAAAATTAAAGCCATCATACAGCGTAAGGCTACGGATACCGTTGCGGACAGTAAACAATTTGAATTCAAGATTGGTAATTTTGATTTGAATTCTAAATTGCGTTTCCTGAAGTTTAAAGATGAAGAGACTGTAAAGCTATCTCCTAAAGAGAATGAATTGTTACGTCTGTTGGCATTGCACGAAAATGACTTGATGCCACGTGAATTAGCTTTAACCAAAATATGGAGAGATGATAATTATTTTACCTCTCGAAGTATGGACGTTTATATCGCTAAATTGAGAAAATACTTAAAACCAGATCCAGAAGTTGAAATTTTGAACATCCACGGAGAAGGATTTAGATTGGTAATCAATCAGAAAGACTAACAGAAATAAGATCAAAAGAAAAGCCTATCACGAATGATAGGCTTTTTGTTTTTAAAAAATTGAAGCGATTATATAACTTTTACGTTTACTGCGTTCAAACCTTTTTTTCCTTCTGTTAAATCAAATTCTACTTCATCACCTTCACGAACTTCGTCGATTAATCCAGAGATGTGTACAAAATGTTCTTTGTTGTTTCCTTCTTCAGTAATGAAACCAAAACCTTTTGCGTCATTGAAGAATTTTACGGTACCTTTATTCATAATAAATATTAATGTTAATTAAGTGACAAAGGTAGAATTATTTTATTGATAATAAGGGCTTTTTATTTTTATTTTCAAATTAAAGAGATTTTCATATATGAATATGAGTTCGTTAAGCTAGTTTATTATTAATAGCTGCTATGATTTTGTCCACCGAGGACTGATAATCGAACCAAATAATAGCTTCTTTTTTGCGGAACCAAGTCAATTGCCGCTTTGCATATCTTCTCGAATTTTTTTTAATTTCGGAAATGGCGAAATTTAAGGTCCATTCATTATTTAAAAACTTGAACAATTCACTATAACCAACTGTATTTAGTGCATTTAGATGTTGTAAATGTTGCAGAGCTTTAGCTTCTTCAATTAATCCTGCGGCCATCATATTCTCGACTCTTTCATTGATACGTTCATAGATAACTGGTCTTTCGGCGGTCAATCCTATGCTAATGGTTTTGAACTGTCGTTTCGGTTTGTCTTTATTTAAAAAAGTTGAATAGGGTTTGCCACTACCAATACAAATCTCTAAGGCTCTAATGACGCGATGCGGATTATCAATCGCGATGGCATCAAAGGTAATCGGATCAAGAATTTTGAGCTTGTTTTGCAGATGTTCCAAACCTTTAGTGGTAAGGTCGTTATTAAGTGCTTCTCTTATAGATGCTTCTACTTTGGGAAATTCATCCAGTCCTGTAGTAACAGCGTCAACATAAAGTCCAGAGCCACCCACCATAACAACTACGTCACGGTGCATGAAAAGTGTTTTTAAAGTCTTAAGGGCTTCTTTTTCAAAATCTCCAACATTATAGTCCTCCAAAACGGATTTGTGGTGGATAAAATGATGCGATGCTGCCATAAGTTCAACTTGAGTTGGGGCAGCAGTTCCAATATTCATCTCTTTATAGAATTGCCTTGAATCTGCTGAAATAATTTCAGTTTTAAAATGTTGAGCTAGTGCAATACTTAAAGCTGTTTTGCCTATAGCTGTGGGACCCACAACACTTATGAGATATTTTTGATTCAAAGTAAATATTTTTTAAAGAAGGAGGTTTTATGATTTTTCATTTAACAGATGGCCGCAATTGTAACAATATTTGGCATTGTCTTTTTGTTTTTCCGCAGAGCAGTAGGGACAGGATTCTGTGTTTAATTCAACTTCTGGAATTCTTGCAGGCGCTCCATGATTGCCTCGGTTTTGAGAAACAAATTCGGCAGAAACAATTCCCGTGGGAACCGCAATTATGCCGTACCCCAAAATCATGATAATAGAAGCGATAAATTGTCCCAGAGCGGTTACGGGAGCAATATCTCCAAATCCGACAGTGGTTAAGGTTACGATGCACCAATACACGCTTACCGGAATACTGGTGAATCCGCTTGCTTCTCCTTCTATAAGATACATCAGGGTACCGAAAATGATGCTGACAATTAATACGGCAAATAAGAAAACTAAGATTTTTGCTTTACTGGCTTTTAAAGAAGATGCCAGCATATTTGAAGCTCCTAGATATCGCGCTAATTTTAAAATTCTGAAAACCCTTAAGAGTCGGAATGCACGAAGCGCAATTAAGACTTGTGTGCCGACAAAAATCAAAGAGAGATATTTTGGAATGGTCGATAAGAAGTCGATTACGCCATAAAAACTGAAAATATATTTAAAAGGTCTTTTGACCGCAATAATGCGTGCAATATATTCTAAAGTAAATACAATGGTAATGACCCATTCAGCTATGTTTAAGAAATTATGATAGCGCGCATTAAACCCGCTGATGCTTTCTAACATCACAAAGACAATACTCGCAAGAATGGCAATTAAAAGTATTATGTCGAATAACTTGCCTTCAGGGGTTTCAGCCTCATAGATGACTTCATGCAGTCGCGCCTGCCATTTTTTAATTGATTTTTTTGGTTTTTTATTCAGCATGACCATAAAAATAGTGAAAGATTGGGTGTTATTCTTTAATACCGCACATGATTTTGTTCGTCTCTAAGCCTTTGTCCAGATTTTTTTTATAATCCTAAATTATAAGACAACGCAAATTTACCAAGACATTCGATTTAAGTATAAAATAAAATTCTGCTCATTATGCACGAATTAAAATTGATGGGGTATTTTAAAGATGGCGCGTTAAAAGACTTTAAATAACAGAGGTTTTATTCTGTGAGTTTAACAATTTTAACCTGTTTGTTTTTTCGAAGATAACTTTGAATGATGTGCTTCGTCTCTCTATTGTTGTCCATAGGGGTAATGATAGATTCCAAAATCGTTTTATTGGTAATTTGAAAATTGAGATCATAGTAACCAAAACCTTTAAAGACTCCATCTTCAATGAGGATCACACTGTGTTCATTAAGTGCTCTTCCCTTATCGATAATAATTATGTTTTGATTGTCATAACTATTATCAGCGATCATTTCTTGAACTTTAGAGTTATAGCTTTCTGCACTTTCTTCTTGTATACAAGCGCCGTCACACTCATTAATAGGATATTTTATGCAACTGGTTTTCGCACCATCCAGTCCTACTAATTTCGTACAAAGTTTATAGTTTTCAATAGCTTTCAACAAAAATTGTTTCCCACTTTGCTTGTTTGAGAACGTGGTAATGGCTTTTTTTCTACCATCCGCAGCATCAATTTTTAAGTTGATATAACCATTGTCATCTGTAAAACTATAAAGTGCGTAATTAAACAGGTTTCTTTTTGAAGTTCTGTTCAAAGAAGGTTTGTTTTGTTTTGTTTCAACATTTTCTTTCAATAAAGCCACCAATTCATTACCCGTAGCTTCATAGGTTACCGCAGCCACTTGGTTCTGTATTTTTTTTGTTTTCGGATTGGTAAAATGCTGATTGACCCTATTTCTAATATTTCGACTTTTGCCTATATAAATTATTTTACCGTAGGTATCATGTAAATAATATACACCGGTAATGGCAGGTAAATCTGCTATAATGGATTGGAGATTGGTGGCCATTTGATATTTTGGCTCTACTTTGACCGCATCTTGAATGATATGTTTTTTGAGGTCTTTGGCCAATAGCATTTTAAAAAGTTTGACCGTGGCAATAGCATCTCCTGAAGCGCGATGCCTATCCGTAACGGGAATGCCAAGTGCTCGTGTTAGTTTTCCTAAACTGTACGATTCCTGTTCAGGCATTATTTCTTTGGCCAACTCTACGGTGCAAAGTGTTTTACGCTTGAACTCGAAACCTAGTCTGCTAAACTCTGTACGTAAAATACGGTAATCAAACTCAGAATTATGGGCAACAATAATACAATCTTCCGTCATTTCAACGATGCGTTTTGCTACCTCATAAAATTTCGGAGCCGTACGCAGCATTTTACTGTTGATTCCAGTTAGGTTAACTACAAAGGGCTGAATTTCCCGCTCAGGATTGACGAGACTTATAAACTGATCAACAACAATATGGCCATCAAATTTGTATATAGCTATTTCAGTGATGCCTTCTTCATTAAATTTGCCCCCTGTTGTTTCTATGTCTAAAATTGCGTAGATATTTCTTGAATTAAAAGTTGAAAAATAAAAATTATAGCAAATTTAGTTTAATAGAAATAATTCTCATTAATATTTGTTCATTAATAATTCCGTTCGCCAAAAATACTGCTTCCAATGCGAACCAGAGTACTTCCGCAGTCCATTGCGATTTGGTAGTCTCCGCTCATCCCCATACTGATTGTCTTCAAATGGCAGTTTTCGAGCTTTAGCTCTTTGAGTTCATCAAATGAAGATTTTAGTTTTTTGAACTCATTCTCAATTTGTAGTTTGTCATCAGTAAATGTCGCCATTCCCATGACCCCTACAATACGAACGTTTTTAAGCTCTGAAAACTCTGTGGACTGCAATATTTCTTGAGCCTCTTTGGAAGTCATTCCAAACTTAGAATCTTCGTCTGCAATCTTTATCTGAAGCAAACAGTCGATAGTTCTGTTATGTATTTTTGCTTGTTTGTTAATTTCTTTTAAAAGTTTGAAATTATCCACGCCATGGATCAGGCTTACAAATTCGGCCATATATTTGACCTTATTTCGTTGGAGGTGACCGATCATATGCCATTCAATGTCCTTCGGCATCTGGGGTTCTTTTTCAACCATTTCTTGAACCTTATTTTCTCCAAAAATACGTTGTCCAGCGTTGTAGGCTTCCATAATATCGCTAATCGGTTTTGTTTTTGAAACAGCTACCAAGGTAACATATTCAGGTAAGGTGGATTTTATTTGATCAAGGTTTTGTTGTATACTCATGGTGTTGCTGTATTGCTTTTGGTGGGATTGTTGTTTTTATAACAACATGACATCAACCAAATTATTTTATTATACTCGTAAATGGAGATGCTATTTTCGACTTTCGGAGTAGTAAATGTGACTTTTTGATATTCTTTTTCAGTCAGCATCTGTACTGCTAACTACAGTGCATATTGAAAGTTGTCGCATTATTGCAGACTGCAAGTTAAGAAAATTGTTTCGCTACTTTCTCAGCCTTTCTGTTTTTTGAATAATCATAAAAACCTTCGCCAGATTTAATCCCGAGTTTTCCTGCTCGTACCATATTTACCAACAATGGGCAAGGGGCGTATTTCGGATTTTTAAAGCCTTCATACATGACATTTAAAATGGAAAGACAAACGTCCAATCCAATGAAATCAGCCAATTGCAAAGGCCCCATGGGATGTGCCATCCCAAGTTTCATGACGGTATCAATTTCCGTAACACCGGCAACGCCATTGTAAAGTGTTTCAATGGATTCATTAAGCATGGGCAATAGAATTCTGTTGGCAACAAAACCAGGATAGTCTTTCACTTCAACAGGATCTTTTCCTAAAGTTTTTGAGAGTTCCATGATAGTTTTGGTCACTTCGTCGCTGGTGTTATACCCGCGTATGATTTCTACCAATTTCATAATGGGCACCGGATTCATAAAATGCATCCCGATAACTTGTTCTGGTCGTGAAGTGGAAGCTGCAATCTGCGTAATGGAAATAGAGGAGGTATTAGTTGCCAAAATAGTCTCTGGTAAACACATCTCGTCCAATTGCTTGAATATTTTGAGTTTCAAATCGCTGTTTTCTGTAGCGGCTTCAACAACTAAATCTGCGGATTTAACACCCTCGTTCATGTCAGTAAACGTGGTAATGTTATTTAAAGTTTCCTGTTTTTGAATTTCGGTGATATATTCTTTTGCCACCATCCGATCAAGATTTTTCGTGATGGTATCCAAACCTTTTTGAAGTGAAACTTCACTGGTATCAATTAGTTGTACTTTAAAACCACTTTGGGCAAATGTATGTGCAATGCCATTCCCCATTGTTCCTGCTCCAATAACTGCGATGTTTTTCATCAAAAATTTATTTTTTCATTCCCTCGAACGAGGGAATCTTATTCTTATAAAGTTATAGCCCCTTTGTCCTTCA
>JBBSRC010000014.1:0-57293 GCA_038243395.1 Flavobacteriales bacterium | reverse complement strand
TATGCCATCGAAACGCCGAATGCATCAGGTGCACGCGGCTTTGCGCGAGGAAATATTTTTACGAGGGACGGAAGGCTTATCGCCTCTGTAGCCCAGGAAGGATTGTTGAGACCGAAATTTTAGAAAACCTAAATTTAAATCGCCAAATTCATAGAGTATCGTTGGAAATAATAGGAACCTGAAACAAGAAACAACCTGAAGTGTATAAAATGCTTAAAATAGGCCATCGCGGTGCCAAAGGATATGTTGCAGAAAACACCTTAGCCTCCATTCAAAAAGCAATGGATTTAGGAGTGGATGGCATAGAAATCGACGTGCATTTATGTCAAACTGGAGAGTTGGTTGTTTTTCATGATTTTACATTGGATAGATTAACCGAGGCCACTGGTAAAATTGCCATGAAATCTCTTGAAGAGTTAAAAGCACTTAAGGTTGACGGCCAGTTTAAAATCCCCACCTTATTGGAGGTTCTGGATTTGATTGATAAAAAATGCTTTGTGAATATTGAATTAAAAGGTCAACTCACCGCATTTGAAACCTGTAAAACCATTCAGTTATATACGGAGACCAAAGGATGGGATATTGAACAATTTATTGTTTCTAGTTTTGCTTACGATGAATTGCAAACAGTTTATAATATTAATAAAAATATTCCTTTAGCTGTACTAACCGAATCATCTATGGAAGAGGCTATAGAATTTGCTAAGAGAGTTAAGGCTAAATTCATTCATCCTGATTTTCAATTGTTGAATCAAAATAAAGTAAAACAACTTAAAGATTTGGGATATAAAATTAATACATGGACCGTTAACGAAGTAAAAGATATTATTCTAATGAAATCTTATGGCGTTAATGGTATTATTTCAGATTTCCCCGATCGCTTATGAATTTAAAAGATGTCATCATTATTGGTGGAGGTGCTGCAGGATTTTTTGCGGCTATCAATATTGCAGAACGCAATCCGGAATTGAAAGTTGTTATTCTTGAACGCGGCAAAGAAGGTTTGCAAAAAGTAAGAATTTCGGGCGGTGGTCGCTGTAATGTGACGCATGCTGAATTCATGCCATCAGAATTGGTATTAAATTATCCAAGAGGTGAAAAAGAATTATTAGGTCCTTTTCATCAATTTATGACCGGCGATACGATTGAATGGTTTGAAAAACGAGGCGTGCCGCTTAAGATTGAAGAGGATGGTCGCATGTTTCCAGTCACGGATTCTTCGCAAACCATCATTGATTGTTTTTTAAACGAAGCCAAAAAACACAAAGTTGAGGTGTTATATAATGAAAGTGTAAAAAGCATTTCAACGTCATCCCGATCTCAATCGAAAGATTTTGATCATTATTTTAAAATTGAAACCCAATTAGAAGTTCTTTATTGCAACAAGCTTATTGTTGCGACTGGAAGTAACCCTAAAATCTGGAATTTATTGGAAACTTTGGGGCATCGTATTTCCCAACCTGTACCGTCGCTTTTCACGTTTAATATTAACGATGAGCGTATCACAGATATTCCTGGCGTGGTAGCTCAGAACGTTGAAATAAAAGTGGTTGATACTGATTTGTATTCAGAAGGCCCTCTCCTCGTTACCCATGTAGGCATGAGCGCGCCTGCAATATTGAAGCTCTCTGCTTTCGGCGCGATTGAACTTGCCAAGCGCGATTATAAATTTGAGATTGAAGTCAATTTTATCAGGAAATCTCCTGAAGATTGTTTAAATCTTTTAAAAGAAATGAAGCAGGATTTGGCAAAGAAAACAGTTTTTAACTATCCTCAATTTGATTTGCCTAAACGGCTCTGGCATAAACTAGTCATAGCTGCCAACCTGGATCCAACTACCCGATGGGCTGATTTGAATAAGCAACAATTGGAAAATTTATCTTCTCAATTTACGCAGGCCGTCTTTAAAGTGGACGGAAAAAGTACATTTAAAGAAGAATTTGTGACCGCTGGAGGTGTCCATTTAAAAGAAGTCAATTTTAAAACCTTTGAAAGTAAACTTCATAAAAATTTATTTTTTGCAGGAGAAATCTTAAATATTGATGCTGTCACAGGAGGTTTTAATTTCCAGAATGCATGGACCAGTGCTTATATTGTAGCAAAGGCCATTTATTAGGAATTTTCCGCTACCGCATTATTATATGTCATAAGTAGGGATTTGAATTCTTCAAATTCATCGGGTTTTGTTATAACCTGATTCATCCCACAACCAAATGCTTTGTTTTGAACTTCGGCAGAATTTAAAGCCGTCAGTGCCAAAATCGGAATTTGAGCAAAAATTGAAAGTAAAAAGAATCGCCAGAAACTATAACACCATGGTAGATTTATTGGCAAAGTTATCAGCCAGCGAAAAAGACCATTAGTATTTCTTATTTTTGCAGCCTATTGAAATAATTCAAAAATCTGTTTATGAGATAGCTTTTGTCTGACTAAAAATAACACATGACTGCACACGATTTCATTCCAAATACTTATAAAACCTCAATTGAGAAGGGTAGTGTCACTTGGGAATCTCCCAGCAATATCGCCCTAGTTAAATATTGGGGCAAGAAAAAAGATCAAATCCCAGAAAATCCATCACTGAGCTTTACTTTAAACAATTGCAAGACCGTTACAACTTTAAATTATGCAAAAAACACGAGTCATGATAAAGGGTTTTCTTTTGACATTTATTTGGATGGCAAAATAAAAGAAGATTTCAAACCGAAAATCCAAACCTTTTTTGAGCGTATCGAAGTTTACTTGCCTTTTTTAAAAAGCTATCATTTTATAATTGAAACTAAGAACACGTTTCCTCATAGCTCAGGTATCGCATCTTCAGCAAGTGGGATGAGTGCTTTGGCATTGTGCTTAATGAGTATTGAAAAACAGTTAATGAAATCCGATGACGTCATCAGTCAAGTCGAAGAGGCGTTTGATGAAATTTATTTCAATAAAAAAGCCTCTTTCTTAGCGCGTTTAGGATCAGGTAGTGCCTGTAGAAGTATTGAAGGCGATGTAATTGTTTGGGGAGAAACCGATTCAATAGAAGGAAGTACTGATTTATATGGTGTAAAATACCCATATACTGTCCATAAGAATTTCAAGGAATATCAGGACACTATTTTGTTGGTTGATAAAGGCGAAAAACAGGTAAGTAGTACTGTGGGGCATAACTTAATGCATAATCATCTTTATGCACAGAACAGATTTCAGCAAGCCCATCAAAATATGGAGAATCTCAAAGTAATCTTGGAATCAGGAAATTTAGATGCATTTAATGCTTTGGTTGAAAGTGAAGCTCTGACGTTGCATGCCATGATGATGACCAGTATGCCTTATTTTATCTTGATGAAACCAAACACTTTAGAAATCATTAATAAAATCTGGGATTTCAGAGAAAAAACAAGTTTACATATCAGTTTTACGTTGGATGCCGGTGCGAATGTTCATGTGCTTTACCCAAAAAACGAAAGTGAAGAGATATTGCAATTTATTAAGAACGAGCTGGTTGCGTATTGTCAAACCGGTCATTTTATTTGTGACGAAATTGGATTTGGGGCAAAGCAATTACAATTTTAATGCGTATCTTTGCGAGCTAAGTCACTGCAACTGTAGACTGCATACTGAAGACTAAATAATGAAAGGACCTCTATTTTACTCTAAAATTCTACTTTTTGGCGAATACGGCATCATCAAAGATTCCAAAGGTTTATCTATTCCCTATAACTTTTTTAATGGGGCGTTAAAAACTGACGGACTTCAAACTGAAATAGCCATAAAATCTAACGATAATCTTAAGAGGTATGTTGATTATTTGAAAGTGATAAATCCAGAGTTGGTAACTTTTGATATTGATGCTTTGGAAGCTGATGTAAAAGCAGGAATGTATTTCGACTCCTCAATTCCTCAGGGTTATGGCGTTGGAAGTAGTGGTGCTTTAGTTGCCGCTGTTTATGATAAATATGCTCATAATAAAATTACAGTTTTAGAGAACTTAACGCGTGAAAAGCTGTTGATTCTAAAAACTGTTTTCTCTGAAATGGAATCTTTTTTCCATGGAAAATCGTCTGGTTTAGATCCTTTAAATAGTTATTTGAGCATTCCTATATTGATCAATTCAAAAGATAATATAGAAGCGACTGGTATTCCGTCACAAAAAAGTGATGGCAAAGGAGCTGTATTTTTATTGGATAGTGGCATGACCGGAGAAACTGCACCAATGGTTCATATTTTTATGGAAAATATGAAGCAGGAAGGTTTCCGACGAATGATTAAAAATCAATTTATAAAGCATACCGATGCTTGTGTGGATGATTTTTTAAAAGGCGATTTCAAATCTTTATTCCTTAACACCAAGAAACTTTCGAAAGTGGCTTTGAATCACTTTAAGCCAATGATTCCACAACAATTTCATGAACTCTGGAAAAAAGGTCTCGATACTAATGATTATTACCTTAAATTATGTGGCTCAGGGGGCGGGGGTTATATTTTAGGATTCACTGAAGACATCGACAAAGCGAGAGTGTCACTTAAAGATCATAAATTAGAAGTGGTTTATAATTTCTAAACGATTCTTCTATGTGTGCTTTAGCGTTTTAATCTTTTTTCGATGCTAACCAGAAAACAAAAACACCTTCTACTTAAGTTTTTTAGCATGTTTTCTGTCATTAGAGGCTATAACATTCTAGTCGTTATTATTGCTCAATATTTGACCTCCATTTACATTTTGGCGCCTGATCTACCGCTTCGGGAAGTCGTACTCGATTTAAATTTGTTCATGTTAGTATTGGCTTCTGGCTCTACAATTGCAGGTGGGTATATCATCAACAACTTTTATGATTCCGAAAAGGATTTAATCAATCGTCCGCATAAATCGATGTTGGATCGATTGGTAAGTCAGAACACCAAATTGTCATTTTATTTTGTCCTAAACTTTTTGGCAGTGGTCATGGCCAGCTATGTGTCTTTTAATGCCGTGATCTTTTTTTCGTTATACATTTTCGGGATTTGGATCTATTCTCATAAACTGAAGAAACTTCCAATTATTGGTAATTTGACGTCTGCGGTTTTAATGATAACTCCGTTTTTTGCCATTTTCATCTATTACCGCAATTTTGAAACCGTTATATTTTTCCACGCCATGTTTTTGTTTTTAATTATTTCGATGAAGGAATTGACTAAAGATTTGGAGAATATCAAAGGGGATTTAGCACAAGATTATCATACAATTCCTGTTGTTTATGGTGAGAACGTTTCAAAAACAGTGTTAACTATTTTAGCGTTTTTAACTTTGATTCCGACGCTCTTGCTTGTGAAATATTTTGATATTGGGCACATGAATTATTTCTTCTATTTTAGTACGCTTTTGTTGCTTAGTGTCATTTTGATGTTATGGAAATCAAAAACAAAAACGCATTATCTCATCTTGCACAATGTTTTGAAATTTATAATTGTGGCGGGGGTGTGTTGTATTGTTTTGATTAATGTGGATGTAGTGTTGAATAGAATTTGAGAAAATCGTAATTTGAAGTTCTTAAATCGTTATATAATAAAGTATCTTTGCGTAAAATTTTTAAGTCATGAGTAGACATCAAGGGAGTAGTGGGAAAGGAAAATCTGGAGGCAGAGGAAATAGTAATGGAGCTCCAACAGGTGGAGATAGAAGCCGCGACAATTCCAAAGGGAAAAGTTTTTCCCGAGGAAATGCCCCTATGAGAAAAACTACAAAAGATACTTCAAAACCGGAAGTCGTTAAAAAGGCGCCGGTTAAAAAAGGCAATCCGGATGAAATCAGATTGAATAAGTATATTGCCAATTCCGGGATTTGCTCTCGTCGCGATGCGGATATGCATATTTCAACAGGTAGCGTTACCGTTAATGGCAAAGTGGTAAGCGAAATGGGATATAAAGTAAAGTTGGAAGACGATGTGCGTTTTGATGGCTCACGTATCAATCCTGAAAAAAAAGCCTACGTACTTTTGAATAAGCCTAAAGGTTTTGCCAGTACTACAAGCGAAGGTAAGGGCAGAACAGTTATGGACTTGGTCGCTAATGCTACGACTTCTCGTATTAAGCCTATTGGTCGTTTAGGTCGAAACTCATTAGGATTGATTTTATTTACGAATGATGAAGCTCTGGTTAAAAAATTCACGAACTCTAAAAACGGAGTTCCACGCTTGTTTCAAGTGGAATTGGATAAAAATTTAAAGTTTGAAGACCTTAAAAGTATTCAAGATGGATTGCGAATAGAAGGCAAACTGGTGCCTGTTGAGGAAATCAGTTATATTGAAGGAGAATCTAAAAATCAGATTGGATTAAAAATTAAAAACACAGGAAATTCCGTGATACGTTCTATTTTTGATCATTTAAAATATGAGATTGTAAAATTGGATTGCGTCGCTATTGCTGGTCTTACAAAAAAAGATATCCCTCGTGGACATTGGAAACATCTTACAGAACAGGAAGTAAATAATTTGAAAATGATGTCGTAATGTTTCGACTTTAGGAATGTAGATTTGATTTCCTTTTAACTTCGACTTCAATTACATCATTTTTTAGATGTTTGATTGCTGCTAATTACATTAAAAACACAAACTTTTAACTCCTTAAATACCCTTGATTTAAATTTTGCAGTTTCACCTTGTTTTCTAAAATTTATATAGTTCTTTGCACTGCATTTAGCTGAACCCTTGAAACGTGTTTCTGTGTTTGGGCTTTTGGAATTTAAGAAGTCATTTTCAAAAGCAACTTATAAGATAGGTGACCAAATTTTAAAGCTTACTTCTAATAATAAACTATTTAAAAGCAAACACCTAATCTTCGTGTCTGTTCATTCCTATCAACAAATCCAAGTTTGATTTTTTCATTATTTATCAGGATTTTATTGCTCTAATTGATTTATTTTTCAGAATTTTAAACCTTAATATTTTATAATGAATACAAAATATATTGATCTCATCAATCAAACCTTTTATTTTCCACAAGATGAATTTAAATTGGAAGATAAAAATCTTCAATTTCATGACATTGATTTGATGAAGTTGGTCGAAGAGTACGGAACTCCTTTGAAGTTCACATATCTTCCTCAAATATCTAATAACATTGGTCGTGCCAAGGATTGGTTTAACAAAGCGATTAAGAAACATAAATATAAAGGTAAATACCATTATTGTTACTGTACTAAAAGCTCACACTTTAAACACGTGTTGGATGAAGCCTTAAAAAACGACATCCACATTGAAACGTCTTCGGCGTTTGATATTGATATTGTTGAAAAACTAAAGGCTGATGGTAAAATTACCGATAAGACTTATGTTATTAGTAACGGTTTTAAACGCGCACAATACGTTTCCAACATTGCACGATTAATCAATAACGGACAAAAGAATTGTATTCCGATTATTGATAATTACGAAGAAATCGACTTGCTTTCCAAGGAAATTAAAGGAAAGTTTAATATTGGTATTCGAATTGCCTCAGAAGAAGAGCCGAAATTTGAGTTTTATACTTCACGATTAGGGATTGGGTATAAAAATATTCTGCCTTTTTACAGAAATCAGATTAAGGACAATAAAAAGGTGAAGCTAAAAATGCTGCACTTCTTTATCAACACTGGGATACGCGATAACGCTTACTACTGGAATGAGTTTTCCAAATGTTTAAAAGTATATGCCAACCTGAAACGAATTTGCCCTTCTTTGGATAGTTTGAATATTGGCGGAGGATTCCCAATTAAAAATTCTTTGGCTTTCGATTTTGATTATGAATATATGGTGGATGAAATCATCAACCAAATCCAAGAGTTTTGTGAGCAGGAAGAAGTAGACGTGCCGAATATCTTTACGGAATTCGGTAGTTTTACCGTAGGAGAAAGTGGAGGAGCTATTTATGAAGTGTTATATCAAAAACAACAGAACGATAGAGAAAAATGGAACATGATCAACTCATCGTTCATTACAACCTTACCAGATACTTGGGCCATCAATAAGCGTTTTGTGATGTTGCCGATCAACCGTTGGTATGATAGTTATGAGCGTGTACTTTTGGGAGGATTGACTTGTGATAGTGACGATTATTATAACAGTGAGCAGCATATGAATGCTATTTACCTTCCAAAGTATAATAAGGACAAACCTTTGTATCTTGGCTTTTTTAATACAGGCGCCTATCAGGAAACTATTGGAGGATTTGGAGGATTGCAGCATTGTTTGATACCTTCGCCAAAACATATCCTAATAGATAAAGATGAGGATGGTAATTTCACTACCAAATTATTTGCTGAAGAACAAAAAAGTGAAGACTTACTTAAAATATTAGGATTTGATGAATCGAGCAACAGTTAAGAGTTTCAGAGACCCTAAATTATCATATAGCACCTTAAATTTGATCTTTTAAAAAATAACACTTATTACAAGATGAACAGTAATATAAAGTATGCAGGAATACCCGAAGAATATTCCAAACTAGAAACAGCAAAGATTGTTTTGATCCCTGTGCCTTATGATGGCACAAGTACATGGCAAAAAGGAGCAGACCAAGGTCCGAAGGCTTTTTTGGACGCTTCAGAAAACATGGAGCTCTATGATATTGAAACAAGAACTGAGGTTTACAAACAAGGCGTGTATCTTGCAGATGCCGTGACAGAAAATTCATCTCCTGAAAAGATGGTGGATGCAGTTCATCAAACTGTGAAAAAATACATTAAACGCAATAAGTTTGTAACTGCTTTTGGAGGAGAACATTCGATTTCAATTGGTACCATTCGTGCGTTTAACGAATGCTTTGATAACTTGACCGTGCTTCAAATTGATGCTCATGCTGATTTGCGTAAGGAATATCAAGGTACGACTTGCAATCATGCCTGTGCAGTGTACGAAGCAAGTCAAAACACAAATTTAATTCAAGTTGGTATCCGTAGTATGGATGCCATTGAAATGACCGTGATGGACGAAGAAAAAACTTATTTCGCCCATGATATGGTCACGGATGAGTTTTGGATGGATAGTGCTATTGATCAAATGACGGAAAATGTGTTTATCACTATTGATTTGGACGCTTTTGATCCGTCAATCATGCCATCTACAGGTACGCCAGAGCCAGGTGGATTACTTTGGTATGAGACTTTGGACTTCTTAAAGAAAGTGTTTGAAGAAAAAAACGTGGTTGGATTTGACATTGTGGAACTTTGTCCAGATCCCAAAGAGAAATCATCAGATTTTCTTGCCGCAAAACTATATTATAAAATGTTAACTTATAAATTCTTGGACGATAATGTAGAGGATGGTTACGAAAGTAACTTTAACGAATCAAGTTCAAGTACAAACAAAAATTCAAAATTCGATGACGATGACAACTAAAGGACCTATTTCTAATTTTATTGAAAAATACTATCTGCATTTCAACGCTGCTGCATTGGTAGATGCCGCAAAAGGCTACGAAGCACAACTGGCCAATGGCTCAAAAATGCTAGTATCTTTGGCGGGTGCCATGAGTACTGCTGAGATCGGTAAAGTATTTGCAGAAATGATCCGTAAAGATAAAGTGCAAATCATTTCCTCCACCGGAGCTAATCTGGAAGAAGATATCATGAACTTGGTGGCGCATTCACATTACAAGCGTGTGCCTAACTATCGTGATTTAACACCACAAGATGAGTGGGATTTGATGGAAAAGGGTTTGAACCGTGTTACGGATACCTGTATTCCAGAAGAGGAAGCTTTCAGACGTTTACAAAAGCATATTTTCAAGATTTGGAAGGATGCCGAAGATAACGGCGAGCGCTTTTTCCCACATGAATTTATGTACAAAATGTTGTTGAGTGGCGTGCTTGAACAGTATTACGAAATTGACATAAAAAATTCTTGGATGTTTGCTGCAGCAGAGAAAAATTTACCTATAATTGTACCAGGCTGGGAAGATAGTACCATGGGTAATATTTTTGCGAGCTACGTTCTTAAAGGAGAATTAAAGGCAAGCACCATGAAATCGGGAATAGAATATATGACATTCTTGGCCGATTGGTACACTAATAATTCTGAAAACGGAATTGGATTCTTCCAAATCGGAGGAGGAATCGCGGGAGATTTTCCAATATGCGTGGTGCCAATGTTGTACCAAGATATGGAAAGACCAGACACACCGTTTTGGAGCTATTTTTGCCAAATCAGTGATTCTACCACAAGTTACGGATCTTATTCAGGAGCCGTTCCGAATGAAAAAATAACCTGGGGAAAATTAAATATAGATACTCCAAAATTTATAATAGAAAGTGATGCTACTATTGTTGCACCACTTATATTTGCGTATCTATTAGACATGTAATTATTATGGGTAACAAAAGAGACAATCTAAAACGCGTAATCGTCGATTTTAAAAAATTGACACCAGAGATTCTATCCTTGTTGGTTGAAAAATATCCTGATGGTTATGATGATGACAATATCATTACCTTCAAAAATGCCAACAATGAAATTGTAGAAGCTGTTGAAGTGACCACTAGCGATACTAAGTATTTAGTGAAAGTGAGCACTAAACTTCAGATTACAATGGAGAACTATGATGAGGAAGATTACGAAGATTTCGAAGGGGATGATCCAGATGCAGTTCAAGATCCTGAATTGGGGGAGGACGATATAGAAGTCGAAATAGATGATGACGAAGATTAGTCCTTAATTTAAAACGATATATACATGTTCTATTTGCATAGATTCATGTAATAATTTCAACTTAAAGTTGCCCGTAAATGGGCAACTTTTTTTGTTTTATGCCATAGTAAGTCGCTCAAAATAAGTACAATGAAATATATTTGGCGTTAAAAAATAATGTAACTTTAACACAAGGGTCGATATGTAAATTTGGAGCAAACAAAATGTTTAAGTGACAAATTGCTTTTGACAATTAAACGATGTAAATGAAAACCAATACGTTATGGCAACACAATTTCATTTGGCTTTACCATGTGTAAGCATCAACAAAACAAGATTATTTTATAAGAACGCTCTTGGAGCAGAAATTGGCCGTTCCGCAATAAAATGGGCGGACGTTAATTTGTTTGGTCATCAAATTACATTTACGGAATGCGGACCATTTAAATTTGACTGTAAAAGTTATAATTTTAATGGTGACATTCTACCATCATTCCATTTCGGAGTTATTTTACAAAAAGAAGAATGGGAAAAAGTTCGAGAACGATTAGAATCTAAGGATATCCCTATCGCATCTCAAGTAAAGTTTTTGGAAAATAAAACTGACGAACATCAATCGTTCTTTGTTAAAGATCCTAATGATTATATGGTAGAATTTAAATGTTTTGCTAATGCATCTGATGTTTTCAACGCTTAATTAAAAAAGTTTAAAGTATTTATTATCAATTGAAATCCACGTGCAAACTTCATCGGGATGAGGTTGCTAAAAGTAATCGGACTTGTTGTGGCTAACTTCCGAAAAAACGAATCTTAATCATCTAAAATTGAAAATAATATGAAAACAAAACTTATAACGGCCATTCCGATTCTATGCTTTCTTTTAATGTCGGTCAATCCATTTACTTTAAATTCCACTGTACGTTATGCCGACACTCAAGATTTAAAAATAATCGGTGTTTATGATGGTAATGAAGGCTATGGCTATAATTTCATTACGCAACATAAAGATAATGGTTCTGACTTTACTATGACCTTCCAAAAGGTAAGTGACGCAGTAATGAAAGAATTTGATCTGGATGCAGAATTGTTTGTGAATCAAAAATTTGAAATCACTTATAATGTAGAAACTGCAATAACTAAAGATCAGGATGGATCTGATCAGGAGGAAGAGGTATTTACGATAACACACTTAAAGGAAATATAACATTCTCTTTACAAGTTTAAAAGACTGCCTTTTGGCGGTCTTTTTTTATGAAACTTCCCAAAGAAACACGCCATAAACTACCAAATATTCCAAGCCTATAACCCAAAGGTTTTCTGTGTTTGTTGTGTTCGCGTAGGTCAAATAACTAAGGATAATCATGAAGGACCAAACCAACGGAAATTTGTAATTGGTAAATACGGACAAGATTAAAAGTGTAGCCAAATACCAAGGGTGTACGGTGGTAGAAATAAAATAGTAAATACTTAAGGCAAACATCATATTTAGGATAAGCTGTTTTGTATTTGTGTTTTTTCGAAAGAAAGTCAACAGTAAAACCACAAAAATTGTGAGCATTGGAATGAACTTACCAATTATTGCAATTTGATTGTAACCTGTTAAACTATATCCAATCTTCCGAGCGAGATAATAAAGACTTGCATTAAACTCAAAAGCATTGAACCAGAGCCCGACTGTTTTGGAATAACTATTTACAAATTCTGACGAAAAAAACGGTGCAAATAATAGCAAGGTTGTAATGCCCACAATGCTATAAAAGCTTAATAACTTTTTTAGGTCGAAAGCTGTTGGAACCAAAGCGATATTATTTCTATTTAAATGGTTTATGTTATCACTCTTCCGGATGAAATATTGGAAAAATAAAGGCAGTAGCATTAATGGAATCAATTTTACAGAAACCGAGAGGGCAAAGATAATAGCGGCGGTTTTCCAATGGCCTAAATGTAAAAGATATAAGCTCAGAACAAGAAATAAAATCATGATGCCTTCAAAATGCAAGTTTCCGGTCAGTTCAATAATGATAAACGGATTGAGAATATACCAGAATATGTTGTGCACGGGCATTTTTAGACGGTCTAACAGTCTTTTTCCGATATATAAGGTTCCAATATCGGCAGCTACAATAAATAGCCTAAATACCATAACTGACCCCAAAATACTTTTTCCTGAGAAGATGGCTGCCATCATAAAAATGAATTGTTTTATGGGCGGGTAATTTGTGAAATGGCTTGCGCTAAGTGCGCCCATGCCTTGATAGAGTTCTTGAGCTTGTGCGATCGGAAACTTACCGATGCTTATGAATGACTCTGGAGTATAGAGGTAGGGATTAAGACCTTCCCATATCATGCGCCCATCCCAAATAAAGCGATAAAAATCTTGCGACAGATTTGGGGTTGCAAAAAGAAACACAAGTCGGAAAAGGATTGCGATCCCCGTTAAAAACTTTAAATTGAATTTATTGATTTGTACTAACTTGTAGAATAAAAAGAAAAGCGCAGAGTAGAGTGAAATGAGTTTTATATAATCTGTCCGAAGCAAACCATACGCGAATGACACATATAACGCCACACTGAGGAGCGTAAATAGAATAGGAATTTTATATGATTTATAAAACGCTTCGTCGAACATCTGATGTCTGGAAATAGTTCATCTATTAAAGCAGATGAATTTTACAACGCAAGATAAGTTGTTTTCAGAATGTAAGGTTAAATGCAACTCCAAAATTATAATGTTTGACGAAGCTGGGTTAGGGATTGCTCAATGATGTTATGTTTAATAAATAAATATCCATTTTTGGAGTGTGTTAAATTTGCGTTAGGGATTGTAGCGACATCCTTTTACAAAAATAGCTGCCCGATAAGGCAGCTATTTTTGTAAAAGATATAGCGGAAAGCCCGACCTTGAGCATGCTACATTTTGTTTTGTAAAACTCGGAGGTTTGCGAAAGGTAACGCCCAAATAATAAAACGATAATTACTTTTATACCTTTGACGTCAATGATTTAAAGAACACATATCCAAATCCTGAAAATAACATTAGATGGAAAGGAAACAGTCCAAAATCGCCACCTTGGTCGCCCACGACGAATGCACTGTATAGTCCAAAGCCAAAATAGAGCATCAAAGCACCTTCAAAAATAACGTTGACTGAGATCTTCTTACGCAAATATTTATTGCCTTTCCAAGTGTCTTTTAACGAACTGATATTAAATTTTGGAGTTCTAACAAATTCACTGCGTTTTCCCAAATGTCCTTCCATTACGGCAATGGAGTTGTGTAATGAAAAGCCCATGGCGATAGAGAAAAATGTAAAAAACAGAACTACATATTCGAAGAAATTTTTAAATCCTTTACCATATATCTGTCGGAACATCATCCAATAGCAAACAAAAAAGATTATCGTACTGACTACGAAAAAGCTCATAAAATAAAAATAGAACCTTAAATGGGCGTATTCATTTTTGATATAAAGCATGGGAATGCTTAAAACCGCAACTAAAAATACGTTTAAAAACATGGTGCTGTTCAATAAATGCAACAGACCATGAATCTTTGTTTTGAAAGATATGTTTTCGGAAGTGACTACGCGCCACATCATTTTTCTGAAGTTTTCGGCACCACCTTTATTCCAGCGGAATTGTTGTGAGCGTGCGGCGCTAATTACTACAGGTAATTCTGCTGGGGTTTCAACATCTTCTAAATATTTGAATTTCCAGTTTTTAAGTTGGGCTCTATAACTCAAATCCAAATCCTCGGTAAGCGTATCGCCCTCCCAGTTCCCTGCATCAATAATACAGGTTTTACGCCATACACCAGCGGTTCCATTAAAATTGATGAAATGGCCCTTACTATTTCTACCCACTTGTTCCAATGTAAAATGCGCGTCGAGGGCAAAGGCTTGAATTTTTGTAAGTATGGAATAGTTTCTATTGATATGTCCCCAACGGGTTTGAACCACGCCTATTTGTTCGTCCTTAAAGTAAGGAATAGTTTGTTTTAACCAATTTGGTTGTGGTAAAAAGTCCGCGTCAAAAATGGCGATATATTCACCTTTTGCAATCTTTAGCCCTTCTTTTAAAGCCCCTGCTTTAAAACCGCTACGATCAGTCCGTTGAATATGTTGAATATCCAAACCTGTTGCTTTTAATCTTTGTACGTGTTCGAAAGTGGTCAATACAGTTTCATCCGTAGAATCGTCGAGAACTTGAATTTCCAGTTTTTCCCTAGGATAATCAATTAATGCAATGTTCTCTAAAAGTCGATCCATCACATACATTTCATTATAAACTGGAAGTTGGATGGTCACAAAAGGTACTTCGTCGGGGTTGGAAAAATCAAAAAGCACTGAAGTATCCTTGATTTTTTTAGAAGCTAAATAGTTGAATAAAAGATTGAGTTGTGCTAAAGCATAAAGTAAAATAAGTAAGAGAGCAATTGTGTAAACAACTATTATTAAGGATTCTAGAATCATTTTTTAAAACTATATTTAAAAATCCAACCTAGGATTTTTACGCCCGCAAAGATAGTACCTTTTATGGTTCCTGATACTTTTGATACCCCAATTCTTTTTTTATATTGTAAAGGTACTTCAACGTAAGTTAAATTTTGTTTAAGAGCTTTTAATTGCATTTCAATAGTCCATCCATACGTTTTGTCTTCCATCTGTAGATCAAGGAGTTTTTGATATTTTATTGCTCTGAAAGGACCGAGATCTGTAAATTTTGCGCCAAACAAATTGCGCATTAAAAAGGTGGCCAACCAGTTCCCGAAATGCTGTTGTGGTGTCATGGATCCTTTTTCTTGTAATGACTTGACTCTTGCGCCTACAACAAAGTCAATGTTGTCTTCAAGAATTGGAGCTATTACTTTAGTCAGTTCTTCGGGATAGTCGCTATAGTCGCCATCCATAAAAACTATGATGTCTGGTTTATCTGATAAGGTAGCAGCGTATTCCATGCCTTTTAAACAGGCATAACCATAACCCATTTGTGATTCTAATAACACGGTTGCTCCTGCCTTCAGTGCAACTTCAGCAGTTTTGTCGGTGGATCTGTTATTGACAACAATCACTTCATTGACAATTTTTGGAACTTCATTGATGACGAGCGCAATGGAATCTGCTTCGTTATACGCGGGAATAATGACTTTGATATTGGGCATTGAGAACTTTAATTGTGGTGCAAAAGTAAGGTTTGTTTTCTGAAGTTAGTTACGCAGAGATGCGCAGAGTTTTGCGCGAAGATTCACAAAGAAATTTTTTAGAATTTAAAACTACGATACGATAAAAAAATGCTCAGCGACCTTCAGTGTTTCCTCCGTGTATCTCTGCGAAATAATTACTATTTCTGATTTACCAAATCCATCAAATCCACATCATTCCCCAATAAAATATCATTACTGTTAATACGGCCTTTCATGGAATCGTTTTCCAGTTTTAAAACGCCTCGTGGGCAAACTGCTGCACAAATACCACAGCCCACACAGCTGCTACGTACTATGTTTTCGCCCTTTTGAGCATAAGCTCGGACATCAATACCCATCTCACAATAGGTTGAACAATTTCCGCAAGAGATGCATTGTCCGCCATTAGTGGTTATTCTGAATCGTGAAAATAAACGTTGTTGCAGTCCTAAAACAGCAGCCATGGGGCAACCAAAACGACACCACACGCGATTTCCAAAAATAGGGTAGAAACCCACGCCAATCACGCCTGAAAATATCGCGCCAATCAAAAAGCCATACCACATTTGCAGCTTTGAAGCCTTGAATAAAAAGACATGATCGGTACCGCTGAAGTAATGGATCCCGATTAATGCCATGACGATCACAAAATAGCCAATAGCACCATATTGAGCATCTTTCGCCAACTCTTTACGTTTAAAAATCATGATAAGAGCAAACACCAAAGTGAGTAGGGCGGCAACACTAACTAGAAAAACATTTTTTGTCAACCAATATTTATTGGAATCGGTGCCTAGATAGGAATAAATAACGGCTGTGGTCATCAAGGTCACAAAAACCACCACACTATGAACCACCCAACGTTCAATTTTCCATGCTGCTTGGGTTTTATCGCTCAAATGTCTGAACGGGTCCCCCGCAGTTTCTGCAAGTCCGCCGCAACCACAAACCCATGAACAGTACCAACGTTTGCCATATTTATAAGTTAAAATTGGGGTAATTATAAAAATCGATACAATTCCAAAAATTAGTAATGCTAAGCCAACATCGCCAGAACTGATAAAATCGTCAACTCTATATTTGTCAAAATTGTAATAATTAAGTGGCCAAATGTTTTTCAAATCATAATAAGGCAGATGAAACGTATCAGAGTTCAAGCGCGCCATAAACTCTGGAATTAAAAAGGCAAATGCCAATTGAAAGAACATCACAGAAACCGTACGAATTTGTTCATATCTATTGTGACGGTATTTCAACATAAACTTATAGCCAAAAACCAAAATAGCCATGGTGTAAAGTGTACCATAAACAAACCATTGACTTGCAGGGCCGCCATTTAATAGACGGCTCAAAGGATCAAAAAGAGCAACTAATCCTGTGTTTTCTCCGCCTTTGGCTGCCAATCCCAACCATTCAGCTTTGAAATAAAGAACAATGTAGAATAAAGTCAATGCGATTCCGGTTATCCAACCCCAAAAACCTCGTGACGAAATGGATTTGAACCAAACGCCATCATTTTTGATTCCGGCATGTTTCGGTAAATAGGCGTCGTTGGCGAAAATGATGGTCCCGACGGTAATCAAGACCAATGACAAGGTGAGGAATAGAGGTTTATTTGGAAAATTGACATTAAAAAACGCCAGAATCATTATAAACAAGCCAATCACGCCAATAGCTGTTGCTATTTTTTGGGTCGCTGAAAGTGCTTGTGAATCGGGTTTGGCCAGTGACATACTGGAATTTATTTTGTTACTCATGATTGTGATTTTTAGTTTTGCCAGGCCTGTCAGGTTTTAAAACCTGTGAGGTATGTTGCAGTCATTCTAAAAGTAATTCTTCTTTAATTTGCAATTGTTTATTGTTGTGAACAAATTGAAAACTCTCTCTGTTTTCAAATAAATGGAGTACAAAATCGCTATTCAATATTGTAGGTTGTTTTGAGATAATTGATTTATAAGAGGAATATCTATATTCTTTAAAAACATCACTAAATTGGTGATGTGTCGGATTTGTGTGGATATATACGATCAAAGATTTTAAATAATTTTTCTCAGTGATTTTAATTCTTGAAAATCGATCTTTAAATAAACTTCCCGTACGATTATATGACTTATTAATGGCTTTTGCATAAGCATTGAAAAAATTGGAATAGCATTGTGAAATGGTTTTTGATTCAAAATTTTCTTTTAAGTAAACTAGCAAATGAAAATGATTTTTCAATAAACAGAAAGCCAAAATATCAGAACAGGGTAGGACGTGTTTTCTCAATAGCACTAGAAAATATTCATAGTTCTTTTCTTCAATGAAAATATCTTGTTTATTGTTTCCGCAATTAAAAATATGGTAATAATTGCTTTCTATGAGTGGTTCGTAGTTCATAGTTTTAGATTTTGTTAGAGACCTCACAGGTTTTTGAAACCTGTGAGGTCTTACGCCATTCCGTTAAAATCTCCTTTTCAAAAGTTCTATAAAACTCAGGATCAAAATTAGCTTTTTTCAAATGCTCAATTACATATTTTGCTGATCGCTTTTCGGTCAGCCAGCGATCAAAAACTTCTTGCTTCATTCGGATGCCGAAAGTGTTGATGCCTAAGAATTGGTTAGATTCTTGTTCGAATTCTATGGTAATGCATTTAGTGTCATCGTCATGTTTCCAATGAAAATGAGCGTTGCCTTCTTTCGGTTTTGCAAACACCCAACCATAAGTTTGATATTCAATTTCAAAGAATTTTGCGGAATTGAACCAATGTCCGGGATTATACTTTATGCGATTTCCACAAATTGTTTGCGCCACCGTTTCACCCATCATTCTTCCGGTATACCAAACGGCTTCAACAGCATTTCTATTGCCAATAGGTTCGCGTTGTTGTGCACAGTCGCCAATGGCATAAATGTTTTCAATATTTGTTTCTAAAAACCGATTTACCAAAATACCGCGATCCGTCTCAATTTCTGAGGATTTTACCATCTCAATATTAGGAGAAACGCCAGGCGTCAGTCCGACCAGATTACATGAAATGGATTCGCCAGTTTCTGCGATAACGACAGCATTCGCACGACCGTTTTCATCAGATTTGATTTCCTTTAAATTTGATTTTAATCTTAAATCAATGCCATGACTTAAAATATGTCGATTCAGCATTTGCGCTTCGCCAATTGGCAAGGTAGGATCCCAAAAATTATCTTCACGCACTAAAAATGTAACCGGAATTTTGCGAGTATGGAGCATTTCGGCCAACTCAATCCCAACCAAACCACCGCCCACGATCACCGCACCTTTGCAAACTTCATTGTTAGGTGCTAATAGTTCTAATTGCTCTACGTCCTGCTTGCTATATAATCCAAGCACGCCTTCTAAATTCTGACCTTTCCATCCAAATTTGTTCGATTTGCTCCCGGTGGAAACTATCAATTTATCATATGCCATGGTGTCGCCATCTAAAAAATGGAGCATCTTACTTTTGGTTTCAATCTTTTTAACGAATCCGAATTTTAGGTCAATACGATTTTTCTTCCAAAACCAATCTTCATAAGGTTTGAGATGCTCGTATTTCATATGTCCCATATAAATATACATCAGCGCAGTTCGCGAATAGAAATGTTCGGATTCAGCAGATATTATAGTGATCTGTTTGTCTGAAAGCTTACGAATATGTCTGGCGGCAGTGACTCCGGAAATGCCGTTGCCGATAATGACGATATGTTCCATTTTGAGTGTTTAGGACAGTTTGTCGAAGGTTTTTTATAAAACTTAATCTTTTAGATTCTGTTTGTTTAAATTTATGAATAATTAGATAGGATGAGAACGATTTTTCGGTTTTTATATTTTGCGGTACTTTGCCTTTTTCTTTCATGCAACGAGACGGTAGAAAAGCGAGAAAAGATAAACGGAGTTAGTTTCGTTGCTTCTAAGGAACGTATTGATGACGAGAATGTTAACCCTATAATTAAGTTGAATGCTAATTATGCCTCGGTTATGCCGTTTGGGTTTATTAAAGATTTGGCTCACCCTGAAATTACATTCAATAGCGAAAGACAATGGTTTGGTGAAACTGAAGAAGGCGTCAAACAGTACATCAAAACCTTGCATAAACGTCAGGTCAAAGTGATGATGAAGCCGCAAATTTGGGTGTGGCGAGGTGAATTTACAGGGTTTATCAAAATGGCGCACGATTCCGATTGGAAAACTTTAGAAGATGCCTATACTAATTTTATATTAACTTATGCAAAAGTTGCCCAAGATGAAAAGGTTGAAATCTTTTGTATTGGTACTGAATTGGAAAGTTTTGTTGATGAGCGACCTGAGTATTGGCATCAATTGATTCTGGAGATCAGAAAGGTTTATAAAGGCAAATTAACCTACGCTGCCAATTGGAATGAATATGACCGCACGCCTTTTTGGGCAGATTTAGATTATATTGGGATTGACGCTTATTTTCCGTTGAGCAATGCTAAAACACCGACTCTTAAAGCATGTAAACAAGGATGGACAGTTTATAAAAAGCATTTAGAAATCTTTTCGGATACCTATCAGAAGCCTATTTTGTTCACAGAATACGGTTACAGAAGTGTGGACTATGCGGCAAAAGCGCCATGGAATGCTGATAGGACCATGGCGAATGTCAATTTGCTCGCACAATCCAATGCCATGCAATCGCTATTTGAGGAAATTTGGAATGAGGACTGGTTTGTGGGTGGTTTTGTCTGGAAATGGTTTCATAATCATGAGCATATTGGAGGCAAAACCGATTCACAGTATACACCACAAAATAAGCCTGTTGAAAAGATTATTAGGGAATTTTATGGAAAGAATAAAGTCTGAAGAATTATTGCAATATATCAATTATGACGATACAATTACTCCAAGGAGATATTACAAAAATAACAGTTGAGGCGATTGTCAATGCTGCTAATTCTACGTTGTTAGGCGGCGGCGGGGTTGATGGCGCTATCCATAGCGTGGGCGGTCCTGAAATTTTGCGCGCGTGTCAGGCAATTAGAAATAAACAAGGAATTTGCGAAACAGGAGAGGCCGTTATTACAACGGCTGGAGATTTACCTGCTAAAAAAGTGATTCATGCAGTTGGGCCGATTTTTAATGTTGACGCTGAGATGGAACAACAAAAACAACTTTTGGCCAATTGTTACTTGAATAGTTTGAAACTGGCTGAAGCTCATCATTTAAAATCTGTTGCTTTTCCTAATATCAGCACTGGAGCTTATGGATTTCCGAAAGCAATTGCGGCCAAGGTGGCCATAAAAACAGTTTTACACTATCCAAGCAGTATTATAGAAACCGTCATTTTTGTTTGTTTTGACGATGAGAATTATCAGATGTATCATAAAATTTTAAAGTAGGACTTAAATATGAGAACTTTAGTTATAGGCGATATTCACGGCGGTTTAAAAGCTTTAAAGCAACTTATGGATCGAGCGAAGATCCGAGAAGAGGATCGTTTGATTTTCGTGGGGGATTATGTGGACGGTTGGAGTGAATCAGCAGGAGTAATCCAGTATTTAATAGAATTATCCAGATCCCAAACATGTGTTTTTATAAAGGGCAACCACGATGTATGGTGTGAAACTTGGCTTCGAACCAACAAAGCAGAAAAAGTTTGGTTAGAGCATGGCGGCAAAAGTACTATTGAAAGTTATTCCCGATGTTCAGAAGAAGAAAAGAAAAGGCATATCATCTTTTTTGAGCAAATGAAACTATATCATTTGGACGATCAAAACCGTTTGTTTATTCATGCTGGTTTTACTTCGATGCATGGCGTTGAGAAAGAGGCTTTTGAAAGCACTTTTTATTTTGACCGAACTCTTTGGGAAATGGCGTTGACGATGGATAAACACATTGATGAAAATTCTGAATTATATCCAAAACGCTTAAAACATTATTTCGAAATCTATATTGGCCACACCCCAACGATCAATTTCAATTCGGAAAAACCCATGCTGGCCGTCAATATTTGGAATGTGGATACAGGTGCAGCGTTTTACGGCAAATTATCGGCAATAGATATCGATTCAAAAGAGGTCTTTCAAAGTGAAACGTTGATGGAATTATATCCTAATGAAAAAGGACGGAATGAGCGATCATTGAATCAGATTTTAGGGAAGTAGCAAATTTTAATAAACTATTGTTTTTTGAACTTCGTGCTACAGTATATAGAACGTTATTGACGCAGATAAAATGAATTTACATTAATTTCTTCATATTTTTTAAACGCAAACCAAAAGACAAACGACAATTATCGTATGTTTTAGTGAAGATGGAAAACCGAATTTTGAATTTCGAACACCAAATATCGAAGTTTTTATTGCGGTAAGGGATGGGAAAGCGCTCTTTTGATTGCTATTATTTCTAATTGCAATATTTCCGACTCTTTTGCTGATTGCTCTTATTCAATTTGAGTGTTTTGGAGATCTTCTCACTGCAACTCCGCGATAACTCTGTGCCGCTCTGTGTTACAGTACATTATGGAAATGTATTTTAGGATGCGCACTTTCTTTAATCATTTTTCCTTTTTCATCCGATAAAGACTTTGTTTGATAAAGGTTTTAGGAAACTTTTCATCGTCTTCAAAGCCAAGTTCTATATCTCGTCCATCATGTGGCACATGGTCTGTCTTGAAAATATAATCCCAAAGACTCAAAGTCATTCCGTAGTTGATACCGTGTTTTTTATGATCAGGTAGTTCTTTCACGTGATGCCAAATATGCATTTTCGGGTTATTCAGAATATATTTTAAAGGACCGTAATTCCAGCCCAAATTGGCATGGTTCAAATGCCCAACCACAATGGAGAAGAAATAGACAATTGCAACATCTTGCGCATCAAAACCGCCTATAATTGCCAAAGGAATATATAGTAAGGAATTATAAACTAGAGGTTCCATCCAATGATAACGTAAATGTGCAGCAAACCCCATTTCTTTCACGCTGTGATGTACTTTGTGGAAATTCCAAAGCCAAGGCACACGATGTAATAATCTATGGGTGTTCCATTGCACAAAATCAGTAATTAAAAAGAAGATAAATAAGCCCAACCAGCGCGGGAAGTCGTTAACACTAAAAACTTGTAAACTATCAATATGCCACCCAAAAACACCAAGGATATCATTAAAAAACTCGGCAAGGCTGTTAGATAATGCGATGAGAACAATCAAATTCAGAAGAAAGAAATTGAAGAACATATAAAAAATGTCCAGCCAAAAATCCTCTCTAAATATGGGTTGGTTCTTGCGCCATGGAAACATAACTTCGAGTGCCCAAACCAATAAAGAAATTACGATAAGTCCATAAAAATAATTATCCCAGTGAGAGATGTTAATTAATTCATACTTAAGATAGCGCCAATATCCTGTGTAGGATTGTAATATAATGTCGAAGTATTTTTCCATGTTAGTTCCCGCGAAGGCGGGAATCTCTTTTTAATTATAATTTGGCGTTATCAAGACCATTTTTAAGTGCATAATCATTTCGTTAGCTTTCAAATGACCTCACAGGTTTTGACTTCGACAAGCTCAGCCACCAAAAAAATTTTGAGGTCTTAAAAGTCATAAATTCTTAATCAATTCCTTGAACAAAACAATCATTTGAGGTTCCGCTTTTTCTGCCATTCCAATGATTTCTGTAATATTCACAGGTTTCAGATTATCTGGGTCGCATTCATCGGTTAAAACTGACACCGCTGCCACTTTTAATTTCAAATGATTGGCCACAATGACCTCAGGAACTGTACTCATCCCCACAGCATCGGCACCGATGATCTTGAGCATACGGTATTCGGCTCGGGTTTCCAATTGCGGTCCGACCACGCTCGCATAAACACCTTTGTGAAGCGTGATGTTATGGGTTTTTGCAATTTGTTCAAATTTAGAATTAATCTCGGCATCATATGGTGCGCTCATGTCAGCAAAGCGTTCTCCCATTTGTTCTACACCTTTAAAAGCTAATGGAGAACTACCTTGAAGATTGATATGATCATCAATGAGCATTAATTCTCCTTTTTTATAATTAAGATTAATGGCGCCCGAAGCGTTAGAAACTAATAGGGTGTGGACCCCCAACTTCTCCATAATTCGGACAGGATAAGTCACATCTTGTAAGGAATAGCCTTCGTAAATGTGAAAACGGCCTTGCATGATGATCACTTTTTTACCTTCTAAAATGCCATAAATGAGCTTTCCTTTATGAAATTCGACCGTTGCGGTTGGGAAATTTGGTATGTGATTGTAGCTTACTTCGTGAATGACTTCAACTTCATTGATCAACTGCCCTAAACCAGTGCCTAGAATGATGCCGATCTCTGGATTAATGAAGCCTTTGTGTTGTAAGTATTCTGTGGTTTCTTTAATGAATTTAATCATGTGTATTGTGAAATTTTGTTAGTTCGGTATAATGTTGCATATCTTCAAAGGTATCAATATCATTTAATTCTTTCAATAAATGAATTTCATTAGATTGAAGGTCATTTAAAGTGTCATTTAATACTGAAGAAGTGCCCCAGTTTTTATTCTCAAATATGTTTTGATACAGATTTTTCATTCCTAATAAATAATAGCCGCCATCGATTGCTGGTCCGATAACGACATCATTAAATTCAAGTTGGGCAAAAGCAAGATTGACGAGGTCAGCCTCCAGATCTAACAGATCGCTGCCAATAATAATGACTTTTTCATAGCCTATTTCCAATAATTCCGCAAAAGCATTGGACATTCGTTCTCCTAAATTATTGCCTATTTGCATTTTTTTTCGAAAGATACCAGAATTCCAAAGGTCATCTTCCACTATGTTTTCAGAATAGAAAACATAGCGATCTGCTTTGATGTCTTTTGAAATGGTAGCCGTATGATTGAGAAGAAACTTGTAAACTTCAAGTGCATTTTTATCGCCTATGCTTTGTGCCAAACGTGTTTTGCATTTACCCAATTCCGGATTACGAGCAAAAATAATCAAGGCTTTTTTGGAGGTTGGAAAATGGAAGTTATAATTTACTTCATTATCTCCATCAGTGTGTTTAGTGGAAAGTATGCCCATTCAAGAGGATTCAAGGTTTAATAATCAGATTTCAAAGTTCGGGAAAAATGAATGGAATTGATACGTCGACTTCAAAAGTAGCATAAATTGATTAATTTTTAACCGCAATGGACGCAAGTTATGCGCAAGGGGCGCAATAAAAGCGATACTTCGACCAATGTCAATATGAGAATTTAAAATTTTACTTTTTATCTCCAGCAGATTTCAATTTCGATTTCAACTTCATCTAAGTCACACTCCCTTGACAGCTACTTCCAGCGCCTGCAGTACAGCCATAGCAATGTTGTGAAATCATGATGGTTCGTCCTTCCAAAAGTTCTTCGTTATAATCCGAAATATGTTTCACTTTACTGTTAACTGGCAAATTCAGCATCTGATTAAAATCACAGTCGTAGAGAAATCCATCCCAGGAGATAGAGAGCGTATTGGTACACATCACATTTTTAACCGTGGTGGGATTATAAGCTTCTACAAGTGCATACATATAATCTTCATAATTTTCCGAAGCGATCAAGTAATCCAAAAATCGCGCAATTGGTAAATTGGTAATCGTAAATAAATCGTGAAATTGGATACCGAATTCATCCATTAAGGCTTTTTTAAAGTCCTTTTCCATGCTTGCCTGGTTGCCCGGTAAGAAAGCACCAGACGGATTATAAACTAAATCCAATCGCAAATCGCTGTTTGGCATTCCATATCCCACAGCATTAAGTTGCTGTAAAGCTGTTATAGATTTATCAAAAACCCCATCGCCACGCTGTTTGTCGGTTTTGCCTTTGGTCCAATGAGGCATTGAGGAAATGACATGAATATTGTGTTTCTTAAAAAATTCGGGTAAATCATAATATTTCTTATTGGCCCTGATGATGGTCAAATTGGAGCGTACGATAAAATCCTTAACCCCAATTTTGGACGCTTCTTCAACAAACCATCGGAAATCTGGATTCATTTCTGGGGCACCACCAGTTAAATCCAAGGTATGAGCGCCTGTATTTTTTATAACTTCCAAGCATTGCTGCATCGTTTCTCTGGTCATTATTTCCTTTCGGTCTGGGCCAGCATCAACATGGCAATGCTCACACACTTGGTTACACATATAACCCACATTAATTTGCAGGATTTCAAGTTTTTTAGCCGTTAGCGGAAATTGGCCTGTTTCAGCAATTTTATCCTTGAATTTTGGTAATCCGCCATTATCAAAAATACCGTTCGATAAAATCTCGAGTTGTCTTTTGCTATTTGCCAATTCGCTTTCGCGTCTATGGAGGGATTTAATCATTGATTTGATTGAAATTTAAAGGTTTGTTTGAAGTTTTAAGATACTTCAAAATTTTTTCCTGTCTTTGCTAGTTACGGACAGGCAAGCGTGATTTCAGCTTTTTAATATTTGTTTCTAGCGTCTGAGCTTATATTTTTTAGATTCTAGCATTGTACTTTGTACTTAATACTTAATACTTTTTGCTTCTAGCTTTTCATCAACAGATCCCGAAGAAAAATCGGGATGAGCGATTTATACTCTGTTCTTCCTGCATCGTGTTTGTAGCTTTTCATCAACAGATCCCGAAGAAAAATCGGGATGAGCGATTCACACACTCCCGATGAAAAATCGGGAGTGGTTCACTGCTCACATTTCTAATTTGTTCACTTTGTTCATCATCTGCACCCCGTGCACTAAAGATGCGCCACCACGAATCGCCGCAGCTACATGGAGGGCCTCCATCATTTCTTCTTTGGTAATGCCACGCTTCAGACCATCGCCAGTATAGGCATCAATGCAATATGGGCATTGAATCGTATGCGACACGGCAAGGGCAATCAATGACTTTTCACGTTCAGATAAGGCACCTTCCTCAAATACGGAATTGTAATAATCGAAAAATTTGCTGCCCAATTCTTCATTCCATTCTGATATTTTACCAAATTTCTTGAGGTCTGCTGGGTCATAATATGTTTTTTGCATAGGATATTTATAGTAATAATTAAACTTAGGGAAAAGTTAGGGTAGTGTTTGGACTTGAATGAAATCAAATATCATTTCAAAATCAGAAATTCAAATTCCAATTTAAACGATTTAATACACCGTTTTGTCCTGTTTTCCGTTCCACTTTTGAAAAGGCTCCAAGGCAATGTCCCGTGCCAATTGTTCAAATGGAATGCTGCGTTTTTCGTAAGGTAATTGGATTTCCTTGTAGATGAATTCGTCATCAAAATTTATATCAGCGGCATCTTGTTGACTACAGCCATAAAACACCTTGTCTGGTCGTGCCCAATAAATGGCGCCAAAACACATCGGACATGGTTCGCAAGAGGTGTAAATTTCACAACCTTCCAATTGAAAAGTGTTGAGGTTTTTACAAGCATCCCGGATAGCGATAATCTCAGCGTGCGCGGTTGGATCATTATTGGAAGTGACTTTATTATTGCCGCGTCCTACAATTTTTCCGTCTTTAACAATGACGCAGCCAAATGGGCCACCTTCATTGTTTTGCATGCCTTTGAGTGCAGCAGTGACCGCTTCATGCATGAATTTATTTTTATTTTCTTTGTCCATTTAAAGTGTTATTAATCTACGAAAGTCTCTTTTATGACGGCTTTGCAGTTAGTGATTTCCGAATTTGTCAAGGTTTCCAATATTTTGATAATTCTAATTTTGTCAATAGTTCGAATTTGATCAATAGCGATCATTCCATTTTTTCCGCTGTGTTTGACTAAAATTCGTGTGGGATATTTTTTTAAACTAGAGGTCATAGGAGCAATGATGATTGTATTCAAATTTATGTTCATTTCGTTAGGAGAAATGATGACGCAAGGTCTGGTTTTTTGAATTTCGCTTTTGACAATTGGATCTAAATTCACCAAAACAATTATGTATTGCTTTAGCTCCATTTTTAAATATTTTCGTCTTCAAAAACAGAATCCATCAATAATTGGTCATCGCCTTCCAAATTCATTGTCTTGAATGCTTTTCCCCATCCTTTTCGAGGTTCATCGATAGGTCTGAGAATGATTTGATTGTCTTCAAGAATTAATTGTACTTTATTCTGAATATTATACTTTTCCAAAATGGTCTTGCTCAAACGCAGCCCTTTCGAGTTTCCTATTTTTATGATTGCTGCTTCCATAGCTCTTAAATTGTTATTACAAAGTTATTACATTTTATTTTGAAAAACAAAGGCTAAGCCGTAATTATGATTTTGTAAAATAATGAATCTTAAATACATTTAAAACGGATACCCGATTGCAAAATTTAAAATGGGCTTGCTGAAGTCAAAATTAAAACGCTCTTTCTTTAAAAGTGACGGATCATGAAAAGGAGCGGCCAAATCAAAACGGATTACAAAACTTTGGATGTCCACACGAAGTCCGACACCCGCTCCCATACCCAATTCGTTTATGAAATTGCTGGTAAATTTATCCTTTCCGCCAAAAGTTGGATTTTCTTTGGAGTTCCAAATGTTTCCTGCATCGGCAAAAACGGCACCTTTTAAAAAGGAAACAATAGGAAATCGGTATTCAATATTGGCTTCCAATCGAATATTTCCTGTTTTATCAAAGGTTTCGTTATTCGAATTATTAACATCGTCCTCCGAATTGTAAGTGCCGGGGCCCAAGGATCGGATTCTGAAAGCGCGAACGCTATAGGGTCCTCCCGCGTAATATTGTTTTACAAAAGGAATGACGTCAGAATTACCATAAGCCATTCCGTAGCCCCCATACAAACGTGTGGCAATAGTTTGATCCTTACCAAAATTAAAATGGTAATGAAAGTCAAGATCCGCTTTAGCATATTGTGCATATTCCGAACCTAGTACTGTTTTTGGCGCGCCCGATTCTTGCTTTTTGGCAAATATACTTATAGAGTTTCCGGCAATGTCCAATGCCAAATTCAAATACATTTGATGAACTCTTTTAGTGTCCACCATTTCATTATAAGTAAATGAATAGTTGAGGCCAGAAATAAATTGTTGTTCAAAACTGCGTTTTAGAAAAGGATTATCATCAAGAATCTGTTCAAATTCTGGAGTGGTTTTCCTAAGATCCGTATAACTGACAGAAATGGGATTGATTTGATGTGTCACATATCTGTTGGCATCCCAATAATAACCAAAAAGCGCAGTTCCAGAAATTAGAGTGTAAAGTTGTGAACGGTCCAAGTAATCAAGACTGATGGACGTTTTAGTTTTAGGAATGGAATATTTGAAGAAGTCGTCATTAATTTTAACCGGAAAAAGAACACGTGGGAAAATTAATTCATTTTTCAGGCCCAACTCTAAACTGCTCTTTCCTTTGCTTTTGCCACCACCCACCTGGGCTTCATAACCAAATTTTATAGTGGTGTTATAAATTTCTCCGCCACCAAAAACATTGCGATTGCTATAAGTTAATGCCAATGCCGGACCTGTGAAATTGTTTGATTTTGTAACCACTTGTAGTTCTGCGCGAAAAGCACGTTTGTTTAAAGGCGATAGGTAGATATTAGCTTCCAAAAGCCCTAAACTGTCTGTTGCCGATGAGTCAATTTCCTTATAGAGAATATTGACATATTTATAAGCACCAATAGTCGATAATCTTCTGGCAGTGTTGCGAGATGTATCGGGATTATAAAGTTCGTCTTCTTTCAATTTTATAAAAGGCTCTAAATATTTTGGTTTGAAATACTCCTCTTTCTGAATGAAATTCTTGTTTTTATAACGTGTACTAGTTGTTAGACTAGAATCAGCGATTTCATAATTAGGATATATATTAATCTTAGAAATTCTGTAAGGGACGATTGACTTCTGTGGCACCGCATTTTTTAATTTCAGAAACAAATCAAACTTTTTATTGTCGTATCTGTTGGTATCGGCTTCAAAAATCAAGAAACCTTCATTGAAATTGTAGTATCCTCTTTTTTTAAGTTCTGAATCAATGCGCAAACGTTCTAGTTTCATTCGAGACAAATCGAAACGCATGTGTTTTTTAATTGGAGAATTGCTGACCAGCGTGTCGATCTCTTTATAAATGGGTTCCGGTATAGAGTCCAACTGGTAGGTTTCCATCCGATAGGGAGTCGGTACGTTGACTGTGTAAGTTGCAGAAGCTTTGTTTTCTGTTTCTTCAAATTCGGAAGATGCTGCGCTGTAAAAGAAACCTCTATTTTCAAGGCGGTTGAGTAATAATTTTTCGACATCAGAGGTCTCAACATCTGACTGATAAACAGGCTTTTCTCCCAGTTTTTTATAGAGCCAACGATTAATAAATCCGGGGTTTTCCTTTTGGTTTTTATAGTAATAATAAAGGCCAGGTTGCATTCCTAATATTTTGGAGTTAGGTTCTGGAAGCATGACCGTTTCAAGTTCTGCTTTTAAACGGTCTTCATTTTTAATAATGGAATCTGATTCTATTTTTAATTTTGCGCCAGTATATAAACGCTCGTCCTCCGGAATGTATTTGGAAATTCCACAAGAGAATAAACTTCCCAAGATGAAGAGGAGAATTGGTAGGTATTTAAGATATAGTTTCAAATTCAATGGTTTTAAAATGCTCTATCTGAATTAAATTTTAGTAAGTATAATGGATGCTTTATTGCTTCTTTTTCTCGATGCTGTCATCGGTATCTTCTTCTTTCTCTTTGTGTGCTTCTTTGGCGGCCTCTAATTTTGCTTTTTCTTTCTTTTCAGCTTTTGTAGAAGATTTTAACAAAGCATCCCAAAGTTCATTAAACTTGTTAAACTCTTGCGTAAATATCAGTGCAATTCCACTCACAACGGTTTGGCCGTCAATGACATTTTCGTACTCATTCCTATGGAAACCTTTCAATCTATAACGACCATTCTCGGTGAGTATGTATTCAATACTTACATTACCTATAATAGGAGTGTCTTCCCCTGTTGAACTGCTTCCTTGTACATCTACTTCACTACCTACGCTCACTATGACGCGATCATTAAATAGCTTTTTCTGTGCGGCAATATCTAACTGCGTGCGGTCTTGTGGCGAGCTTCCTTGGTAATCAGTGAAGCTGTCCAATCCAAAATTAAGCTCAAATCCTGAATTGCCCAATAGTTTATCCGAGAACATGTTAAGTTGGTCAGAAACGGCATCGTTCAAATTGTCTCGTGCTATAGAGGCCACGCCACCGGTACTTCCATCACTTCCGGGATCAGGATAAAATCGGTTCAAGACCAATAAAGAAAACACTTGTCTGTTCAATTCATCTTCTTGCTGATTGAGTTGTTGCACTCTGCCATATACTTGTCCGCCAACAGCACCTTGCTCATCTTTTGGCATATCAAGGTTAAAGTTAATTTTTGGCTCCATCAATTGACCATCAATATTGAGATAAACATAAAATGGAAGCACCTGACGGTATTTTCCTTTTGCAGAAGCTTCCATATTAGAGCTTGTTGGCGCCATCAAAGCAGAAGCTGAAGTTTTGACTTCATACAAGGCCTTAACATCCAACTTAGCATCAAACGGATCGCCCGACCAAGTGACACGACTGCCTGAAACCAGGTTGAATTTACGATTGACAATCCCGTAAAGATTCAATTCATAATGTCCACTTTGAACTTCGTAAATACCAGCAAGCGACATATTACCATTAGGTTTCATGTTAAAGTTCAAATCACCTTCACCAGACACTTTGAAATTGTCACCTGTGGACTCATCAATCACAATGGTTACTGCAGCATCTTTTCCAATTTTCAACAAAGCACTCATGTCAAAACCAGTAATGGTGGCTGTTTTTTCCTTAGTTCTGGTTAAAATAGCATCTGGATTTTCACGATTTACGAAGATAACCACGCCATCACGTTCTTCAATATTGACGGAAGCCGAAGGGATAACATAGGTCACATCGGTATCGGATCCCATGGTTGCCTTGATGTCTATTTTTGGAATTTGTAAGTCACCGGTAATTTTGGCATCAGCATCAAAAGTCACTTTTCCGTATAGGAAATCATTGTCTTCTTTAGTGGCATTAAGTAATTGAAACTTGTTTGCCGTTATCTGTAAGTCGAAGGTAGGATTGATGAATGATTCCTGGCCTATTTTACCGGAAGCAATTAAGGTGTTTTGATTTTCGTCCAAAATGGTAAACTTGTCCATGGAGATACCGACGTTATCAATATGTAGAGTTTCATCCGCAAGTGTAAAGGCGGCGTTAAACATTTTTATCTTGAAATCGGCATCCTTAAAATTAAGCTTGCCTTCATAAATTGGTTTTTCGAGCGTACCGTTCAATTTGAAATTTCCCGAAAAGCTACCATCCGTCTCTGTGATTTCGCCTTGGGAGAATCCCGTCAAAGCTTTCATATTAAAGCGATTGATGTCTAAATTTAAATCGAGGTTTGCGCCTCCTGGGATGGCTACATAATCCCCTTTTAAATCAAGATCAATTTCGCCGCCGTTCATATCAACATTGAAATCATAACTATCATTACCCAATGATTTGGCATCAAGGTTTAAATTTCCCAAATCAACCTGCATCAAACTCAATTGTTCAATACCTAAATCGGCCACAATACCGGTATTTGAAAAAGGATCTTCCAGAATAAAATCGCCATTCAGGTTTCCAGTGGCCAACTCTTTTTGAGGATTTAGGTAATTCAAGAATTCGCTTAATTTAAAGTTCTGAAACTGAACGGCAATATGTTCCTTAGAAATGGTAGAAAGTTTGTCCGTAATCTCAAACGATTGATCGGCTCTGTCGAAATTGAAATCGTTAAACACTAATTTTTTATCACTTAGCAAAATTTCATTGCTCTCCGGAGAATTCCAAGGTGCTTTATTTATAATTAAATCTTCAGGGTTAACATGAAAACGTAGTTTATCTCTATTACCTGTTATTTTACTGGTTATCTGGGTCAAGATCTCTTCTTTATGGTAAGCAATAAATGCCAACGCCAATTCATTATTGGATTGGTCTCCCGTCAGTTTTGTTTTTTGTATATCGAAAGGGCCTGCTTTAATTCGATTAAAACCGAGATCAAAAACAAATTTGTCATGATCGGTATCTATTGAAAAAGCGAGACTGTCCAGTTCATAACCACTATAATTGATATGCGGTGCAGTGATGTTGGCCATTAATTTTCGCTCGGCTTCTTTAAAATCGACATCAATTTTTACCGTATCAAGTTCTTTTACATTGACCAGAAAAACTTCTTTTAAAATAGGGGCTTCAATGATTTTTCCTCGCAGTATTAAATTAACTGGTTGGGTAATGCTATCTGCAATTTCTTCATCACGATAAAAATAACTGAATACATGACGTCTTAATGATTTGCTGAAGGTTTGAGGATCGGTATTGGATTGGAGCAAAACATCTACAACTTTATTTTTAATGGAAACTGAAGTGGTGTCTTTGGTAACATGTGCTAAGGCATTCAAATCGCCCATTAGGTAGGTCTTGTTGTCGTACACCACAACGCCTTCGTCAACGATGACTGCAACATCATAATCAACGGCATTACCTTTAAAATCGGCATAAATTTTCATCCCCGTTTTAATCTCGCGATCCATAATGCCTAGTGCTTTTAAATCGGCACCGGTAATATTGAGTTCTAAATTGGCCTCGGGCGCTACGGAATCTAATACGACAGTGGCATATAAATCCATATTCAGATTAAGGTCTTTATATTTCGATGTGACCTTGCCGCGTCCATTATTAATGTCGCCCACTAGTTTTAAATCGTTAATGTCATAATTGTTGTATTTAAAACTCGAAACTATGGCTTCAACATGAGCATCAAGATCATTGATGGTTTTGCCTTTTCCGTTGGCCTTGACTTTTAAACTTAAAGTGCCCAATTGTTGATTTTGAAGCAACTCGTTAAGATTATAATCTTCAATTGAAAGATCGGCATCGAACTCTATGTTTTTCCCATTTTTAAAATGTCCAGCAACAGATGCAACACCTTGAGTGGTGGTTAAAGTCGCATTTGCATAAACGTCATTGAGATTTCCTTTCAGATTTCCTGCTAATTTGACATTTTCAGGAAGGTTCACGCCAAGATCTTTTTCATTTACAAATCGAATGATGTCAGAACGTTTTGTAATGGCCGAAAAACTTGGAATATTGAATTGTAAATTATTAGGATCTGTGATATTCTGAATTCTGCCGTTGGCTGAGATGTGGGAGTTTGACCAATGAGCGTGCAATGCTTCGATATTAATATCCGACAGATAACCTTTTGCTTTGGTATCTCCGCTGAGTAGATGTTTACTTAAAGTATTTAAATATACGTTTTTTCTAAGCTCCGGTTGAATCAGGAAAACATCATTTAATGAGACTTGAAAGGCTGGAATATTGAAGTCAATCTTTGATTTTTCTGGAGATTCAATCAGTGCCGATAGTTTAGGATAATCCAAACGTAAATCAGCTTTTAGGCTGTTATTGTTTAGTGCAGTCGTGAGATCTGTAACTTTCAGGGTATTATCGTCGGCACTAAATTTCAGGCTTAATTCTTTTAGGTCGAATCCTGAAATTTCTTTAAATGTGGAGTTTTCAATATGAAGCTCTGCTTTTTTATCTTTCAGATTGATATTGTTGGCTTGCAAATTCAAATCGTTTAATACGATCGCATTCGGATTGAAGCTGCCCGTTTTAGCTTCCGCGGAAGCGACAAAATAACCGAACTTATTATTTTCAAAATTGACCGAATTGATTGCTAGACGCAGTTCAGGCCATTCAAAAGCTTGGATATCCTGTTTGATATTCTGAGTCACTTCCACCACTTTTTGAGTGACCACATTGGTTTCGGTTTCCGTGTGAAGTGTTATGGATGAATTTTTTAGTCGAAAAGTTTCCACTTCAAAATCGCTATTGGCCAAGTCAACTTTAGGGATTTTCGCAAACAAATCTTTAATATCGACTTCTGCTGCAATTCGGTCGCCATAAGATTGATAATTGGCAAACACGTTGTTTAAGGTTAAGTTTTCAACAGATAAGGAAGGTAATGGCGCAGGATTTTCTTCAGGAATAATAGGGACCGGAGATTGGATGAATTTAATGCGTGCATCTGAAAGGTTTAGTTCAGAGGCTTCAAATCTCATATGTTTCAAATCCGTAGTTTTCATTGCGGCATGGAGCGAACCGATTTTAAATCGGCTGTCAATACCCGCGACGGCATCGTCAAAAACCACGTCAAAATTCTTGAAGTTAAGTTTTCCTAAGACGATGTTTAAGGGTACAGCGGTCGTCGTATCTACTACAGATGTAGTTGTGTTTTCTGAAGCAAAGGCATCAATCAGAAATTGAAAATTGTAGCCTCCAATCGAATCTTTCCGAATGATATTTGCGCGAACACCTTCCCAACTTAAAGCATCAACACCAATACCTTCGCCCCGAATCATTGCCCATAAGGGCACATTGGCTTCAAGCGATTTAGAATAGATTAATGTATCGCCTTTAGTGTCTTCCAAAAACAGACCATCAACTTGAAGGTTACCATCAAATGTGAGAAACAAGCGTTCAATCTCAACTTTAGTATGGGTTTTATTGGAAACATAGGATGTGGCTTTTTCAACAATAATTCCCTGTCCCCAAGGGCTGCGGATGAAAAGTACGACGAGAATTAGGAACACGACGATGCCCAAAATAATTTTTCCGATTATTTTGAGAATCCTATATTTCTTTTTTATAGGCTTTTGGTTAGCGTTCTCTTTTTCTTCCAATGATGTGGGTCTATGTATGCAAATTTATCATATTACATTGTGAGAAGTGTCGCTAAATGCTTTTATTACTAGCTTAAATGTGAAATGCTCGTAAAATTAAATGATCAGAATAAAATCTGGAAATGATTTGTTAAATTTTTACTAATTACCTTCTAGAATTTTGTTCTGTACGTATATATTAACATAAACCAATAAATAATCAAATTATGATCATTAAGAAAACGAGTGTGTTATTTGCAGCTGCATTGACAGCTTTTATTTTTGTATCGTCTTGTGAAGATGGTAAAAAGAAGGAGCAAGAAATGAGAATAGAAACTGAACGCGTGGAAATGGAAAATGCTGAGAAAGCCCGAGTAGAAATGGAGGCTCAAACAGCTAAGGAATCTAAAATGAAGGAAGAGGCGAGATCAAATAGTATTGCTGGGCAAGCTATGCTCAATAAAGATTTATCAACTTTGGCTGGTGCATTGACCGCAGCTGATCTTTCAACGATGTTGTCAGAACCGGGAGAATACACAGTTTTTGCGCCTTCTAATCAAGCTTTCGAAAAGTTGTCACAAAAAAAGCGTGACGAGTTGATGATGCCAGAAAACAAAGAAATGTTGGCTGATGTATTAACGTATCATGTAGTTCCTGGAGTTATTACTTCAGATAAATTAGCTGCTGCGATTAAGGGTGCCAATGGATCTTATACTTTTAAAACAGTAAAAGGAGAAGAATTGACTGCTTCCATGAATGGAGATCAATATGTAATTAAAGATGGGTCTGGTAAAAAAGCCCAGGTTATTCTTGGTAACGTGCCCGCATCAAATGGGATCATTTATATCATTGATACGGTATTGATGGCTAAGAAATAAGGAGTTCATTTCACAATAAAAAAAGAGGTCGTTTAAAATAAATTTTAGACGACCTCTTTTAATTTAATCAATTAAAAATTATTATTATTTTTTAGATTTATTGATTGTGTAAATACCTCCTGCAAAAAGGATGGCAGCCAAGCCCAGATAGATAAAACCTTGTTGTCTTCCGGATTCGTTGGAAGCGTCAATTTTTATTCCTAAAAATTTTACTTCCGCGGTATTATCCGCAACTTTCTTGAAACCAACATATCCAAAACCCAAACTGATCACGATTAAAATGGCACCTATAATTTTTGTCATACTTAATAAATTGAATTTTTTAGTTTGCTCTAATATAGGTTAATCTTCTTAATTATGCATTTTATCTCCAAGTTGCACCAGCTTATATAAACTGGTGGATTTTGAAAATATATATGTAGCTGTGGCAGCATTCCTATTTATAATAATGAATTTCCTAGTTGAGGCTATTGGATTCAGTCATTTAATATTTTTGCTTTAAAAGTTTTGACGATTTAAGGTTTTCTCATTGGAAGCATCGTGCGCTCTTCCTTTTTTAGTTGCAATCACACTTATAATTAAAATCTGAATGGCGTGATAAAACATTAACGGCAAGAGGATAATGCCAACAATGCTGGTTTGGCCGAATAGCGCTTCCGAAAACACAGTGCCATGTACTAGCGATTTTTTAGTACCGCAAAACTGGTTGGTGATTTGATCGGCATGATTAAATCTCAGAAGTTTTCCGATCCAGCCCGTCAGACCATACACTATAATAAACAGTGCCAATACCAAGGCTACCATAATAGTCATTTCCAATAAGCTGACGCTACCAAAAATATCATCTTCAAAAGACTGCACAAAACTTTTATAAATGATCAATAAAATGATGAACTTATCAAATTTGTTCAGCGTGCGTTTATTTCTCTGAGCCCACGCTCCAAGGAATTTTCTTAGTAATAATCCCACTATTAACGGAATAACGATCTCAGTTATCAGTTGTAAGTAAATTGACGAAAAGTCAAAAGCAACATCGGTTTGTTTTATAAAGGGCAATAACCATAACGGAGTCAGAATGATGCCAATAATTCCTGAAATACTAGCATTAAAAATTGCTCCTGGTAAGTTGCCTTTCGCCATGGACACCATAACTACGGACGAGGAAACCGTAGACGGCAAAGCGGCCATAAATAAGAAAGCGAGCCACAACATTTCGTATGAAGTGTCTTTTACCAAGGGGAAAAACGGCAAAATAAGCAGTGGGAATAATAAAAAAGTGGACGCTTGAACGGAAACATGCAATTTCCAGTTTTTTATTCCATCTCTCAGCGCCTGCGAACTTAAGCTAAGTCCATAGAAAAAAAAGATAAAGGAAATTCCCAAACTGCTGATCAGATTCATTGGTACTGGACTGTCAGATGCACCTAATTGTGGAAAGAAATATGCAATGACAATACTAATTATTATTAAGATGACGAAAGTGTCGATTCGTATTTTTTTTAGCATGTGAGATAACAGTTTGTTTGCAAATATAAAGAGTGGTGGTTTGAAAGATGAGAAATTTTTTAAACTTTAAGATGTTTAACTGGTGTTGTATTTTGAATGAGCATCAATCTTCACATGGTTTTATATCTGTGAATCTCAATTACTGTAAACAAAAACCTATCTTGGCCTGTTTAAAAGTCCCCAATACGTTTAAACCTACATGAGATTATTTCTATTATCATTCCTTATTTCAATCAGTTGTTTCTCCCAAACCTTTACCGGCAGAGTAGTAGGTATAATGGATGGCGATACTTTCAAACTGCTTACTGCAGATTCCACTTTATTAAGAGTACGCTTAGCAAACATTGACTGTCCCGAAAAAAAGCAGGCTTTTTCTGCAAAGGCCACAGAATTTACCTCCAAAGCCATCTTCGGAAAAACAGTGACCATTCACGTTCAATCCAAAGATCGTTACAGACGTTATATTAGTAATGTTATTTATGATGATGCGTTAAGCCTCTGTCATGAACTGGTCAAAAATGGTTTGGCTTGGCATTATGTGAGATATTCAAAGGATAAGACTTTACAAGACATGGAAGATAGAGCGCGAAAATCTAAAATCGGGCTTTGGCAAGATCCGAATCCAGTAGCTCCTTGGCAATGGCGCGAATCTAGGAAGAAGAAAAAAGTAATAGTGAAATGACAGTATTAAAACTCTTTCTCTTTGTTGGTTTGATTTACTGTGCTGGTAATAAAGAGCAAGGGCTTTTAAGACTAAACATCTAAATGTCAACAAAGAACCTACTACCAAAAAAAAGCTAATCTACACTCCCACGTCCATCACTCATGCTCCGTCAAGGAACTCCGGTCGCGGATGACTCGTTTTTTCCAATACCCGGTTTTGAAATACGCAAAAGCCACGATGCCTGCGATCAGATTTGAGATGGGGAAGGACCACCAAATTCCCTCCGGACCCATCTTGAGCTTATAAGAAAGAAGGTAAGCTAAAGGGAATCGAACCACCCAAAGACTCATGATGGAGATGAGCATGGAGGCTTTGGTAAATCCTGCGCCGTTAAAAGTGCCGTTCATCACTTGTTGTAAGCCCAGAAACCCAAAACTGACAGACATGATTTTGATGAACAAAGCTCCGTCTTTAATAACTTGTGGATCATCCGGGATAAAGATGGCGGTCAAGGGTTCGGCAATTATAAACATGAGCACTCCCATGACGGTAAATCCAAAAAAGGCTACTTTGGCACTTAGGTTCGCTACTTTTTCTGCTCTTTTAATCTTTAGGGCCCCAATGTTTTGACCTACCAAGGAGGTGGTTGCAATACCTAACCCTAAGGCGGGTACTACGATAAAACTCAACATCCGTGCACCGATCCCATAAGCCGCAACAATATCACTACCATAACTAGTCACGAGAACCATCATCATGGTCATCCCCAAAGCACGGGTGGATTGTTCAATACTTGCCGGAAAACCGATGTTAAATGTCTTTTTCAGGTTGTCCATATTGAAATTCATGGAGGCTAAAGAGATTTTAATGCCATGCTTACCTTTGAATAAAATATACAACCCGATGGAGGAAGCCACCGCTTGGGTAATGACGCTTGATACCGCAGCACCAGCGACACCAAAGCCTGGAATAGGTCCATAGCCATATATGAACAGCGGATCTAGACCCGCGTTGAGAATTACCGTAAAGAGCACAATATATACCGGGAGCATTACATTGCCAATGCCACGCATCAGCGATTGGAAAATAAAGAACAAAAACAAAAACACAAAACCTATTGAAGATACCTTGAAGTAGGTAATGGAATCCTCAATAATGTCAGGTCCGGCGCCAATAATTTTCATTAAGGGGCCGGCGGCAAAATAGCTGAGAACGGCCAATAGTATGGAAGTCAAAAAAATCAGAAAAACGCTTTGTGACGAACTAAAATTCACCATCTGTTGGTTTTGAGCGCCATAATATCGTGCCACCATGACGGTACCCGCTAATGTGAGTCCTGCTCCAAGCGATAGGACTAAAAACAGCAATGGAAAACTTAAACTTACTGCTGCAACGGCATCGGCACCCAATCTTCCTAGCCAGAATGTATCAATTAATTGATAGGCCGATTGGAGAATATTAGCAGCGATAATGGGCCCCGCCAAGCTTAATAGCGAACTGATAATTCGTCCTTCAGTATACTTATTTTTCTTTGAATTATTCATTCTTGCAAAATTATAACAACCCCTTTTAAGGAACCCTAAATTAATCTTAATACTTGGAAAAAACTAAGTCCGCGTTGAGAAGGTCATCATCGACGGCAGAGGCAAAAAGTTTATCAACAGGTGGATGAGCTAACGGCACATATAATGACGTCATTATAATCTCTGAGAAATAGTAGGAATTATTATCTCATTTTCTGAAACATTTATGATCATTTACATATTTCCTGTCAAATTAGTATCTTCGCCATCATATTCTATTTAAAACTATAAAACATGACATACTTTAAAAGCAACGCCTTATTATCATTGTTCGCTTTCGTTTTTTCCTTCTCAATCTTTGCTCAGGAAGTAAATTATGGCAATCAGCATTTATTTGATGACGTTTCTTACCGTCAAGGCAATGCTTATCGCACTGCTTCTGGTAAACCAGGTCCAGAATATTGGCAGAATGCCGCTGATTACAACTTGGAAGTGAGTTTGGATGAAAAAAATCATACCGTTGCCGGAAAAGTGACCATTCATTATACTAATAACAGTCCAGAATCTTTGGAATTTATCTGGTTGTATTTGGAGCAGGATCGTTTTACCGAAGACTCCCGTGGCACATTAACTACACCAGTCAAAGGTAATCGTTACAATGGCGATGTTGAGGGCGGATTTGAATTATCGAATGTTTCGGCTAAAACAGCAACGGGAACGTCTTCGAAGTATTTGGTTAACGATACCAGAATGCAACTTTTTTTAGATAAGCCCCTAGCAGCCAAAGGCGGGAAAGTGTCCATCACTATGAATTTCAAATTCAAAGTTCCTGTGGAAGGCATGGATCGTATGGGCAGATTGGAAACGGAAGGCGGAACAGTTTATGCCATTGCACAATGGTATCCACGAGTGGCAGTATTTGATGATGTGGTCGGTTGGAATACCGAACCGTATTTGGGAGCGGGTGAGTTCTATTGTGAATATGGAAATTTTGATGTAAAAATTACGGCGGCGGCAAATCAAACCGTTGTCTGTTCAGGCATCTTACAAAACCCAAAGGAAGTGCTGACCAAAACACAGCAAGAACGTTTCGCACAAGCTGAAAAAAGTGATAAAACAGTCTATATTATCAAGCCTGATGAAGTTGGGAAACCTGCGACACAAGCGAAAGCGAATGGAACACTAACTTGGCATTTCAAAATGGAAAATACCCGCGATGTGGCTTGGGCTTCTTCAAAAGGATTCATCTGGGATGCGGCACGTATGAATTTGGGGGATGGGAAGACCGGGTTGGCACAATCAGTATATCCGAAGGAAAGTGATGGACAAGGTGCATGGGCACGTTCTACAGAATATACGAAAGGGTCCATAGAATTTTATTCCAAAACATTCTTTCCTTATCCGTATCACAATGCCATAAACGTTGCGGCAAATGTTGGTGGGATGGAGTATCCTGGAGTTAGTTTTTGTCATTTTAAAAGTACGGGCAAAGATTTATGGGGCGTTACAGATCACGAATTTGGACATAATTGGTTTCCCATGATCGTTGGTAATAATGAGCGTCGTTATCCATGGATGGATGAAGGTTTTAATACGTTCATCAACCATTACAGTACCGTAGCTTTTAACGATAATGAATACCCTAGCTCAACAGATAAACCTCGCAGTTTGGTGCGGTATCTCACTTTTGAAAATCGTGAGGGGATTAACACGTCTCCGGAAGTAGCCAATGCAAGAAACCTAGGTTACACCGCCTATTACAAACCAGCTGCTGGTCTTTTTATACTCCGTGAATACATATTAGGCCCTGAACGTTTCGATTATGCATTTAAAAGTTATATTCGTCATTGGGCATACAAGCATCCGCAGCCAAACGATTTTTTTAACCACATTGAAAACGCGGTTGGAGAAGATCTGTCCTATTTCTGGAGAGGTTGGTTCTATGGGACTGGCAACATTGACTTGGGTATCGCTTCGGTAGAATCTTATCAAGACAATTATCTTATTACGGTTGAAAATAGCGGACAAATACCTATGCCTGTGGAACTTCAGGTAACTTACACAGATAATTCTACCGAAAACATATCACTTCCCGTAGAAATTTGGCAGCGGGGTAATAGCTGGAGTCATCTTTTGAAAACAAAAAAGGAAATCCAGCGTGTGATTTTGGATCCAAATAGTATGTTACCAGATGTCAATATGCTGAATGATACTTGGAATAAATTATAGCTATCTTCTGAATATAAAAAATGCCTCTGAAATTAAGTTTTTAGAGGCATTTTACTTTTAAGAAATTTTTTAGTAGTGATAAAATTGTATTCTTAATGCGTTTAAATTGTTCATTTCAAAGGTCATAGATTGATTTTGATAGCGGAGGGAATCCAAATAAAATTTCTTTAAGTTAAACTTTCTTGTAGTCTTTAATAAAACTGAATATCTTTAGTGTTTGAGATGTTAATGTGTCCATTGATATTTCTAATAGAGTCTAAGAAAGTATAAGAAAAATATTAATAAAGAAATTTTGCCTTCAGACCTCAACAATTACTAAGCAAGAGCGCATTTTAAAGAGATATAATCAGAATATAAACCCAATATAAAATACTATGAGCGATACAAATAACAGAAGAAATTTTTTAAAGCTAACTGGTTTAGCCGGACTTGGTATGGCCACAGGAAGTTTAGTGAGTTGTGGTACCACTGCAGGAATTGTTGCACCACCAAATAGGGGTGTATCTCGGTTTAATATGTCTGGTTACGCAGCACCTAAAATAGAAACGGTTAAGATTGGTTTTATTGGATTGGGGATGCGTGGCCCTGGAGCAGTAAAACGGATGAGTTATATTGAAGGTGTAAAAATAAAAGCTTTATGTGACTTAAGACCTAAGCAAGCAGAAAATGCCAAAAAACTCCTGGATGGTACGCCACACAATCCCAAAGTTTATAGTGGTTCTGAGAACGCTTGGAAAGAAATGATTGATACTGAAGATTTAGATCTGATTTACATCGCGACACCGTGGGATTTGCATGTGCCAATGGCCGTTTATGCCATGAATGCCGGAAGACACGTTGCCGTTGAGGTACCTGCCGCCAAAACTATTGATGAATGTTGGGAATTGGTAGAGACTTCAGAAAAAACCAAGATGCATTGCATGATGTTGGAAAACTGTTGTTATGACTTTTTTGAACTACTGACACTAAACATGGCGCGACAAGGATATTTCGGCGACATTATTCATGGAGAAGGTGCATATATCCACGATTTGGTTGATTTGAATTTCAATAAAAATGGCTATGAAGATATGTGGCGTTTGAAGGAGAATATTGGACGTGATGGGAATCTTTATGGGACTCACGGTTTGGGACCTATTTGCCAAATTATGAATGTGAACCGTGGGGATCAAATGGATTACTTAACATCACTTTCAAGTGCGGATTTTTCGATGGGACCAATGGCAAAGAAATTAGCACAAGAGGATGATTTTTTCAAGCCTTATGTAAATGCGGACTTTAGTGGCAATATGAACACCACCATGATCAAAACTAAAAATGGTAGAAGCATCATGATTCAGCATGACGTGAGTTCACCAAGACCTTATTCACGTATTCATTTGGTAAGTGGTACTGAAGCTATTGCTCGGAAATGGCCTTCTCAAAAAATCGGAAAAGGTCATTCTTGGTTAAAAGATGAAGAATTTAAAGCGGTTCAAGAAAAGTACACTCCTGAAATCGTAAAAAGAGTGGGAGACTTGGCCAAAAAAGTGGGAGGTCACGGAGGCATGGATTTTATGATGGATTGGCGCTTGATTGATTGTCTTCGCAATGGGCTACCGTTAGATCAAGATGTGTATGATGCCGCTTTGTGGAGTGCAATTACGCCTTTGAGCGAACATTCTGTATCTAACCGCTCTGGATCTGTGGACGTCCCTGATTTTACACGTGGCAATTGGAAGACCAATGCGCCTGTTGATATTAGCATGGCAGGAGGTGGTAATACCAATGTGCTTTTAACCGATTAATAGAATTTCAAAATAATATAGACCACCGCATTGGTGGTCTATTTCTTTTACATTGTAACAGCATCCTTCTTCAGGTTTTCAGGAGAGGGATGTTTTTTTATGGAGAATTATAGCTATACATAAAACAGGAAAATCAGATGTTCTTCAATTTTTATAGTGTTTATTTAGAGTCTGAAAAGGTGATCAGCGTAAACCGAGTGGTTTTAGATGGCTTAAGTTAACTCACAAATTTGTTCTGTGATTTTCAATTTTGCTACTACTTAGATTCAAATTTTCTTCAAAAGTTGTATTTCTTCTATTGCTTTATAGAATTTTTTTTAGTTATTAAAATGCGGTCAAAATGCGTGTGAAAGAAAACCTAGTAATTAAGATCTTGCAATTCAAAAACCAAGCGCCGTAAAAAGAAGTGTTTTCTGAAGAATCACTATTTTTATAATCTAAACAAGGGAAAGTTATTTGGTATTGCCACAAGTTTCGTAAGTAATGAAATGTTGAATATCTTATTATCAATAATTACTGTTAAGGATCTTTCAATCAACAATCAATTTTAAATATGACTAACAAAAATTTAATGATAAGGTTGCCATCATTGCAGTAGCCCAAAAGGTATCAGTGCTGCCAAAGCAAGAGGACTTGCAAATGTTGGATTTAAACAGTTTTTTATTTGATTTAAAAATTTCTTCATGAAAAGTAAAATAACATTTATACTCTTTTTAACCGTGTCGTTTTTAAGGGCGCAAACCCCAACCGTTGGTCTGCTATTTTTAGATAATGAAGTCACTGAGGGCTACACGCTCTTTACTCCGGAAGTAAACGAAAGTGTGTATTTAATAAATAACTGTGGTGAAAAAATAAATGGATGGACTTTTACGGATTTACCGGGAGCAACCTGCTATCTTTTAGAAAATGGCACATTATTACGAGCAGGCAAAAATGCTTTAGAAATTAGAGACTGGGATAATAATGTATTGTGGAGGTATGAGACGCGTGCCAATGGATTAAGACAACACCATGACATTGAACCGCTGCCCAATGGAAATATTTTATGTATAGTTAGAGATAGTTATACGAACACAGAGATTATTGCAAATGGGAAAGATCCTCTTAAAGTTGGAGCAGGCATTGAACTTGATAAAATAGTTGAATTAAAACCCATTGGAACAAATGATGCTGAAATAGTTTGGGAATGGAAATTTATAGATCACCTGATTCAAGATTATGATGCTACAAAACCAAATTTTGGTGTTGTTGAAAACCACCCTGAACTTATTGACATAAATTATGTAGATCCAAATTTAGAGGGCTCGGATAGAGGATATACGCACGTAAATGGTATTGATTATAATGCAAGCCTCGACCAAATTATTATTTCTGCCAGATATCTCAATGAAATATATATTATTGACCATAGCACAACACTTGCTGAAGCGTCCGGTCACACTGGAGGTAATTCAAATCGGGGTGGAGATATATTATGGCGATGGGGTAATCCGATGGTTTACAAACAAGGCGGAATTGAAGACCAAAAATTATTTTTACAACATGATGCAAAGTGGGTAAAATCCGGATATGTGGACGAAGGTAAAATATCTGTTTTTAACAATGGAATGGATGACATTAGGCTCTACAGCTCAGTCCATTTGTTAGATCCAGAGGTTTCTGGGAATACGTATACAAAAGAAAATAATAAATTTAAACCACTAGATTTTAACTGGTCATGGAGTGGCTCCATACTAGGAAGAACTGTTTATGAAACGAAAAGATCTGCAACTCACAGTCTTCCGAATGGCAACTTTATAATTTGTGAAACCTCTTTAGGACAAGTTTCTGAAATAACAAAGATGGGTAAGCATATATGGACGTATAGAAATCCATCGGGAAAAGATATAGTTGACCAATATGATTACGTTTCAGCAAATTTCAATGCCATCTTTAGAGCCGAAAAATATCCAGTTGATTATATAGGATTTGATGGAAAAGATTTAACACCAAAAGGTCTTATTGAAAATGAGAATTCCCTTTCAAACGGCTGTACAACATTGAACATAGTTACATCTGAAATTAACAAGCTTAAAATATTTAATCCAGTTAATAATAATATTCTAAAATTTAATAAAGAGATCAGGCTAGATGCTATAAAAATCTTTGATATCAATGGCCGTATTGTTTTCGCATCTAAAAACTTTTTAAATGACCATCTATTCCTTAATGTTAATTCAGGATTTTATTTTATTGAACTTCAGGAAGGAGAAATCACAAAACAAATGAAAATTATCGTCAACTAAATTTTTTCTAAGTATTGTTTTCTCAATAGATGATATTTTATAGTGATTTAATTTGAATGTATATTCTAAGTAATCAATTAGAGTTATATTTAAATTCTCCAGAATTAGTTTTTTTTACTTGAATACATTGATTTTTATTCAAATATCTCCTTCTTTAAAGAAATGAATTATCGAAAATAACAGATGGGCACTGTATATTTAGGAAGCAATAAAAGTTTATAAAGGTATTTTAATTTTTATGCAAACGTTTGCACTGATATAAATATCCTTATCTTTGCATCCAAAATCATTATTATCCCTCTAATTATGGAAAAAACAAGTCACGCTCACTCTTCAGAGCGTTGGATATTCAAGCTTAAAAGTAGGTCGTTTTATGGCTTTTTATTTTTAATTTGTTGCGCTTTTACGAATGGATACTCTCAAGATCTAATCGTTACAGGGAAAATTACAGAAGAAGCTACGGGAGAGCCCTTATTAGGGGTAAATGTCATAGTTAAAGGGACCTCAACTGGCGTTTCATCAGACTTCGACGGAATATATACAATTAAAAATGTTACCCCTGAAAATATTTTAATTTTTTCATATTTAGGTTTTTCAGACCAAGAAGTTAAGGTTGGTAATAAAACGGAAATCAACGTGATTTTAAAACCTACAGTAGACCAACTCGATGAATTGGTCATTATAGGCTACGGTACAAAAAAGAAAAGAAATCTAACCGGCGCCATAGTTTCTGTGGGGAGTGATGCTATCGACAAATCAAACTTACAAGATCCCATATCTATTTTACAAGGTCGGGCGGCTGGGGTTCAGGTCACTTCTAATTCTGGTGCTCCGGGTGGTGGAATGAGTATTAAAGTAAGAGGGAACTCTTCTTTAAATTCAGGTAATTCACCGTTATATGTTATAGATGGCGTCGCTATAGAATCCAATTCTTTATCTTCTCTAAACGGATCTGAAAAATTTGGTTTAAATCCTTTGGCTGACATAAATCCTGGTGACATTGCCTCTATAGAAATATTGAAAGATGCTGCGTCAACCGCCATATACGGGTCTAGAGCTGCTAACGGCGTAGTTATCATTACAACAAAAAGAGGAATTTCGGGTGATGCTCAAGTTGATTTAAGTATTACCTCTGGGGTAAGTGAGATTCCTAGAATGCTTAGCGTGTTAAATGCGAGCCAATACCGAGCAGTCATTCTTGACTCTTATAAAAACATGGACAATCCTGTAACGCCAAATGGTATTATTTTAGATTCTTTAAACCCTAAAAATAATGGCGATGTGAATTGGCAGAGGGAATTATTAAGAATAGCCCCTCAAAATAAAGTAGATCTTTCCGTACGTGGTGGATCCGAAAATTTGAAATATGCTTGGAGCTCTTCGTTTTTGGATCAGGATGGAATCATATTAAATTCAAATTATAGACGTGTAACGTCAAGATTGAACGTTGATTTTAAGGTTTCAGATAAAATAACCTTCGGACAAAGTATTTCTTACACCAATGGCGTTAATAATAGAATTAATGCTGGTGGCACTGAGAATTTAAGTGTCATAAGAGAGTTGCTAGTACGGCCTCCTATTTTTGCTGCCTATTTGCCGGATGGTTCTTATAATGGCTACCAGTTTGGTAGAAGAAATCCTATCGGGCTTGCAGAATTGGCAACACACGTCAATAAAAGTAATCGCGTAACCGGTAATCAATATGTAGAATATGATATTATAGAAGGCTTAAAGCTTCGAAGTAATTTGAACTTGGATTATACCTCCATGAAAGAAGATGAGTTTATACCTTCAACTTTAGACTATAGAGAAGGTTACAACTCAGGAAAGGTCCGTGCTATAAACAACTTGACTTGGGGGAATGAAACCTTCTTAACTTTTAATAGACAACTTGGTGAATCACATAATCTATCCGCGCTTGCAGGTATCAGTTTTCAAGACTGGAACTACGAAGTAGTTGGTTTGGATGGGATGTTTTTTTCAAGTGATAATATTCCAACTTTAAATGGGGCAGGAACCATTTCCAATCAAGAAGTAAATATTACAACCCAACACTCCATGCTTTCTTATTTTGGTAGGGTATCTTATGATTATCAAGGAAAATATTTATTCGAAGCTAATATAAGAGCTGACGGATCTTCAAGATTTGGTAAAGACAACCGATTTGGTTATTTCCCATCGGCTGCGGTTGCATGGCGATTTTCAGACGAATCAGTATTTGAAAATGTAAACTTTTTAAATGATGGAAAGATAAGACTAAGTGCAGGACAAACAGGTAATGAGTCTATTGGCAATTACACCTCACAAGGTGAATTTGCGGTAGGATCAAATTATTTAGATTTTTCAGGTGCCGCTCCTACAGTTATGCCAAACTCCGGATTGAAATGGGAAACAACCACTCAATATAACGCCGGGTTGGATATTTCTTTGTGGAAAAACAGAGTAAGCCTTAACGCAGACGTTTATTTAAAAATAACTGAGGACCTTTTATATAATGTTCCAATACCAAGAACCACAGGATTTTCTTACGTCACGCAAAACATTGGCAGTATAGAGAATAAGGGTATTGAACTTTCAATCACCTCTCAAAACCTAGTGGGCGATTTCAAATGGGAAACCAATTTTAATATCAGTGCTAATCGTAATATGATTAAGGACCTTCCCGAGAACTTATTGACCAATGGATTTATACAAAACGGGAATTTTCATATCTTAAAAGAAGGTTCGCCTATAGGAACTTTCTATGGCTATAAATTTAATGGCGTCTATTCTCGTGATGAGGACAATGTGAATCAAGTAACCGACGGAGCATTAGGTAAAAAGTTTAAAGGTGGTGATCCTATTTGGGACGACCTCAATGGCGATAATATTATTGATGAAAACGATAAGCAAATCATAGGCGATGCTACTCCTGATTTCTTTGGGGGTCTTACCAATACTTTTTCATATAAGGGGCTTAGCTTAGGAATCTTTCTACAATTTTCTTACGGTAATGATATTTATAGTGAAATTAATCATCAAAGAAATTCGGTTGTGAGATACAACAATCTCTCAACAGATGCCTTAAACCGATGGAGAGAGCAAGGCGATGTCACTAATTTTCCTAAACCGGTCAGTGATGATCCTTTAAGATCAGATAGTAGAATCCAAAGCCGTTGGGTAGAAGACGGGTCTTATATAAAATTGAAAAACATAAATCTTAGATATCGTTTTCCTGATCAAATGGTTACGAATTTGGGCTTGAGAAAGTTGGAAGTATATACTTCTGCAGTAAATGTTTTGACATGGACACATTATACGGGTTTCGATCCTGATGTTAATTCGTATAGCGGATTAAGAGAAGGTTTAGATGAAGGCTCTTATCCTCAAAGTAGAACGATCACTCTTGGGTTGAATATTGGATTTTAAATAAAAAAATGAAATGAGCATGCTGAAAATTTTAGCACTCATGGGAATGATTAATAGCGAACACCAGGTGGCCATTGAAAAACTATAAATATAAACACATGAGACATATAATAAATTATAAAACAATCATTACGGTAATTCTTGTATGCATTACGTTTTCCTGTTCAGATATTTTAGATAAAGAACCCGTAAGTAGCTTTCCGGGACAAGGCTTCTATAAAACTTCGAGTGATGCTCAAGCTGGAGTCTACGGGATATATGATGCGCTACAATCCACAACTCGCGTTAACTTCGCATATTGGGGGGAAGGTAGAGCTGATGCTATTGCTACAAATCATGCTGGTGATCCTGTGGCCTTAAATCAAAATAACCTCACGCAATCTATAAATTCAGCACGTTGGAATAATATTTATGAAACGGTCAGTCGTGCCAACTATGCCATTAAGTACATTCCGACAGTTTTTGAAACTGAAAATGATTTCAGTCTTGAGTTGATAGGACAAGCTAAAGCACTCCGAGCGCTATCTTATTTTTACGCGGTAAGAGTTTGGGGCGATGTACCATTAATTATGGAGCCTTATGAGAGTGTAGATCAAGAGTTTTTCATTTCTAAAACCAACAAGGAATTAGTGCTGGATCAAATAGTAGAAGATTTGATTTTTGCTGCTAATCATTGTAAAGAAAACTATTCGGGAGAGAAAACTCGTATTTTATTTACCCGAGGTGGCGCTAATGCGCTATTGACCCAAGTTTATATGTGGAGAAATCAATACAATGATGCTATTGAGTCTGCAGAAAAAGTGTTGGATAATAATTTGTATTCTTTAGTAACTATCAATGATTGGTCTAAAATATTCACTTCTGGGTATTCCAATGAGAGTATTTTTGAAGTTGGTTATAACGAAACTCAGACAAACGCATTAAGGGTGCTTTATGCTTTGGGAGCAGATAGTGATTATTACCCAAGTGGTTCCTTTAGGGACGCATTTGAAGAGGGTGACTTAAGAAAAAAATTGATTTGGGACACTACAAATGCAAGCCCTAAAAAAATATGGAAATTTTTTGGTGAAGGATTTAGTGATGAAAGCCCAGAACCTTCTGGAAACAATATTGTTCTCTTACGTTTGGCAGATATTATCCTTTTGAAGGCAGAAGCACACAACCAATTGAACAATCCGGCTGAAGCGCTTAAATTGTTGAATTTAATCAGAAAGAGAGCAGATATTCCTGAACTGAACGAAGCCGAAGCTATTACTTTATATGGCAGTATCGAAGCTGCAATTGCTCATGAACGATTGATCGAACTATCCTTTGAAGGACATCGTTGGTTTGATTTAGTGAGAACTGGAAAAGCCATTGAGGTTATGAATCCTATCAATGGATTAAGTGATGAGGCTAACCTTGTTTGGCCTATCCATGAGGATGCTTTAAATAGGAATCCTAATTTAGAGCAAAATGCTTTTTATAAATAAAATGTGTTTTAAAAATCAAATCCAAAATAAATGAAAAATTATAAAATAACCTCATACGGTAAAATTGGAGTTTTTTTCACACTCGCTTTTGGCCTATTGATCAGTTGTGAAATTCAAGATGGATTTTCATATAAGGAATCAAACTCCAATCAAGATCTTGGGATCACAGCTTGGGATTATATCCAACGTAATGATTCGCTGAATCTATTCGAAGAAGCTATAAAACTGACTAATATTCAGGATTTATACCAGGTAAGTACAGGTAAATCTTTTATAGCACCCACCAATGCCGCATTTAAGGAATATCTTACAAATAATGCCTATCAAGATTTATCGGAAGTACCTGTTCCCATATTGAGAAATGTAGTTAAGTACCACGTTGTTGATGCGTATGTATCGTTTGACGATCCTAAACTAATGGAAAGAAACAATCCTTTACCTTATAACAGCGAAAATGGACAAATCATGTTTTTATCCCATAACGCTGGATTTACAGGTATTATTAATGAAGGTACTAGTAAGCAATGGGAAATTGTAACTTCAAATTTAAAGGCTCTTAACGGCGTGATCCATGTGGTGTCATCTGTCGTCTATTTTTCAGCACTTTCAACGACTTCAAACACACCGGATCCGACAATTGTAAGAGATACCATTTATCCGATAGCAGATACTTATGTTAATGGTGGTAGTAGATCAGGACAGAATTTTGGAGCAGATCCGTTATTAAAACTGAAAAATGTAACTGGTTCTGGAGAATATGATAGAAAATCCTTTTTAATGTATGATTTGAAGGAGTTTAAGAAAGAAGGTGTTATAGTAGATCTGAAACTTGAGATTGCAGTAAGTTTTACTGCCGCCAAAGGAGTTTCCATAGATGTGTATAATGTACAAGATACCTTGTGGACAGAAATGGGCTTAACATTTGACAATGCCACGTTACCAACAACTTCTCCCGTAGCCAGCATCACTTCAAAAAAGGTAAGCACCTTTGAATTTGAAATGATAGACTACTACAAGAGTTTAGATTATAATGGACGTATTTCCCTTATGATCGATCAGGAAGCGGGTAGGGATGAAACCGATGACCTACATTCAAAAGAAAACACAGGAGGATTTAATCCACCGATGTTGATTGCACGTTTTGCTTCGGGAAATACTGTTTTGGAAATCGAAAATAACTCTGGATTATCCGTAGCTGTTGGAGAAGCTTTTGCATTTAACAAGGACATGCTTTTAGTTACTGGTTCTCCAGCTGGGGATGTGAAATTTATAATAAAAGAAGCGCCACAATATGGATGGTTAGTGCGAGGTGCCAGTATTTTAAAAGTCGGAGATTCCTTTACCCAAGAAGATGTCGATGCCCTGAACGTTTTATACATTAATAATGGTTCAGGTTCTCAAGACAAAATAGTTGTTTCTGCAGAAGATAAGGCTGGTGCTAGTTTAGAGGAATTTGATATCTTGGTAACTATCCAATAAGGTGAGAAAGACATCTTGTTTATTAAAACCAATTTGTCATGTTTTATTTTGGTTGGCTGTGGTAACATTGACGTCTTGCTCTTCGGACCAAGATAATAATGAAGTTCCACCAACTTTTACAACCAGAGTCATTAAGTTTTCTGGTTATGAATGGATCGTAAGAACTTCAGACGATAAGAGAGAAGGTCCGGGGCCAAATTTATTCTCCGATTCTGCAGAGAACGTTTGGGTGGATCATGAAGGTAGATTGCATTTAAAAATTGTACAACGAAATGGTAATTGGTATTGCGCAGGAGTAACTTTGAAACATTCTCAAGGTCATAAAAAATATGTGTTTTATCTTTCAAGCAGGGTTGATCAAATGGATGACAATGTGGTTGGAGGTCTATTTACCTATAAGAATGATAATGAGGAAATTGATATTGAGATTTCCCGATGGTCCGACAATACCAATCAAAACTCCCAGTTTGTCATTCAGCCAGAAACTCAGGTAGGGAATAAATTCCGGTACGACATGAATTTAACAACGAATCTTTCTACTCACTTTTTTGATTGGCAAGCCAACGAAATTGAATTCGGAAGTTACCAGGGGCACACTTTGAATCCAGAGAATGACGCTATAATCAATGCATGGACTTACACCGGAAACGCCATTCCGCCCGCAAATGATGAACGTCTAAAAATGAATTTATGGTTGTTTAGAGGCGAAAGTCCGACCAACGCGCAACCTGCAGAAATGATCATTGATCGGGTTGAAATACTATAAATTATATTAAATATTTGCAACGGGTCGGCCATTAATAATCTACACCTGGACCATCAGTACCCATAGGCAAGCTAATTCTGGGTAAACTTTTTAAGAATGGTAAATTGTTTAAGATCTGTTTGTAGATTCTCGAACAATTAACTGGGTTTTGATTGTGATGGTCTCAGGATTCAAAAAATTATCTTTGTCCTCAATTTGTCTAATGATCAGTTTTGCGGATGATTCACCTATTTGGAAAGCACAGTCATCAATGGTTGTTAAAGAGGGATCAATAACCTTGGATATTGGATAATTACTAAATCCCACTATAGCGATCTCTTGAGGTGTTTTTATTCCCGTTTTTTTTAAAACTTGTATGAGACTTACTGCGGTATAATCGTTGGCGCAAAAAATCCCATCGGGCAATTCTGGTAGTTCCAAATACTTATTGGCGCAAATAACCCCCTCGTCATAATCGAGGTTCGTGGTGTACATAATATAGTCTTCACGTATTGGAAGTTCATGTTTAATGAGCGCTGCTTTAAAACCTTCCAACCGCGCTTTAAATACATCGTTTTTTTGATTTCCCGCAACATGTCCTAAGCTTTTACACCCAGAGGCTATAAGATGTTCAGTTGCCGTAAAGGCAGATTCAAAATCGTTGATAATAATTTTATTGGCGTCAAAATCAGTTGGCACCCGATCATAAAAAACTAGAGGTACTCCCAACTTTTCAAATTTCATAAAATGATCACACTTTTTGGTTTCAATACTTAAACAGGCAATGACGCCATCAACCATCCTGTTTTGGAGAATATTTACTATTTCTTTTTCCCTTTTCAATGAGTCTTTTGATTGAAAAATATTAACGTTGTACCCCTTTTTGTAAGCAAAGTCTACTATACCACTAATAATAAGTGAATGAAAATGAACATCAATCATGGGCACGACAATGCCAATTGAATTTGTTTTTTTTGTTCTAAAACTTGAGGCAATAGAGTTGGGAATGAAACCGAGTTCCTGGGCCTTTTTCTGAACAATTTTTTTGGTTGCCTCACTAATCGCAGGATGGTTATCTAATGCTCTAGAAATCGTGGAAGCAGATAGGTTTAATTCTTTTGCTAAATCCTTTAATGTAATTCTACGGTTCTTCATATTAAACGGGACAAACGTTTGCACACAATTTACTATATATATCTTGAATGAGTTTTTTATTGTTCAACTAATAGCTCCCAAAAGAACTATTGGAGTTGGGGAGGTAAGAATTAATAATAATTAATCCTGTTTTTAAATTAGATTAAAAGAAACCGTTTCTCTAATGGTTAGTATGCAGTCGTTTGCGTAAAAATCATAAATAAATAGATTGGTATAGGCGATAGAGGATTTCAAGTAACTTAAATCTACAAAGACACATTTATATAATTATAAAATTGAAATCCTCGGCAAGTTACAGCAGCGACGGCTTCACATCCAAGGCATAGGTTTAAAGGCCGGCAAAAGTATATTTTTGATCATCTTCATCTAAATTATAACATAGATGAAGACACTCCACTCTCATTTGAGCCATTTATAATACGCAAATATGTAAAAATATGTGTAACCGTTCCCATGAGTGCGTAAATTTTACACACTTTATCGGTTCAAAAAGTGTAATTAGCATTGAAGAACAGCACTTTTTGCCGTTGGCATAGCAGTTGCTTATAAGTATATGAAACGATAATTAAAACAATATTTCGGGACTATATTAATATGAACACTAAAATGACAAATTTAAAGCAGACTCAAAATTCTGAAGCCGATATTAAATCGAACGGGACTTTAAAAAAAGGTTCCTTTTTTAATGGCTTAAATTCTACTAAATCAATCAATCCTTGGGGCGTTATCGTCCTGGTCACAACTTTTATATTGATGATCGGGTCCGTTTTTTTAGTTTTTGATTTGCAAAATGATTTTGCGCAATTCAGAGCAGAACGTATCAACTCCACTTTTGGACTTATATTTTTAATCGTTGCCACGGGATTATTTGTTTTTAAAGCTGGCTTTTTTATCTATAATCTCTATCTCTATTTCAAGTATAGATCAATTAAATCTGTGACTAATGAAGAATTGCCAACCTGTACGGTAATTGTCCCAGCATACAACGAAGGAAAACAAGTTTGGGATACCTTAATGAGTTTAGCCGACAGTGAATACCCAGAAGGTAAATTAGAGATTTTGGCGATTGATGATGGTAGTAAGGATGATACTTGGTACTGGATGCAACAAGCAAAAAAGAAATTAGGAGATCGTTTATCGATTTATCAACAACCAAAAAACAAGGGAAAACGTCATGCCTTATACCGTGGTTTTAACTTAGGTAAAGGAGAAGTTTTTGTAACTGTAGATAGTGATTCTGTTGTAAAATCTGACACATTAAGAAATTTAGTAAGTCCGTTTATAGTTAATCCAAACTGTGGTGCCGTAGCCGGAAACATTCGTGTGCTTAACAACGAAAGAGCCTTATTGCCTAAAATGTTGAACGTAAGTTTTGTTTTAAGTTTTGAATTTGTACGTTCTGCTGAAAGTACTTTAAACTCTGTACTTTGTACACCTGGAGCTTTGGCCGCCTACCGTCGCACTGCAGTGTTTGCTTGTCTTGAGGATTGGATCAACCAAACGTTTATGGGCCAACCTTCCGACATTGGAGAAGATCGTGCCATGACCAACATGATATTAAAGCAAGGAAAATATGTGCTTTTCCAAAGAAATGCTTACTGTTACACAAATGTACCTGAAGAATACAAAGGCTTGTATAAAATGTTTATCAGATGGGGCAGAAGTAACGTGCGTGAAAATATTCAAATGTCAAAATATGTTTTCACCAACTTTAGAGTAGGATCTAAATTAGGAACACGATTGTTGTTTATCAGTCAGTCATCTAAAATCATAATGAGCTACCCATTCTTAGTATTTATGTTGTTTTTCATCGTGATGCACCCGATTTTATTCATAACATCAACATTTGCCAGTATCTTGGTGCTATCAAGTTTCCCAGTAATGTTTTATGCGAAACGTTATAGCTTTACGGAATCGTTCTGGGCATATTCTTATAGTATCCTTTATACTTTCGGATTATTCTGGATTACACCATATGCCATTGCAACGGCAAGTAAAAGAGGATGGTTGACACGTGAACTACCACAAGGGAAATAAAAAACGCCTTATACTATCAAAAGAGGATTACGACTTAAAATTTAAGTTGTAATCCTCTTTTTTATTTTAAAAGATTTATGGTTTGAATAAAGATTTGTGAGGGTTAGTTTACAGGAATTATTAATAAGAGCGATCGTGACCAGGCAAGTTGATAATCATATTAAGCCGATCGTCGAACCTGAATTACGTAATGGTATTCACTATATTCTCTATGCCATGAGCAAACCACTTTATTTTCTTAACATTTCAGCAGTGGCCACCGTTCTAAATCCAACGTGGTCAGATCCTGAATCCAAACTTGTGCCCATGCGCGCTGAAATCCGAAAACTCGCACAGTAGGACGCGTGGCATAAAAATGAACCGCCTTTAATAATATGCTCTTTTTGATAGGGATTGCTAGGGCTGTAAGCACTTTCCGCACCTTTTGGGTTAATTATGGGGTGTAAAATATCCAAATTCTTATAATAATCTTCATTAAACCAATCAGCGGTCAATTCCCAGACGTTACCAAGCATATCATATAATCCGACACTGTTAGGAGCAAAGGATTTTGTCGGTGCAATTAATGCAAAGCCATCCACACTTTCATTTTTTACAGGGAAAGTGCCTTGCCAGGTATTTGCGGAAGTGTTAAGTTGAGTA
>JBBSRC010000013.1:0-58418 GCA_038243395.1 Flavobacteriales bacterium | reverse complement strand
GCTTGTCGCTAATACTCAAATTTGGAAGTTTAATGGGCGTTTGAATATTGTTGGCGAAAACATATTGGATAAATGATTGCGTACCGTAAAATAAACCGGCATACGAATTGGCCACAATATTGATATCATTTGTAGCAATGTGTAATTGATAACCTTCATCTCCTAAACTTTCATTTGGTTTCTTTAATATTTCAAATACTATATTCCTGACTTTTCCTTTATTGTCAGCGATATGAACGCCCGTTTCATCCTCTATTTTATTCTGTAGATAATTGATCAATTTAGAACTTTTTTCAAGCTCCAGACCTTTGATTACGATTCCGGTGCTACTATCTAACACAAAGTGTCCTGAGTTCAAGTTCAAACTTTCGGGAGCAGGAATTATTTGGGCATAACTAGTAAAGCTTCCAATGAAAACAAATAATAAAAAGAGTGTTTTTTTCATAGTTAAAAAAAAAGAATAATGATTTAAACGTTTTTAAGCCTAAAATTATGAAGATTGAATTTATAGATTAAAATCCGTAGTACCGAAAAAAATCAACTTAAAAAAAGTGCCAGAACGAACTGGCACATTTTGTAATATTAAAATAAAATTAAAGATTCAAAATCGTGTTGCTCTATTACTTTTTATAAAGATTGATATAGTAATTGTCGAGTGTTTCAGAGTCTTTATATTTCTTCCTAGTTTCCTGAAGTTTTTGCTTCATCTCTTTTACGACTTTCGCATAAGCAGGATCGTCAATCACATTATTGACCTCTTTAGGATCATTTTTACGATCGTAGAGTTCCCATTCATTAACGTCAAAATAAAAATGAATTAATTTAAATTCCTTTGTAGCGATTCCGTAATGTCTTTTGACGGCGTGTTCCGCGGGATATTCATAATAATGGTAATAGACAGCATCTCTATCCCAAGTGTCCTTATTGCCTGTTAATAATGGCACCAAGCTTTCGCCTTGCATATCTTTAGGTGCAGCGACGCCGGCTATTTCAAGGAAAGTTTGTGCAAAATCTAAATTTTGTACCATTTCATCCTCGGTTGTTCCAGCTGTAATTTTATTTGGCCATTTAATTAAAAGTGGTGTTTTAAAGGATTCGTTATACATAAAACGCTTGTCAAACCAGCCATGTTCTCCTAAATAAAAACCTTGATCGGAAGTATAAACAACAATGGTGTTTTCCGCCAATTTCTCTTCATCCAAGTAATCCAAAACACGTCCCACATTCTCATCTACAGAAGCAATGGTTCCCAGATAATCCTGTAGATAGCGTTGGTATTTCCAAATAGTTAGTGTGGAATCATTCATGGTTGGATATCTATTTTTGAAATCTTCATTGATCGGACCATAAACTGCATCCCAGCTCGCACGTTGCTCCGCGTTCATTCTCCCGAGCGGCGAACCCAGATCGTTCCAATCCTTTATACCCAATTCTTTCATCACTTCTGGATAAACCTTAGTATCATTAGCCAATGACATGTGCTTCAGAATCCCCATTTCGGCAGTTTTAGCAGCCGTACCTCGCGTGCTATAATCATCGAATAAAGTTTCTGGCAATGGAAAGGTCTTTTTTGTAAACTCCTTATAATACTTTTCTTTTGGCAACCAAGCGCGGTGTGGCGCTTTATGCAAATACATAAGCATAAAAGGTTTGTTAGGATCTCTTCGGTTCTTCATCCAATCCAGAGTCAAATCGGTAGTGATGTCCGTAACATAACCATCAATGATGGTATCCCCTTTTTGGGTAATAAACTTCGGATTGTAGTAATCGCCTTGACCTGGTAAAATTTTGAATTCGTCAAAACCTTTAGGGTTGTTTCCAAAATGGAGCTTTCCAAACATGGCAGTTTGATAGCCCGCTTTTTGCAATATTTGTGGAAACGTTACATTGGTCGTATCGAAATGACTCAGGTTATCTATTTTCCCATTGATATGACTGTGTTTTCCCGTAAGAATGACCGCTCGTGACGGCGCACAGATAGAGTTGGTAACACTCGCATTTGTAAAGAGCATCCCTTCATTGGCAATCCGATCAATATTTGGAGTGCTTATTAATGTTTTATCGTAAGCACTAATAGCTTGATAAGCGTGATCATCGGACATGATGAAAATAATGTTGGGTCTTTTTGCCGTTTCTTGCGACTCTTTTTTAACGATGTTTTTATTCTGACACCCTATAATGAAAAATGCAAGGACAATTAAGCAGCTGAGTTTAAATAAGTTCATAATAAGTTTATTATTAATTTGATAATTGATTCTGTATAGCTTTCGAATGTATAAGCAGTTGTTTTATTATTTGAATAAGTTGACTCCGATTTAAATTAGACTAATCTGACATGGTATTATTTATTCTGGAATACCCGTTATGCAGCTTATCTAATAATTTTATAATTATAACATCGCACTTCCCTAAAAATAATGTTCTTTTTTGATTGGGGAAGATCCAAAGTTAATTTATTTATTTTAAACAAAACAACCTATGTAATACATAATGTATTCGGGTCTTAATTACCTAGTATATTATTGTTTAATCGACTTACTTCTTCAATGATTGAAATTTTTACTAATAAACAAATTTCACTATTTCCTTTTTACCATTTAAAAACGCAATTTAAAAGCCGAATGTTTTTTCGAAAAAGAATTAGATTCAAAGTATCATAAAAAGTCAAAGCAATTGCAAAACCTAGGGCTAAATAGGCTTGTGTTTCTTATCATAATGGTTGGCACCTGATTTTGTTTAATGGACTGCACATTTTTCGAATTTTATTGCAACTATATATTAAAAGAAATTGAAAAAACCATAAAAAAATTTCATCGAAAAGAAACGTAATTAAAATTACAAATAATTCAAATTTTTCTAAAAACAGATGCCGATATTATAAAATTAATTTAAAATTATTATGTATAACATAATACTTCTTAAAGCCTGTAAAATTAACATGGGAATTGTGGTTACATTATATTTTCTTTCGTAATATTGTTAATTACTGTTAAAATAAAGCCTGGCTACCTCCTAACAAAAGCACTCCTACAGGCCAATTTTATCATGAAAAGATTAGAAATACCGCTGTTTTTACTAATACCAAAAACATAGTTGCATTAATAACTTAGAGATAAAACAATATCGAGAACTCACTTTTTTGACCGACAAGGATTTAATTTTATTAGAACCCCTACACAAATATGGTTGAGATAAGTGACAACAATACGGAAGTCTAATTTTTACAATCCAATAGGCAATATTCATTTAAATAATAACTAGAGATCATTTGATACGAATCATTAATAAATCAAAAATTAGAGATGCCAATGAAATAATACAAAAAAACTATATCACAAGGAATCGGGAGTAAAATATAAGCTTAGGCAATGATATTAACGGCTCCTTCAATTATAAAGTAATATTAAATGAACTAACAATAAATAAATATGAATTTTAAGATGACTCAATCTTTTTTATTAAATAGAAAAGAATTCCTGCCATTTGCTATGAGAACATTTTTATTATTATTTGGCACCTCAGTTTTTAGTTTTTCAACTGTTTCGGTCTCAAAAAATTTAATAATCTCTAGTAATGAAGATAGACCTGCCCTCATGGACGAGGTTATTAATTCTTCAACAAACACTATTGCCAATAATGGTAAATCAATAACAGAAACAGAATTAGCTCCCGCTCAGCAACATGAAATAAAAGGAAATGTTACAGATAGCAATGGCGCACCACTACCTGGTGCTAGTGTTGTCGAAAAAGGCACCACTAATGGTGTACAAACAGATTTTGACGGTAACTTTACGCTTTCGGTAGCCAATGCAAATGTAACCTTAGTGATATCCTATATGGGTTTTACCACTAAGGAAATTGCAGTTAACGGCCAATCAACTATCAATTTACAATTAGAGGAAAGTGCTTCTGCATTGGACGAAGTTGTAATTGTAGGATATGGAACTCAAAAAAAGGTAAATCTTACTGGATCTGTCGCTACAGTAAGTGGTGAAACGCTTGAAAGTAGACCTATTACCAGTGTATCGGCCGCTTTAGCTGGCTTATTACCAGGCGTATCAGTCAATCAGCAAACTGGTAGACCTGGTGCAGATGGAGCGAGCATTAGAATTCGTGGAACTGGCACATTAAACCAAGCGTCCCCAATGGTTTTGATTGATGGTGTCGAAGGCTCACTTAATGATGTGCAAGCAAATGATATCGCTAGCATCTCTGTACTTAAGGATGCTGCCTCAGCTGCTATTTACGGTTCAAAAGCAGCAAACGGTGTTATATTAATTACTACCAAGTCGGGTAAATCGGGTGAGCCTACAGTTTCCTATACCACTGATGTGGGTTGGCAACGTCCTACCGAATTGCCTGAATATTTAGGGTCTTATGATTATGCACGTTTATACAACGAAGCCTTAGTCAATAACGGAAAATCTCCAAAGTTCACGGATAATGATATTGAATTATTCCGTAACGGTACAGATCCCTTTGGACATCCTGACACAGATTGGCAAGATCTATTATACCAAGGCTCAGGTTTTTTAATAACCAATAACGTAGGCGTTTCTGGAGGTTCAGAATTCACCAAATATCGTGCGTCTATTAACCATCAAAAACAAGAAGGTATCATCTTATATACTGGCAAAAACGAATATAACGGGAGAGTTAACCTTACGGTCACACCTAAAAAATGGTTAACCACCAATATGAATTTATCCTATACCCAGATGGATCGTGAAGAACCAAACAACGCTTATGTGGGCGGTGGACTAGATCAAATCATCAGACAAGCCAATAGAATTGCACCATGGATTCCTTACAAAAACGAAGACGGTACTTATGGCACTATTTCCGACGGTAATCCGATTGCTTGGATGGATATGGGACCTCAAATCAATTATCTACGCAAAACCTTTGTGGGGATTGGTTCAATTCAAGCAGATATTTTTGAAGGATTTAATATTAAGGCATTAATCTCGCATCGAAATTTAAATGAAGCGAATTCAGAAATGAATAAGGAAAATCAATACAATCCTAATAAATATCATGGTCCGACAAAATTATCTGAAGTTATAAATACGTCTACACGTAACACTTTTGATTTAACCGCAAATTATTTTAACACCTTCAACGATGTGCATAACTTAGCTGTATTAGCTGGGTATCACTCAGAATCTTATAATTTTAAACAGACCACGGCTTATCGTGAAAATTTCCCAAGCACTGAACTCCCTAATTTAAACGCAGGTTCGTCTAGTGGTATGAGAAACAGTGGCTACACTCGTGAATTAAATATGGTTTCATTTTTTGGACGGATTAATTATGATTATATGGGACGCTATCTATTTGAGGCTAACGTAAGATCAGATGCCTCTTCTCGTTTTGCAGAAGATAACCGCGTGGGTGTGTTTCCATCATTTTCTGCAGGTTGGAGAATCTCAGAAGAACCATTCTTTGAAAATGCTAAAAACACAATCAACGATCTTAAAGTAAGAGCCTCATGGGGACAATTAGGTAACCAAGATGCATTAAATGATTACTATCCTACCATCCCTACTTTAGGACTTGGTGCAGATTATCCTTTCAACAGTACCATTCAGCCAGGAGCGGCAGTGTCTAGCGCAAAAAATGCCGCATTAATCTGGGAGAAAACGATTACTTATGGAATTGGTGTGGATGCCCGTTTATTTAGTAAAATAGACGTGACCATTGATCTTTACAAAAAATTGACGGAAGGGATTATAATGGAAGTTCCGGCTCCTAACGAATTCGCTTTAGGTGGCTTTTTTGATAATGTAGGTAAGTTAGATAATAAAGGTATTGAAGTGAGTGCAAACTACAGAGACACTTTTGGCGAAGTAGATTTCAGCTTTGGAGGAAATGTTGCTTATAACAAAAACGAATTGGTGCAATTAGCTGGAACCAATCAACTTATAGGCGGACGTCAAATACGTAGATTAGGAGAATCTCTTGATTCATGGTATGGTTACAAAACCGACGGCTTACACCAAAGCCAGGCCGACATTGATGCTTATCCTTCGAATACCATTTATGGCAACCAAATTAAACCGGGCGATCTGCGTTATGTAGATTCAAACGGGGATGGCCAAGTAGATGCGGACGACCGTGTTTTGCTAGGAAATTCGACACCAAATTTCAACTTTGGCTTTAATATGAGCGTCGGGTTCATGAATTTTGATTTGCAAGCACTTTTCCAAGGCGCTACAGGAGGTAAAGGTTATATGGATTTCGACGCAGTTGGAGCAGTTAACGGTGATGGTCAAAAGCCATCGGCAATTTGGTTAGATCGTTGGACTCCAGAAAACACCAACACTAGCGTACCACGTCTTATTGACGGTATCAACGGTCCAAGTATGCCTCAAAATTCAACCACGAGTTATTGGTTGAGAAGCACCGATTATTTAAGAATGAAAAACCTTCAATTAGGCTATACGATTCCAAGTGAAACTTTAGATAATTGGGGCATTAAAAAACTTAGATTTTATTACAGTGCTCAAAACTTGTTTACGGTAAGCAATTATCTTAAAGGATGGGATCCAGAAGCACCTTCAGGACGTGGTAGTAGTTACCCTGTAGTGATGACCAATTCACTCGGAGTTAATTTAACTTTTTAATATATAGTACAAGATGAAAAAATTAATATACTTATTAGGAATAGTGGTTATATTCAGCGCTTGTGACGATTCTTTCCTAGATACCGCACCTAAAGATGCGCTTTCGCCTACCACTTTTTGGAAATCTAAGAAAGATTTAGATCTGGCTTTGACAGGTTGTTATAGTGGCTTTGCAAGCGGCGGTGATCTTATGTATCGTGACGCCGGTTCAGATAATGCTTACAACAATTTCCCTTGGGAAGGCTGGACCAATATTGGAAATGGTAAACTTTCGCCTGCCGACGCCGGAGCCTCATATTATGGCTTTGCCACCATCAACAGATGTAACGAATTTTTAGCCAATGTTGACAATGCGACTGCAGTTTCAGAAGCAGATCGAGAAATTTACAAAGCTCAAGTTCGTTTTATTAGAGCGTATAAATATTACATCCTTACCACAAGCTATGGTGATGTGCCTTTAATTACGCAAAACTTTGCTACGCCGGAAGAAGCTAAAGTTCCAAGAGATCCACAAGAGATGATTCGCACTTTTATTGAAGACGAATTGAACACTGTGATTGGCATGTTGCCAGATTCTTATTCTGGTGGTGAATATGGGAAAGCTACTAAAGGCGCTGCCCAAGCGCTTTTAATGCGTTATTTTCTTTACTTTAAAGACTATGACAAAGCATTAAGTACCGCCCAAAGCATCTCTGGATATTCATTATTCCCGACTTTTGAAGGTCTTTTTGACCCCGCTAATGAGCAGAATGAGGAAGTGATTTTATCGGTACAACATACCGCAGATAACTATTCATTAGATTTCACGCCATTTTTACCAAACGGTCTTGGCGGTTGGTCATCTGTAGTGCCAACACAATCCTTGGTGGATGCTTTTGAGATGGCCAATGGTAAAACTATTCAAGAAGCTCAAGCTGCTGGCGAATATGATCCAACTAATCCGTACGTAAAAAGAGATCCTCGATTGAGAGCTTCAGTGGTTTATCCTGGACAAGTGTTTGCCAATAAGGTTTACCGTTCTGTTGAAGACACCAGCCCAGATTATTATAACAAAGCGGACAATGCTTCAAAAACAGGGTATAACTTTAAAAAGTATACAACGTTTTTAGATCTTAATCCGAGTGCTCCTTACTGGAACATGGGTAACGACATTTATATGTTCAGATATGCGGAGGTCTTATTGACTATTGCAGAAGCAAAAATTGAATTGGGTCAAATTGATAGTGACGTTTATGACGCTTTGGATGCAGTAAGGTTAAGAGCAGGAATGCCAGCCGTCGATAAAGCTAAATATGCGGATCAAGCGAGTTTAAGAAAATTACTAAGAAATGAACGTCGTGTGGAGTTTGCCATGGAAGGGTTACGTAGAGATGACATCATTCGTTGGGATATTGCAACAGATGTTCTTAATGGCGACTTACTAGGCACGAAAAAAGGAACAGTTTTAGAAACAACACGGCCAAATGGCGATCACAATGTTTCTTTGACCTTACCAGCCAACTTAGTTGAAAGTAGAGAATTCCAAGCCCCTAAAAACAATCTCTTGCCAATCCCACAAGGTGCGATTGATAAGAATCCAAGTTTGACACCTAATAATCCAGGTTACTAGGTATTCGGAATTAACTGTTGGTTAAAAGACGATGTCTTAAAACGATCAGGTATCTGTATGGACTTAAATAGAACAATCCCGTGAACCTTTAAACTGGTTGGCGGGATTTTTTTATACCATCATGATTATTCTACAAACCGCGATCTGGAATACCAAACTCAAGTGTGTTGGTTTTGTGTCAGATTTGTAGATCTCTCTGCAAATTTAGCTCTGGGGATAAAATAAAAATTATTTCATCCATGATTGAGAGCATATAAAATTCAAGAAGAAGTAAAATATAAATTTTCTAGAAAATAAGTGCATTTCTAGAGTTGCAAACAATAATTCTTGTGTATAACATATTATTTGTATAACATAATAATTGAGCAAGTATTATTGGTAAATAATCACAATATTTTGTATTATTGTTTGTCAGCATTTACTTTTTATTAATTCTCTGCTATTTATAAAACAAACTGTAGTTTATAAAGAATTACACCTGATACTCAAATCAACCGCAAACATAAGATCTGCTTTCATCATCCAAAATCGATTCTCCCTTAATGGAAACAAAAGTAATCCATAACGATAAATTTTTAGTCAATCAACTTAAGAATGGCAATCATAAAGCGTTTCGCAAACTTTTTGATACTTATAGAAACGATTTATTTAAATTCAGTTTAAGCATGGTCCATTCAAAACAATATGCGGAAGAAATAGTTCAAGATGTTTTTTTAAAAGTTTGGATAAAGCGAGAATCCTTAAATCCCGAGATGTCTTTTAGAGCTTACATTTTTACCATTACCAGAAACAAAACACTCAAATTTCTTAAAAAAGCTGCCAATAATCGAAAAATGCGTGAGGACGTATTTTATGCAAGTCAAAAAATCGCAAATACAACCGATCACTCCGTACGTGAGACAGAGCTGGAAATTATAAAAAACAAAGCTTTAAATAAACTTCCTCCTAAAAGATTATTGATTTTTGAGATGTCTCGGAATGAAGGTAAAAGCTACGACGTTATTGCCGCAGAATTAAAAATCTCTCCGCATACTGTCAGAAATCAAATGAGCAAGGCGTTAGAAACACTCCGTATTTCTATTTTAGAAAATAAAGACATCGCATTATATATTTTACTCATCTTATTTAGTGTTTATTTATAATCCATACTTGGACTGAATAGTTCATTTATCAGAAAATTAGAACTTCAAAAGTTCAACTGTCTAAACACTCATTCCACCAACCCACTTTCTCAAAATACAATTCTTCGATTCATTGTTTTCCCATAAAACCATGGCAACGCTTTTAAAACTTAATGCATCTAAGCTTGAAATGACTAAATAGAATCTTGTTCTTTTTTATTTAAGAAATTTTGTTAAAATTTAAAATTAATTTAGAGTCACAACAATCACAAGCCGAACGCTTTATGCTTTGAAAATATTTTTCTTAGGAAAAAATTAAGAAAAAATTAATTTTTGATCAGTACTAAAGTATGCCTCAAGGGTATTATAGATACAGATTACCAAGAAATGCATATCTCAACAGAAACAAAAGACTTGTTTATAAAATTTATTGAGCGTAAATGTTCTCCTGAAGAGGTGCAACAGGTTTTGAGCTATGTGAAAAATTCAAAAAACTTATCTGAAGTTCCAACGGTTAACGAAGTCTACCACATGTTTGGAAATTATCCGGATATGATGGATGCTCAAGCCGATATCATCTTTCATAATATCATAGAAAGGGCTGAGCCGTCCAAAAAGAAATTCCGTTTCTGGAACCACACCGCGGCATCAATAATTGTGATTGCTTTAGTATCAGGTTATTTCTTAAGAAATAATGTCGATAATCCTATATCAGAAATAACACCGGTAATAGTCAACCATACAATTGAGATAGGCACTGATAAAGCGATGCTTACTTTAGAAAATGGCATCGAAATTCCCTTAGAAAAAGAAAAAAATTATAACACTGGTCAAGCAATAAGTAATGGTAAAGAGTTAGTATACCATACTCAAAACAATACGACGTCTGACATAGCATACAACTACTTAACCATTCCCAGAGGTGGACAATTTCAACTTCAATTGGCAGATGGAACGAAAGTGTGGCTAAATTCAGAAACAAAATTGAAATATCCAGTCTCGTTTGCAGAAGGACAAACGCGTCAAGTAGAATTATTATACGGAGAAGCTTATTTTGAGGTTTCGCCAAGTTATAATCATAAAGGAAGTCGTTTTAATGTGAAAGCGCAATCGCAAGATGTAGAAGTTTTAGGTACCGCGTTTAATATTAGGGCCTATCAAAATGACCCTCATATTTATACCACTTTGGTTGAGGGAAAAGTGGACATCAATAGCATGGGTTTAACACGTCAATTACTACCCAGCCAACAATCAATTCTTAATCTTAATAGCGAAAAGTTAATAATAAACAACATCGATGTTTTCAATGAAATATCGTGGAAGAATGGACTTTTTAGTTTTAAAGGAAAACCTCTTAAGGAAATCATGATCGTTCTTTCGCGCTGGTATGATATTGAATTTGAGTTTTATAATGAAAATGTAGAAAAGGTCAAGTTCAATGGTGTATTGCTGAAAAAACAAAGTATAGAAGAAATACTGACCATTATTAAAGAAACTGAATTCATTAATGCCTATGAAATAACAGACAAAAAAATTACCATAAAGTAAAGAAAAGAAGAAAGTTTAACCTTGAGAATTAATACTTATTTCCTCCTGTTTTCTATTAATTAATCAAAACGTATAATTAACTAACACGCAAATTTATGAAATTTAAGACTACCAACAATCTTTTCCATAAGCGGAAAGGGCTCATCCAATTTATCATGAAAACGTTTATACTATTATTTTGCACAACAGTTTTCAGTTTTTCTTCTGGCATTATATACTCGCAGAATGTAAAAGTTATTATTAAGAAAGATAAATCTGTCACGATTGATGAGGTTTTCGATATATTAAGAAAACAAACGGATTTTGCATTCATTTATCAAGAGGAAGCATTTAGAAACCTACCTAAAGTTCAGCTAACAAAAGGGACAATTGATGCGAATGAATTATTGAAGAAAATCCTTTCTACTAAAAAGTTCGATTTCGAACTTAGAAACAATAACACGGTCATCATAAAAGAAATCTCAGCAATTGATAATCAGCAACACGAAATAAAAGGAAATGTTACTGATAATAATGGTGACCCGATGCTGGGTGCCAATATTTTAGAAAAAGGCACAACTAATGGCACGCAAACAGATTTTGATGGTAATTTCACGCTTTCAGTATCTAGTAAAGATGCTACGCTTGTCATTTCTTATGTTGGTTTCACAACCATGGAAGTGCCAGTGAATGGACAAATAAAAATCGACATTTCATTAGCTGAAGCTGCATCTGCATTGGACGAAGTTGTGGTAGTGGGCTATGGGACAAGATCGAAAAGAAGCGTTACATCGGCAATTTCATCAATTGATATGGCAAATACAGAAGAAATACCTGCGTCATCAATCTCACAAACGTTAAGTGGTAAAGCCGCTGGTTTGAACGTGAATTTCAATTCAGCACAACCAGGAGGTGATATTACCTTTCAAATACGTGGATCAGCGACAGGACGTGAGCCTCTTATTGTAATTGATGGGATGCCTACTTCGGATTTTAATGCTGGTTCTGTTGGAACTTTTGGTAATGGCTCCATTGATGCTAATTTGGGAACATTGAATCCTTCGGACATTGAGTCTATCGACATCTTAAAAGACGCCTCTGCAACTGCAATTTATGGCTCTAAAGCTGCAGGTGGTGTTATCCTTATCACAACCAAACAAGGTAAAAAATACGGTGAAAAAGGCTATAGCGTTGATCTTAACGTGAGCACCGGGCTACAGAAGTTTTATGAAATCCCTAATATGTTAAATGCTGTCGATTATATGACAGAAACCAACCGAGTAAGAAGAGAACAATGGTTGTACGAAAGTAGGGATGGCGTCTATAGCACCGTTCCAAAACCAGGTAACTGGACTGCACCAAGCGCGTTTTCTCCTTATTACAGCGAAGCTGACATTAATGACTTTAGAAGTGGTACCCGTAAAGGAACAGATTTTGTAGATGAAGTTACTAGAGCTGGATCTATTAAAGACGTAAATCTTTCTATTAGTGGGAATAGTAAAAGCACACGCTTTTATTCTTCTTTCAGTGCTTATGATCAAAAAGGAATTATAAAAAATAATGATTTAAGTAAATTTAATGGTCGTATAAACGTTAACCAAAACTTTGGTGAGAAACTGAGCGGAGGCATTAACCTCAGCTTTAGCCAAATTAATTCTAACAACGTCCAAATTGGAAACGGTGGTTTGTATGAAAACAGTGGAATTCTGTTAAGTGCATTACAATTTGATCCAACTTTACCTGTACGAAATGAAGATGGCGAGTTTCAAGTAAACACGAGACAATCCAACTTCCCGAATCCTGTATCTTATCTTGATATCAGCAATGAAACCACAGTTGAGCGGTTTTTAAATACAGCACATTTAAAATATGACATTTTACCAGAATTATATGTCAAAACTCAAGTAGGTTTTGATAGAACACAAAGTAGAAGCTATGGCTACCTACCAACTTCTACTATTGCAGGAAAAAGTTATAATGGGCGTGCAGACAGAGGGGAGAACATGAGTTCCAACTATCAGTTTCAGTTTTTAGTGAATTATAATAAAACATTTAGCGAAAAACATAATGTATCTGCCCTATTAGGAACGGAGTATATGAAATATAAATGGGAAGGCACAAACATTACAGCTACCAATTTTCCTTATGACGGTGTGCTTTGGAACAACTTAGCATTAGGAGCTAACAGACCTTCAGTATATTCAAACGGAGGCTCTAGTGAAACGTCGTCCTACTTTTCACAACTAAGTTATGATTATGATTATAAGTATTTTATAGCAGCAAACTTTAGAGTAGACGGCTCTGCCAATTTTTCTCCTGACGATCAATATGGATTCTTCCCAGGTATTTCTGTTGGCTGGGATATTTCAAGAGAAGGGTTCATGACAAATACAGAGAATTGGTTAGACCAATTGAAGTTAAGAGCGGGTTATGGAGAAACTGGAAATGACAATATTGGTTCTGCATTTTCAGACTGGTATGCTCCGGGAGCTAATACTATGTGGGGCGGATTAGTTATTTCAGGAGTTAGATTAGCTGGATTAGGAAATCCAAATTTAAAATGGGAGAAACAAGTGGATGTCAACTTGGGGGTTGATTTCTCGTTATTTAATTATAGAATTGTAGGTTCTGTTGAGTATTTTAATCGTGTGGTTAGCCGCATTCTTGGTGAGCGTAACTTGATTAGTTCAAATCCTGTAAATAGGATTTTCTATAACCTGGATGCAGAGAAGCAGACTTATGGTGCTGAAGTAACACTTAAAACGAAAAATATCGTCAGTAAAGATTTTACATGGAATTCCCTAATCACTTATTCGTATTACAGAGACAGATGGTTAAAACGTGATCCTAGTACTATATTAGGTATTAATCAATCTGAAAAACAATTTTTTGGTGAAATATGGGCTTATCAAACTGACGGATTAGTTCAACCAGGTAGTACAGATCCATTAAACAACATTCCTGGTACAGTAAAAATCAATGATGTCAACGGGTATTTATTAGATGGAAACGGCGACCGAGTAGTAAATGCAAAGGGTCAACCTCAGTATTCAGGTGTTCCTGACGGCAAAATTGATGCCGCCGATTTAGTGAAGGTTGGGGTAACCACACCTTATACAGTTGGTTTAACTAACACATTCAAGTACAAAAATTTTGATTTATCTATTGATACCTATGGTGTATTTAACCGATGGAAAGTCAACGAAACAAAAACGTCTTTAGGCGGTGCTAATATTTTCGGTATTGTTTCCATAGGAACCAATCTTTTAGAAGAAACAAAATACCGTTGGAATAGCGACAATCAAGAAAGCAATGGCGTTTCTGCACTTCAAAACTATGCAAAATATGGAACTGGCGATTATTTCTTAGAAAAAGCGTGGTTTATACGTGTTAGGAACATCTCTCTTGGATATACTTTACCAAACAACCTTATAGATAATTTAAAAATAACCAGATTGAGAGTTTACGGCAATTTATTGAATCCGTTCTTGTTTACGCCATATACTGGAATGGATCCTGAGACAGACAGTTATGTTGCTGCTTATCCAAACCAACGTACTTTCTCATTGGGACTTCAAATTCAATTTTAAAACATAGAGCCATGAAGAATATAATTTATAATCTCGATATTAAAGTAGAAAGAGCTTTTAGCACCTTAAAAATTAATACTATGAAAATTAAGTATATACCAATTTTAATACTTCTTATTTTAATGCAGTCCTGTACGCTTGAGAAAGAAGAATTTAATAAAATAACACCTGAAAACTTTTATAAAACAGAAAAAGATGCCCGCTTAGCAATTGCAGCTTTATATTATAATTCTATAACTAAAGTTGGGGATTGGGATCCAGGCTTATTTGTACAAAGTATAAATTCAGTACAAATTATTACGGACATTTCTGCAGGTGATATGATGATGTGTTCTTATGGTGCACAGCCATGGGATTTTCTTAAAAACCAAGAATGGACGGAGAGTAATGGTTATGCAACTGACAATTTTTTCCATTATTATAATCACATTTCCAATGCAAGGATAGTTGCCAATCAGATTGGACAAATGACGACCGTTTCTGAAGAAGTGAAGGATCAGTTACAAGCAGAAGCAATGGCAGTTGGAGGATGGAAAGCAGCCATTCTATACGACCTTTATGGTCCTGTACCTTATCCAACCGATGAGATGTTAGCTAACCCAGGTAGTCTGGAATACCCAGAGCGGCCATCTAACGAAGCCTTCGTGGAAATTATAGAATCTTTATTTGCTAAAAAAGATAAACTCATGGATCCCGATTTTGGCAACAATTTTGGAAGAATGAATAAAGGCATCGCCAATTTCATTTTAATGCGGCTTTATATGCTTGAAGCAGCAAGAACAGGAGATGCTAATTTCTGGAAAAAAGCAAAAAATAGCGCTGAGGCCATTATTGCATCTGGTGCCTATGAATTACAGGATAAATACAGCGATGTCTTTAAAAAGAGCAACCAAAAAAACAATGAAATTATCTTTGCTACGCCTTCCGATTATTCCTTTAACGTAAACATGTGGCATTCTGAGTCCTTACCAAACAACTATCCTAGCGAATTAAATCGCGGCGCTGGATCATGGGGTGGATACAAAATGCTTTGGTCATTTTATGACACTTATGACAAAAATGACCAACGTTTATCAACAATTGCTGCTTCATATACCACCGATGCGGGACTTTTAATCGACAGAGCACATCCTAATGACGATCGTCACGGTGTTGGCGATGGTGCTATCCCCGTAAAATATGATACAGATGATACGCAGGTAGGTAATTTCCAAGAACATGATTTCATTGCTTACCGTTATGCCGAAGCTTTATTAGCCATGGCAGAAATACTAAATGAACTGGGAGAGACGGCTAGCGTTAATGCACCAGCCATTTCACAAATTTCAAATAGTAATCAAATCGTGACTAGCGATGGTGGCACTTCTGCTTTTTCTTTTGTGAATGCGATTAGAGCAAGATCAGGATTACAGCTTTTGCAAGGCTTAGGACAATCGCAACTTCGTGATGCCATTCTTATGGAACGTGGTCATGAAATGTATTGCGAAGGTGTAAGAAGAGCTGATCTTATACGCTACCAAAGAATGACTAATGGAGGCGGCTACGCAAAATTTAATGCCGATCCTAATAAGTTTGTATTCCCAATTCCGGTTCGCTATATTAATGAATATAAAGGTAATTTAAAGCAAAACCCCGGTTACTAATTAATAAAATAACAACATTAAATTTAATAAAGGGTGTGAAGTTTAAATGTCACACTCTTTATTTTTATAACCTTTTTAATTCTAGAAAATGAGAACTATTATCACGTCTTTACTTGTAATATTTGGATTATTAAACGTAATCGGCCAAGAAAGTTCTTCTTCAAATTTTAATAAGACTTTTGAACTGGATTCCGTTTCACATCTTAGAAATCCTGCCATGGGATGGATGCTCTACGAAGAGGGCGCCTCATTTCAGGATGAACACAAAAACTATGATCCCATTATATTCTGGGAAGAGATGGATGAAGTGGATGCAGCCCAATATGCCAACATTTTATACATTCGTGTGCATTGGAAAGTTATGGAACCCGAAGAAGGAAAATATGCTTGGAAATTCAATAAAGCCTATCAGGAATATATCAAGAAGGCTGAAGATAGAGGTCTCAAATTAGCGTTTCGGATCTTTTTTGATAACGGCACTCCTGACTGGGTTTATGCAGCTGGAAGTAAATCGACATTAGATCCACCTTTGAGCTTGAAAAATGATAAACAACCCTATTATGATGATCCCGTTTTTTTATCAAAATTAGAAAATTTCATTAAGGCATTTGCAGAAGAATATGACAATCCAGATCGAGTCGATTTCATTGATGCCTATGGTTTAGGACGCTGGGGCGAAGGACATGGCGTGACCTTAAAAGATCCAAAAAATTATGAGAAAGTTATTGAGAAAGTTACGAGTGATTATGCTCGAAATTTCAAGAAAATATTAACGGTTTATAATTTGTCTCGAGGTGATTGGCATATAAGCAAAGCAGCAGTTTTTGATAAGCTAGGTTTTTTACCACGTCGTGACGGCGTAGGCAGTCACTGGTACGATGACACGGAAAGAGCTTATATGGCAGAATTATTCCCTTCAAAAGCTTTTATTGGGGAAGGTTGTTATTGGTTTGGAGCTAGAGATAAAGACACGACTTATCAAACAAAAACAGCTTTTTTTGATGACATAAGGTTTCCGAGAATGCGGACTTGGAACGATGCACTTACAGTGGCTGTAGATGACGCTATAGCTTCCCGATCAAACACCTTCGATTTAAGGACGCCTTTTGAAACTAAAACTTGGATAGAAAAACTGCCTCATAAAGTACAGGAATTTATTACCTACGGAGGTTATCGTCTTTATCCAGATTCCATAGCAGTTCATCAAAATAACAGAAAATTGACCATAGATCACTACTGGAAAAATTTTGGTGTGGGCATATTGCCTAATAACCATCCCAATTGGAATAACAAATATAAAGTGGCGTTTGCGTTAATAGATCCCAAATCTGGAAACGTTGTTTACAGCTTTCCAGATCCTATTGCGAACCCAGGCAAGTGGATTCAAGGAGAACAATATGGTTATTCTGATTTAAATTTCACAATTCCAAAATCAGTCAAAAAAGACACCTATCAGCTTGCCGTTGCTATTATTGACACAACCACTGGAAAAGCTGGGATCAAATTAGCAATAAAGAACAATCCATTAATCAATGATTGGGCAATTATAAATACAGTAGAGATTAAATAAGCATTGTATTAAATAAAAACAATTATTATAATAACATCAAAAATATGTAAACAGATGAAACAGAAAAATATTTTTTTCATTCTATTAATGCCCTTATTTCTATTTGGTCAAACTAACCCAGATACTCTCATGGCACAAACCAATCAGGTTTTGCTTGCCAAGAAGATCCAAGGCATAACAGCAACGAGAACCATTCCTATCTTGCCCAATGAGCTCTGGTGGGGTGGCGCCGTAAATGATGGAGATTCCATGCCTTACCAAGAAGGATTTTCATACAATATGTATGGGGACAATAAAGGAAATCAGGTGCAACCGCTGTTGATTTCAAATAAAGGACGTGTGATTTGGTCAGAAGAGCCATTTAAATTCACATTTGTAAAGAACGCCATTGTAATAGAAGATGCAAAAGGCGAGATTATTCAATCCACAGCTGGAGAAACATTGAAAGAAGCCTTTGATTATGCGTCTTCCAACTACTTCCCTGCCGATGGTAAAACACCACATGAACTTCTTTTTACGGCACCTCAGTATAACACTTGGATTGAGCTCATGTACAATCAAAATCAAAAGGACATTTTAGCTTATGCTCATACCATTATAGATAATGGCTTCCCTCCTGGCGTATTGATGATTGACGACACTTGGCAAGAAAATTATGGGAAATGGAATTTTCATCCAGAGCGCTTTCCAGACCCCAAAGCGATGATGACGGAATTGCATGGCCTCGGTTTTAAAGTGATGCTTTGGGTTTGTCCTTTTGTAAGTCCAGATTCTGATGTGTATCGAGATTTAGCTAAGAAAGAAATGTTTTTAAGAAATCCGAAAGATGCCATAGTTGCAGCGGCACCTTGGATCGAACCTAGTCAACCAGCAATGATTTATTGGTGGAATGGTGTAAGTGCCGTGCTCGATTTATCAAACCCGAAAGCTGAGACTTGGTTTAAAGGTGAATTGAATAGATTGGTAGAGGATTATAAAGTAGACGGTTTCAAATTGGATGCAGGCGATTTTTATTTTTATCCTGATAATTTAATAAGTCATAAAGAAGGGACAAGCCCGAACGATCAATCTGCCTTGTTTGGTGAAATAGGACTTGATTTCCCTTTAAATGAATACCGTGCCATGTGGAAAATGGCCGGCAAACCCTTAGCGCAACGCTTGAGTGATAAAGGCCATAATTGGCCAGACCTACAGATGCTTATTCCAAACATCACTGGTCAAGGTCTTATAGGCTATGCATTTTCCTGTCCAGATATGATCGGTGGTGGAGAATTTTCTTCATTTTTAAATACAAAAACTATAGATCAAGAGCTCATTGTCAGGTCGGCACAAGTCCATGCCTTAATGCCTATGATGCAATTTTCGGTTGCACCTTGGCGTATTTTAGATAAGGAACACCTTGATGCTGTAAAAGAGGCTGTTGAACTTCGAAAAAAGTTTACGCCTTATATTATGACCTTGACCGAAGAAGCAGCAAAAACTGGCAGACCGATTGTGCGTACATTAGAATATGTATTTCCTGATCAAGGTTTTGAAACAATGAAACATCAATTTATGCTTGGCGACAATTTATTGGTTGCTCCTGTTTTAAAGAAAAGCATCAGTAAAAAAGTGATCCAACTACCTAAAGGAAAATGGAAAGATTCTTCTGGTAAAATCTATAAAGGCGGAAGAACCATTACTGTAGAGACCAATCTGACAACACTACCTTATTTTGAAAGAATTTAATTAGAAAACCATTGAGTAATGACAAGAACACTTTTACTATTTTTAGCCATCGTGCTGCAGAGCGCTGTCAGTACCTCACAAAACTTATTAAGCAATTCGAGTTTTGATACTGGAGGCGATAAGACGTTCACTTTAGCACCATGGAAAGCTTCGGGTAATGCTGGGGTTTGGGAAACAGAACATTCAGTTTCAAAGCCAAAAGCTGTTAAATTAGTAGACGGCGCAGCATCAGTGGAGCAATTGGTTAACGGTTTAAAACCGAATACTGAATATCGATTCTCTGGCTGGGTTTATACCACTAGTGTTAATAAAGCACGTTTAGTGGTTAAAGATTTTCTTACCACAACAAAAACTAATGAAATTGATGTTGCGAATAGCAAAATAGGATACGAGTTTTTAGCAGTGAACTTTACTACGGGTAAAAAAGCCACTTCTGCTAAAGTCATTTTTTCCTCACACCAATCAGATGTTGTTTATGGGGATGACTTTGCTCTTGAAGAATTGCCAATAAAACCTGATTTATTTGTTACCAATGGTGGTTTTGAAGAACGCTCTTTAAAGCATTGGTTACATGGTGCGGTATCTTTCGATTCAATCGAAATCACAAAGAAGATTTCAGAGGTTCACAACGGCAAATATGCAATCAAAGCGACAGGAATTGGCATAATGGAGCAATCCAATTTAAATCTTAAAGCAGGCACGAGCTATATGCTTAAGGCATGGGCTAAAACAGATGCGGAAAATGCCGCTACAATTGGTATAAAGAATTTTACAGGTGGGATTGTGTCTTCCACATTAAGCGCCAATACATCTAGTAATACCTATAAAGAACTCTCTGTTCCGTTTACAACAGGAGTTTTCCCAAGTGATGCCACACTATTTTTTGAAATGGCTTCAGGCACTGCCTTTTTTGATGGCTTTACAATTACAGAAGTATCACATTTAGGCCCGCGTGACGAAAGTCATGTGTCTCAGGAAACCATGCTGAGCAATCCTGAGCGCGGTTTTAGATTTGAACAAATTGTCCAAGTTCCAGACCTCAATGATCCTTGGGATCTGAGTAAACATTTTGATGTGGATACGATATTAAGTGATTGGGAAAAAGAAATGGATGCCACCGATGGTCATGTCCGCCTTGCGCAATGGTATATTTATTTATCTGAGTTTGAAGACGCGCCACTTTCTCAAGAAGCTTTAGACGCGATCCAAAAGTGTTTTGATGCGTTCCGAAATAATGGCTACAAAATGTTACTGCGTTTTACGTATCAAGCGCCAGAAGCACAAGCACCTTACACCAATGTTATTCCGAGCGCCTCCAGAATACTGGAGCATTTAGATCAATTAAAACCATTGATAGCAGCTAACGTTGATGTGATTCATTTGTATCAAATGGGACTTATCGGTGCTTGGGGCGAGTGGCATTCATTTGGTAGCGCCTACAATCAAAAAGATAAAGACAATTTAGTTACCAAAGTATTGGAGGTTCTCCCTCCTAGTAGACAAACGCAGATGCGACTTATTAGCGATCGCGCTGCGATTAGATCGGTTTCAGATGCTGTTAAAGACACGCGAATTGGTTTTCACAATGATTTCTTTGGAGATCGCAATACTTATGCTGCTAACAGTTCAGGTTATTATGGAGGAAACGATTATGAGATCGTAAAAGAGAAATCACATTTGTTAATGATTGATGGCGAATCGGGTTGGTCAAGAGACTGTAATACAGAGTCTGGATGCATCTGGCAAGTGAGTGAACTTTTCGACGTGTACGCCATTCTAAAACAGTTCTTAGACCATCATTATACAAGTTATAGTTTGGCACATGGCTATTATGCTAATAACGCTTACTGGAAACGTCTTTTATTAAGCAAAGAGAATTTAGAGGCTCTGAATATCCCATATCATCCAAAATACTTCAATGATAACAAGGGAAATTTAACCAACAGAACAGCCTATGAGTTTATTAGAGATCATTTGGGATATCGCTTATATTTTAAACCGGGAAATGAAACTTTCGTTCAAAATTCTAATCAGTTAAATTATGCTATAGATATCCAGAATTATGGATTCTCGACATTACATAACCCTAGAGAAGTGCATGTGGTTTTATTAGATGGTGATAATAATGTTGTCGCTACTGATTTGTCGTCATCAGATCCATCCACATGGCAACCTTATGCGCCAGGAGATGATAACTATTCGACCTTGACACATACTATTTCCGGAAGTTTAACACTTCCTAAAGGCTTGACCAAGTCATCTGATTATAAGATTGGCATTTGGTTGGCCGATCCTATTCTGAAAAACAATAAGAAATATGACATCCAATTGGCTAATAGAAGTGGTATGATCATCATTGAAAATGACATTCAAAAAATCAATATTGTAAAAGATGATCTTAGTTTGAATAAGATTTAGAAGCGCACCAATTACTTGGTTTTTATAAATAGCTTGATGAGAATCGTTTGATTCCTATCAAGCTATTTTAATTTAATCACTACCGTATCAATAATAATCCTAGTCCTCTTTAATTTTTCTTTAGAAAAAACTACCAATCGTTACCACTGAACAAATGATTAACGCCAACAAGCTAATAATGGTCAATGGTTTTTTCTTATGCTTCAGCACATAATTCACGCCAATCACTACAAATACCACTTGCGCTATTAAAAATGGGATTGTTAATGATTCCTTGAAAAAGTCAATGATCATAAAATTAATTTTAAATGCATAGAGCGCATAAATTATCACAAAATAGAAAACGATTATAAAGTTTATAATCGTTAAATTTCTATCTGTTATTAACTTCATGATTTTCAATTTTCAGTGGACACGCTTATTTTCCCGGTTTTTAAACCTTTCCCAGTAACCGTAAGTTCTATCTCTCCTGGAGTTTCACCCGATTGTACTAAGACTACTAGTTTACCACTAAATAATTTCATAGTCGGCAGATGGAACATTTCCAGTGACGTCGCATCCCCATTGGCTGCGGCGCGATACGCACCATTGCCTTTTACCTTAAATTTTAATTGATTGGTCGCCGTCGGGAACGGAATTCCGTTTTTGTCCACTACAGATACAGTAACAAAAGCCAAATCCTTTCCGTCGGCATCCAATTGTGTTCTATCGGCTTCTAATACCAATTTATAGGGTTTTCCTGCCGTATGGGTCTCCTTTTCAGCGACTACTTTTCCCTCTTTATCATACGCCACGACTTTAATAGTCCCCGGTTCATATTTGACGTCCATCCACATGAGACGGTACCTGTTTGTTGGCGAACTCATATTCTTCTTTTGGATTCCCATACTTTTTCCATTCACAAACAATTCAGCACTATCATAATTGGTATAAGCAAAAACTGGCGTCACTTCGCCTTCACGCCCTTCCCAATTCCAATGTGGGAGCACATGCAAGGTTTCATCTTTGATATTCCATCGGCTACGGTATAAGTAGTAGCGATCTTTTGGTAAACCCGCTAAATCATTGATTCCAAAATACGAACTGCGAGACGGCCATGCCGTATCATAAGGTGTTGGCTCTCCTAAATAATCAAAACCAGTCCATACAAATTCGCCAATCACCCATGGTTTGTCGTCCTGTAATACAAAATCCTCATCGGGGATGTTGGACCAACTGGTGGCTTCCAAATCATAAGAGGAACTTTGAAGATCATCATATTGCTTCATTTTGGCTTCCACTACTGGGAATTTGTAAATCCCTCTGGAACTTACGGTAGAAGCCGTTTCTGAACCTAAAATCATGCCCTGCGGGAACGCTTCGTAAGCCTCTTCATATAAATGCACGCGATAGTTCAAACCAGGAATGTCCAATAAGGCTCCAAAACCTGAGGCAATAGTGGCTTGTACTTGATCCATGCCCACCGTTACTGGGCGGGTTGGATCTTCACGATGAAAAATATCCTGTAACCATTTAGCGCGTTTTGCTCCCTCTGTCCCCCATTGATCTGGGACTTCGTTTCCGGAACTCCACATCACAATACTGGGATGATTTCTGGTCGCGTGAACGAGGTTGACCACATCTTTCTCGGCATCCGTATCAAAATAAAGATGGTAACCGTTTTCTACTTTAGGTTTTGCCCATTCATCAAAACTTTCGGCTAAAAATAAGAAGCCCATTTCGTCACATAATTCCAATTGCTCCAACGAAGGCATATTGTGCGAACTACGGATGGCATTAGCGCCCATATCTTTTAAGATGGTGAGTTGTCGGCGTAACGCTGAGGTATTAACGGCGGTGCCAATAGGTCCTAAATCGTGGTGCAGACAAACCCCTTTAAATTTGATTACAGAGTCATTTAAACTAAAGCCCTTTTCAGCTTCGTATTTGATGCTGCGAATCCCGAAACGGGTTGTGGTTTCATCTTTTAAAACATCATCAGCATATAATTGAGAAACGGAAGTATAGAGATACGGGGTTTCTGGACTCCATAAAACGGGATTCGCAACGCCAATATTTTGCTCAAATTCATTACCATAAATAGCATTGGTAGTATTCTCAGAAACTATATTTCCATCGGTATCTTTGATCTGTGTGACTAATTTAAGCTTGTCACCAGATACTTTAGTTTTGACATTGACCTTTGCTAAGTCAGCAGTAATTAATGGTGTCGTTATAAAGGTTCCCCATTGATCGATGCTCGTCTTGTTTTTGACAATCACGCGAACATTACGATATAAACCAGCCCCAGGATACCAACGGGATGACAACTCGCGATTGGTCAATTTGACCGCTAAAGTGTTTTTTTCGTTGCCACGGATATGTTCCGTAATATCAAAATAGAAATAGCTGTACCCAAAATTCCAACTGCCCACTTTTTCGCCGTTAAGAAAAATCTCAGGCTCACTCATGGCGCCCTCAAAAAGAAGGATGACTTTTTTATCTGCGGAAAAATCTGGAATCGAAAAATCATTGCGATACCAACCAACACCGATATAAGGTAAAGCTCCCGTCCGACCTGTTTTTTCAGTAGCCACTTGTTCCCCATTTTGAACAATGGCGACCGTCTGTTTGTCGATCTCTTTGTCAAACGGCCCTTTTATTGCCCAATCGTGAGGCACCGTAACGTTTTCCCATTTTGAATCGTCAAAGGATTCTAAAAAGGCTTTATCAACATCTCCTTTGTGGAAGCGCCAGTCTTTCTCTAAAGTCTGCACGTCCCTATCCGTTTGGCTATTGGAAGATATTGTAAACACAAGACCCAAAAAAATCGCAATATAAAACCTACTGATGATAGCTTTTTTCGTAAAATTCGTTTTTAGATAATTCATTGTTATATGGTAAATCATTCTATTAATTCTTATATTTTTTTTAAAGGTGTCGCCTCTCTGAGGCTTGTTTTTCTTTTTTAAGATACATTTGCTATGAAGGTGTCATCCCTACAGGATTTTTTTCAACCTCATACCAAGCAAACTAACTCTTGACTACAAAAATATCAACCCTACAGAATCCCTTTCATTTTACTGCAAAATAATCGAATTTGAGGTGTCGCCTCTCTGAGGCTTGTTCTCTATTTCATTATACATTTGCGATGAAGATGTCATCCCTACGGGATTTTTTTCATCCTTCCGCAAAATAACCGAATTCAATATCAACAAAAATATCGGTCCTACGGACTTTAAAAATCCCAGAGGAGTGAAATATTAATAGCTCAACAAATAGAAACGAACTAAAGCTCCAGCGGAGCGACACCTCATGGGTCAATAATATTATTATCTTCTATGTATTCCAAAAATATAGAATGATTTTGAATTTGATTGATTTCTTTCCAATCATGTTATCAATTTCTCATCCTTTTGTAAAATAATCGAATTTTAGAATCTAAAATGTCGTCTCTCTGAGGCTTGTTTTCCATTTCATTATACATTTCTATGAAGATGTCATCCCTCTGGGATTCATTTCATTCTCCCATAAATTACCAAAATCAAAATGGCCATAAAGATCTACAGGAATCTTTAATGGCTCCAGCGGCCTGCTTGTCGGCCGGCAGAAGCGACGTCTCCTGGACTTATATTATTGTTTTTAATTTATTCTAAAAAATTTAAATTGTTTGAATTTCATCGATAAAACTGACGGTCGGATTTGGGCTCCGTTATTTGTAGATGAACAAGAGATTTATGCAAGCTGTAGAAACACAGGCTCTCCTAGATTAACTTCAGCAAATTTTCTGGGAAATATTACAAATGTACCAGTACTGAAACGATTGAAACATCCAATGTGGGAATATTCGGTAAATTCTGTTACTTTAGGGGGCGCATTAAAAAATAAAGGAGCTGGCAATTTGCTAGTAACATGTGGTGGGATAAATAATAATTATATTAAAATTTATGAGTATTTTAATTCTTACAGCCTGTATTATTTTTTTAATCCTACAAATTACATGGTTTAAAATAAATCCTTTTCTTGCTTTTGTAACCACTTCACTACTCGCTGGACTTGCGCTAGGATTACCAATAAATATTTTGGCACCTAGCATTGAGAAAGGATTGGGAGAAATGTTGGGAGCCATAAGTTTAATCATCATTTTTGGAACTTGTATTGGTAAACTGACCGTAACTTCTGGAGCTGCAACAAGCATTTCGCAGACTGTCATGAAATTTACAGGCGAAAAATACATCCGATCGGGATTGATGGTTACCGGTTTTATTGTGGGAATTCCATTGTTTTACAGCGTTGGATTTGTGTTGTTAGTGCCGCTTATATTTTCTGTAGCGCATCAATTTAAACTTCCAAAAGTATATTTGGGTATTCCTATGTTAGCGTCGCTATCGGTTGCGCACGGATTTTTACCACCGCACCCATCGCCGATGGCTATTAGCCAAATTTTAAATGCAGACGTTGGTTTGATATTGATTTACGGAATTATCATTGCCATTCCAACTATTTTAATTGCAGGATTATACTTTTCTAATTTTCTTAAAAACATAAAAAGTCTACCAACAGAAGGAATTTTTAATGTAGAAACATTAAAGGTGCCCGAAAAGATTCCGGGATTTACAATTAGTATTGTATCGTCACTTTTCCCAGTTTTCGGATTGACTGTTACTTCTCTTCTACCTTTAATTGTACAAAATGAACAAGTAGAGATCATCTGTAAAACGATTGGTCAACCTACTATAATCATGTTGATCTCTCTGATAATTTGTACTTACACTTTAGGTTTGCGAATGGGCAAATCATTAAAATCTATAATGGATGAATACGGCGATGCAATAAAAGACGTTGCACTTATTATTTTCATAATAGGAGGTGCGGGATGTTTAAAGGAAATTATGACAGCCAGCGGCGTGGATCTTGATATCGTTAAAGTGTTGAGTAAAATAGACATTCACCCGTATTTATTAGCTTGGTTAATGGCAGCTATTATAAGAGTATGCGTTGGCTCGGCCACTGCTGCGGGATTAATGACTGCTGCTGTTTTATTGCCACTATTACAATTGAGTGGCTTGGATCCCAACTTGTTAGTTTTATCTATTGGTGCCGGAAGTTTAATGTGTTCACATGTCAACGATCCTGGCTTCTGGATGTTCAAAGAATATTTCAATATTAGCATAAAAGACACTTTTAAATCTTGGACCGTAATGGAATCCTTAGTATCTGTTTTCGGAATTGTTTTCGTTTTTATTTTAAACTTTATTATACATTAAATCATGAACTCTGCACAACAAAAATTTGAAGCATTAGAATTATCATTACCACCGGCACCACAACCTTTAGGAATTTACATACCGTGCTTAATCGACGGAAAATATTTATACTTATCCGGACACGGACCAGTACAAGACGACAAATCTTTAATTATTGGACGCATAGGAGACGATATGGATATCGAAGCAGGAAAACTAGCCGCCAGACAAGTAGGATTGACTATGTTATCTACGATAGTTAGCAAAGTTGGAAGCTTGGATAAAGTAAAAAGAGTCATTAAAGTACTGGGAATGGTCAACTGTAACAGCTCTTTTGAACGTCATCCCTATGTTATAAATGGATGTAGTGAGCTATTTGCTGAAGTTTGGGGACCTGAAAACGGAATTGGAGTGCGCAGCGCTGTAGGATTTGGTTCATTGCCAGATAATATCCCCGTCGAAGTAGAAGCTGTATTCGAATTGTACTAAATTATAAAGTGTTTGTAGCACTTTACCAAAATTGAAAAATAACAAATATGCAAAATAATTGGTGGAACATAAATACTGAAACCCTCATTGACACGCCTTTTTTGGCAGCTTATGAAGACCGCATGCAACAAAATATTGAAAGTTTGATTGCTGCCGTGCACGGTGCTGTTCCCAAATTACGACCGCACATTAAGACACACAAAATTGGTGAAGTTCTAGAATTGTTTAAAAAAAACAACATAGACAAAATTAAATGTGCGACCATTGCCGAAGCTGAATTGGGTGCGATGCATCATATTTCGGATATTTTATTATCCTATCAACCAGTTGGACTTAAAAAACAGCGTTGGATTAATTTGATCCAAAAATATCCAAATTCAAAATTCTCAACAATTGTAGACAATCTCCAATCAGCCAGAGAATTGGATGCCGCTGCTTCCGAACATAAGATGATACTAACTGTTTATTTGGATTTAAATACCGGAATGAACAGAACTGGATTTTCAATTTCGGAAGATTGGATTGGGTTATCAGAATCAATCATGAAATTAGAAAATCTGACCTTTGTTGGGTTTCATATTTATGATGGACACGTGAAAGGAAAAATTGAAGATCGTAACATCGAAGTCGCTACTACATTCAAAAAAATAACTTCCAAAATTACTGAATTACAAGAAAAAACGAATCGAAAATTTTCGATTGTAGCAGGCGGTTCAAATACGTTCCCCTTTTATGCAACACAAGAAAATGTAGAATGCAGTCCTGGAACTTTTATTTTTTGGGATGTAAATTATTCAGTAAATCTACCAGAGCAAGATTTTAAAACTGCTGCTGTGCTGGTTGGTACCATCATTTCAAAACCAACGCCAAACACCTATTGCATTGATATTGGTTACAAATCGGTCGCTTCAGAGAATCCTATGGACAAAAGATTGGTCATTCTAACCGATGATAACTTAATTCCCATGTCACATTCTGAAGAACACTTGGTATTAGAAAATCAAGGTGCTAACACGTATCAAGTTGGTGACACAATTTATGCACTACCATACCACGTTTGCCCAACTTGTAATTTATACGAAACGGTACAAGTAATAAATGATAAAAAGGACTTATACACACAGTGGAAAGTTCTTGCAAGAAATAAAAAAATAAGTATCTAAAAATTAAAGACCTATAAGTTATGTTTATAATTGATGCCCACCTTGACCTTAGCATGAACGCTATGGAATGGAATAGAGATTTAAGAAACGACGTTCCCACATTAAGAAATTTAGAGAAAGGAATGACCGACAAACCAGATCGCGAACGCGCCACGGTTTCTTTTCCTGAATTAAGAAGAGGAAATATCGGAATTATTGTTGCCACACAGATTGCTCGCTTCGTAAAACCAGATAGTGCAATTCCGGGATGGAATTCGCCAGAGCAAGCTTGGGCGCAAACCCAAGGCCAATTGCACTGGTACAAATCAATGGAAGAAGCGGGAGAAATGGTTTCGATAACCGATAAAAAATCGCTTCAAAAACAATTGGATTTGTGGAATGATGGTACGCCGAATGACAAAAAGCCAATTGGATACATTTTGAGTTTAGAAGGAGCAGATTCTATTGTGGATGTATCTTACGTAGAAAAAGCATACAACTATGGACTTAGAGCTATTGGCCCTGCACATTATGGACCGGGTCGTTATGCAAATGGAACGGATGCAACTGGTAAAATGCAGCAAAACGGACTCGACTTATTAAAAGAAATGGAGCGTTTGAACATTATTCTCGATGCTACTCATTTATGTGATGATGCTTTCTGGCAAGCGCTAGATCATTTTAATGGCCCAGTTTGGGCAAGTCACAATATGTGCAGAAGTCTAGTAAATCACAACCGTCAGTTTAGCGATGAAATGATTACCGCTTTAATCGATAGAGGCGCCGTAATTGGTGGTGCTTTGGATGCTTGGATGCTTGTTCCTAATTGGCAACGCGGCGTGTCGACGCCCACTAGCACGAATTGCACTTTAGAAACCGTTTTTAATCATATGGATCATATTTGTCAGCTGGCTGGTAATGCAAATCACATTGGAATTGGTTCAGATTTAGATGGCGCTTTCGGAACAGAACAAGTCCCTTCGGATTTAGATACAATTGCTGATTTGCAAAAACTAGTCACTATTTTTAAGAATAAAGGCTACTCAGATGTTGATTTAAATAAAATTTTTCATCAAAACTGGATTGACTTTTTTATGAAGAATTGGCATTAAAAAAAGCGAAAGCTTAGATTCTTTGATTTATAATGTCGTGATTTTTGGTCGTTGCCACGGATATCAGTTATGACATCATCAACCTCAGATAATTCGGCTATGCTCATTTTTTGAAAAGTGTCCAACTTTTCAAAAATAGTGAGAATAGCCCTTTTGTGAGACCCTTTAATCATTGTGGTTTTACCTGAATAGTATCCTAATCTGAATCAAAAAATTCTTTTTTTCGCTGTCAAACCATTCTATCAATCTCTCATCTTTCGGTAAACTAACCGAATCTACGAGTTTGAGATCTCGTCTCTCTGAGGCTTGTTTTATATGTGTTCATAGGTTTGCTCTAAAGATGTCATCCCTACGGGATTTTTCAGAGTTCCAGCGGATTGAAATATTTGTAGCCAAACAAGATTAAAATGATATAGAGCTCCAGCGGCCTGCCATCAGGTAGGCAGGAGCGACATCTTTAGGTCAATCCTATTATTATTTATTCTGAAAAAAATTGAAAGGTTTTGAAATACCATCTAGCGTTAATACAACAACCCCATGTGAAGGAACCTCAAAGTTCAGCGCGTCTTTTGTAGTGTTTTCAAAATCTTTCTTTGCCCATAAATCGCGATAGCTATAACCTTCAGAATGGTCCAGCCCGACAGCATTTAAGTCAAAAGAAATGGTCTGTGTCTTATCTGATCTGTTCAATAAAGTTACCGCTACTTTTCCGCTCATGGTAGAAATTAATGGTTTTGCCCAGACTTCCAAATTACCATATTTAATCACTCGGCGTGCTTGATATACCAAAGGATCCTGATTTAAAGCAATGATCTCTTTATTGGTAAGGATCTCGATAGTCTCTTCAGTCATATATCTCAAATCATTTCCTGCTAAAAGAGGCGAATTCATCATACTCCACATGGTAAAATGAGTTTTATCTTCCTCATAACTCATTCCTCTTCCCACTTGTAACATATCCATATCATTGACATGGCCTGGGGAAGCATATTTCCAGAGGTCAGCATTCAAATCGATAATGTTCAGGATAGAATTGAAGTCGTTGGATATATCCCCTGATATACGCCATGAATCGGCAATTTGAAGTGCCCATGTGCCTGGAAATTCCCATCTGCAGATATTAAAAACCGTATTTGGCTTAATTTCCTTGATGATGTTGGCGATTTGGGTGTATCGGGTCTGTTCATCCAACCCTAACCAATCGCCACCGCACCAATCGACTTTAATGAAATCATAGTTCCAATCGTTCAATAGCAATTTTAAATCCTTACGATCATGACCCATAAGTCCTGTACCTACACCAATAGTGTCCTTATCCCAATGGGAAGCACAAGTATTGATACCCGCATCAGAATAAATCCCAGCCTTTAAACCTTTGGAATGGATATACTCTGAAATCACTTTCATCCCGTTAGGAAATCTTTCAGGATGCACCACTAAGTTTCCTTTGCTATCACGGCCGCCTAAAAAGCCGTCGTCAATATTTACATAAGCGTAGCCGACTTCCGCCATTCCTGAAGACACCATAAAATCAGCCTGCGCTTTGATGACCTCTTCATTGATATCCACATGAAAATTATTCCAGCTGGACCATCCCATGATCGGCGTTTGGGGTTTGCTTATTTCTTGGAGTTTGCTGGTCGTTAAGCTAGAATTATATATTCCCTTTTCCTGATTCTTACAAGAAGCCAAAAATATAATCGATAAAAACAGAGAGATTCTAATCATTTCATTTTTCTATAAAAATCAATATCGACTTTTCATAAAAACAAAAAGTCGATATTGAAGTAATTTATTATTAAATTTTAATTTAATGAGTTTTTTAAGAAGCATTAAATGTGAACTTAGGACTTTTTGACACTTCGATACTTCGACAAGCTCCGGACAACGTAAACTCAATGCAAAGCGTAAGACTAAGGACAAATAAAGTCTAAAGAATACTATTTCTTTGAAGATGTCTTAAGTATTATATATTTTAGTCATAGGACACATTTAAGCATTAGTTATTTTAAAGCATTAGCTTTTATTTCTCAATAGGTACCATCCAGTACGAATACGAATAGTCTTTATAATGTAATCGATACTGCTCCAGAGGCAATGTACCCCAGCTGGTTATACCGCCCAAACCTTGTTGGAAGCCATCAATATTAACGAACACTTCTTTTCGAGGATCAATTTCTCCAGCGTGTTCTTGCTTTCGCTCGTCGCCACTATGTAAATCGTCTTCTCTGTAATTCAATGCCTGAACGGAGAATGGTGTTTCACTTAAAAATTTAAGGCCCGAACCATCATCTTTAGTTAGAGATACCCAGCGCACTTCTAATTTATTACCATTTTCCTGTGGACGGAGGTAGGCGAAAAACTGCTCTTCAATCGTTTGTTTGTATAAACCTACTTTAGCCGCATGTTGTCTATCCGTATAGGCTTCAAAAGGTCCTTTCCCATAGAAAGTGATGTTTTTATAGTCTGATGACAATTCTAATTTGTTTCCAAATTTGAAGATATCTGAATGTTTCCCTTTCAAAGCTTTCAAATCGTTAGTCACTTTTACAGCGCCATTCCCATTTACCAGGAAAGTCTGAATCAATTTAGCGTCTCCTCCAAAAAGATCTTTCGTAAACGAAATCTCGACCTCACTGGAAGATAATTTTTTGACCGAAGTGGTTACTTTTTCCGAAGCACCAGCATCTTTCCATGCTTTATAATTGTTCTGAAGCCCTGCTCCATAATCATTGTCAGTTGGGGCACGCCAGAAATTAATTTGAGGGCCACTCGTGATTAGACTTTTATTTTCGAATGTGAAATCGGTTAAAGCACCTGTTTTCTGATCGAAAATTAGTTCGAAGTTGTCTCCATTTACGGTCAGAACATTAGCTTTTGTTTTATAGCTTACTGGAGCAGTAGCTGTTTCTGGTAATTGAACGCTGCCTTCTTGTAATTGAAATTGTTCATAAGCGATTCGATACCCAGCTTTTAATAAAGCCTCATCTGCTTTAAGTTCAGCAGATACATTTAAGAAATATTCTACGCCGTCTTTTAGTGTTGTTTTGAACGGAATTTTAAAGGCTTTCTTTTCCTGCGGTTGAAGATTAGAATTTTCGATAGTTCCTGACTCCACAACTTCGCCATTGGCGATGACTTCCCAATTCAGTTTATAGTTCGACAAATCTCTGAAGAAATACCAGTTCTTGATATCAATCATTCCTTTGGAAAGATCATTTTCATAAAACTTAATATCTTGTTGGATATGCGCCACTTCCAGAATATGCGGATTTGGTGTTCGGTCTGCTTGAACTAATCCGTTCAATAGAAAGTTGTTATCACTTGGCGTTCCTTCTGGACCAAAATCGCCACCATAAGCATAGATCTCTCTACCATTACGTTCGATTCGAAGGCCTTGATCTACGAAATCCCAGATAAAACCACCTTGAAGTTTATCGTACTTTTCAAACATATCCCAGTATTCCCTGAATCCACCCATACTATTTCCCATAGCATGTGCATATTCGCAAAGTACCAAAGGCTTCACTCTTCTTGGATCTTTAGCATAAGCTTCTATCTGAGCAGGCGTATCGTACATAGGTACAAACAAATCTGTATTCCATTCGTAAACCGCACGTTCGTGTTGAATTGGTCGGGTTGGATCAAGTTCTTTAGCCGACAAATAGGTTTGGTAGAAATTATAACCATTTCCAGCTTCGTTCCCCATCGACCAAATCACGATAGATGGATGATTTTTATCTCTGATAACCATACGATCTACTCGCTCTAAATGTGATTTTAACCAGGCTGGATTATTCGCTAAAGTTCTATCTAAAGCATAGCCCATGCCGTGAGATTCGATATTGGCTTCATCAACCACATAAATCCCATATTCATCACATAATTCATAAAAATACGGATCGTTAGGATAATGCGCTGTTCTTACCGCGTTGATGTTGTATTCTTTAAAGATTTGAACATCTCTTAACATATCTTCACGAGAGATCACGTGACCTGTATCAGGATCGTGCTCATGACGGTTGACACCTTTGAATAAAATAGGTTGGCCATTCACTAAAAACTGGCCGTCTTTAACTTCAGAAGTTCTAAAGCCTAATTTTCTTGAAATGGCTTCGAGAACATTTCCTTTTTTATCTTTAATGACAATGTCCAATTGGTAAAGATTAGGGATTTCTGCCGACCACGTTTTTACCTGCGGAATGCTTTTTTTGAAGTTGAACGTATGCGCAGAATTAGGATTTAATTCGAATGCTGAAGAAGTGCTATAAATCGACTGGTTATCTCTTGTGATTTCAACTTCGATGGAACCTTTCTGTTTTTTAGCATCGATACTTTTCAAATCAACCGATAAATCAAAAACACCGTCGGTATAATTGTTTTCCAATCCTGCTTTAGAGAAATAATCTGCCAATTGGATTTTCGGTCTGGCGTATAAATAAACATCACGTTCGATTCCTGAAATTCTCCAGAAATCCTGACATTCCAACCAACTCCCATCACTCCATCGGTAAACCTCTAGCGCAATATTATTTTTTCCAGGTTTGACAAAATCCGTCACATTGAATTCTGCCGGAAGTTTTGAACCTTGGCTATAACCTACTTTTTTCCCATTGATCCAAATATAGAAAGCCGATTTTACAGCGCCAAAATGGATGAACAAATCTTTGCCATTCCAATCATTTGGAACGTCAAAGCTGCGCTTGTAAGACCCTACAGGGTTATCGCCATCTGGAATATCTGGTGGATTCAAATATCCTTTTTGAAAAGGATAGGTTGCATTCACATAAATAGGAATTCCAAAGCCTTCTACTTCCCAGTTGGAAGGTACTTTAATTGAATTCCATTTAGACGTATCGTAATCTTCCTTGTAGAAATCAGTTGGTCTGACTTCAGGAGTATCACTATAATTAAACTGCCACGTGCCGTTCAACAACAAATAGTTTTCTGCCTTTGACATCTCGTCTGCCTTTGCCAATTCTAAGGAATTGTAAGGGAAAAACGTAGCTCTCGCATCCAACTTATTAATGCCGACAATATCTGGATTCTCAATAACAGGGTCAAGCGTTTGTGCATGCCCAAGTTGACTTCCCAAAACTAAAAGGAAGACCATTTTAAATAGATGATTTCTTTGTTTCATTTCTTTATATACTGTTTAAATCTCTTAATTATTCTTGGTTTGCATATGTTTTGCTCAATTTTATAAACTCCTCTTTTGAGCCTTTTTTGAAAGGAATAAGGTAAAAACTGTAAGTATGTTTAAACTCCCCTTTCATTTGATATTTATCCATTGGTCGAGATCCCCAGCTATCATTGCCGGCCAATCCACGCTGACCTAAATCGATGTTTAATTGAACCAGATCCTGTTCCTTAATATCGTTGATATGTTTAGAGGCGTTGATTTGTGGAACACCATCTGTTTTATATTCTGATTCCAATTCTTCCTTGCCAGAGTAGTTGATGCCATCTGTCGTGTCAAAATCTTCGTTTGGCATATGTAAAGCACCAATGCCCAAACCTTGAAGGGTGTTTTTGGCAACAACCAATAATCCATTGTGATTAGCATCAGAAAATGCTGACCATCTCACATCAACTTTATAACCGTTTTCTTGCGGACGTACATAAGGTACATATTGGTCTTTTACGGTCGATTCATATAAATCGATGAATGCGGCAGCCTTTCTATCTTGATAATTTTCGAATGGCCCACGACCGAAGAACGTCATCTTATCATATTTCTTTGGAAGTTGCATACGCATTCCCACTCTTGGGATATCGCCTTTGTATTCGGTTTCGTTCAGTGTATTTGTAATTTCGACGACCCCATTTCCAAAAACTTTATAGATGGATTCAAAAGTTGTATCCACTCCAGGCAAATTATAAGCAATCGCCACATTAACGCTGCCATCTTTATTAGATACAGAAGTCATTTTGGTCACTTTCATAAAAAGTGATGCTTTTTTCCATTCGATATTTCGGGCTTGCATTTGGCTACCAAAGTCATTATCAGTTGGTGCACGCCAGAAATTAGGTCGTGGCCCTTTGCCGTCCTTAAACAATTCATTGCCTTCAAAAACATAAGATGTAATGCGCCCTTGATCTTTATCAAATACCAATTTCACGTTAGCATTTGAAATCTCCAAGGTTTTTCCTGAATCATTGATTTTAAGAGCAGCCGCTTTGGCAATTTGAGTAAGCTCCTTTTTGTATTTACTTGATAAAGGAATCTGCTCGTGAGCTACCTCAAAACCTTTTGGAAGGATACCCCAAGCAGCTTTAGTTTTAGCTGAAATTTCTACAAAATATTCAGTGTTCGCTTTATAATCGACATCATTAAGAGACAGTCTGATCAATTTACCGGTATGTGTTTCTACAGAAATTGTTTCAATAGGAATTGTTTTCACAACTTTTCCATCAGCTTTTATTTCTGCACTAAAATCGAAGTGATCCAAATTTGTAAAGTCGTATAAGTTTTCAAGCAACACTCTCAACTCATTGTGCTGATTGATGCCTTTTTCTTTAAAATTGATAAACTCATGAACTTTTTTAACTTCATACAATCCTGGTTGTGGGGTACGATCCGGGAATACAATACCGTTGTTTAAAAACGAATTGTCGGATGGCATATTCTCACCATAATCTCCCCCGTAAGCATAGAAACGTTCGCCATTTTCATCAGTTTTCCAGATGGATTGATCCACCCAATCCCAAATGAAACCACCTTGAAGATTATCATACTGTTCAATAATGTCCCAGTATTCCTTGAAATTTCCGGTACTATTACCCATCGCGTGTGCATATTCACTTGGAATATATGGGCGGTCAGTTTTAGTTTTTCCAACTGCTTCAAAAGCCGCTGCAGATGGATATTGAGGTACTATGATGTCCGTGTTGGAATCCATATCCCACAAATTGCCATCATAATCCTTGTATGGACGTTCGTATTGCACTGGACGCTTGGTCTTGTCGTTCATCTTCATTTCATCATAACCCTTGAAGAAATTCACGCCGTTACCAGCTTCGTTACCCATTGACCAAATAATGACAGATGGATGGTTTCTATCACGCTTAACCATGCGTACCATTCTATCTACGTGTGCGTTTTCCCAGCTTGGTTTTTTAGCCAAAGAGTATTTTCCGTAATACATGCCGTGCGACTCGATATTGGCCTCATCGACCACATACAGACCGTACTCATCACATAGTTCGTAAAAACGTCGTTGTTGTGGGTAGTGGCTTAAACGCACTGCATTAATATTATTTTCTTTCCAAAGTTTGATATCCTTCATGATCAATTCCTCAGGCACGACATGGCCAGTTTCGGGATTCGCTTCTTGAGTATTCACACCTTTTAAAGTAATTCGTTGTCCGTTTACCAGAAGCAGACCTTGTTTGATTTCAATAGATCTAAAACCAATTCTTGACGTAGTGACTTCAAGCGTTTTGCCTTTGGCATCTTTAGTTTCAACAAGAAGGGTGTACAAATTAGGATGTTCTGCACTCCATTGTTTAACGTCAGGCAAGGTTTCAGAAAACTCAAACGTATTATTTTTAGCATTTACGGAGGCAAATGCTTTTGATTCAGAAGCTACAATTTTAGAATCTGCATCTAATATTTTATAGGATACACTTCCTTTGTTGCCTTTTGACAGATGATTTTCAAGATTAACGGTAAGACCGAAAACACCATCTTTATAAGCGCCATCTAAAACAGATACGACTTCATAATCCTGAATTCTTAATTTTGGTTGCGCGTAGATATAAACACTGCGTTCAATGCCACTGATTCTCCAAAAATCCTGACATTCTAAGTAAGAGCCGTCCGTCCATCTAAAAATTTGAAGTGCTATTGTGTTTTTACCTGGTTTGGCCGCCTCGGTAATATTAAATTCAGATGGCAATTTACTGCCTTGAGAATAACCAACGTACTTGCCATTGATCCAAACAAACCCACCTGATTTCATAGTACCAATATGTAGAAAAATTTCATTACCGTCCCAATCGTTATCGATTGAAAATTCGCGAACATACGAGCCTACGGGATTGTATTCATTTGGAACCTTCCCCGGATTAGCTGGATAAATACCATCTACGAGCTCCATGTCATCAGCCACCATGGCTTTATAATCGGAAAACTCATATTGATGATTCACATAAATGGGAATGCCGTACCCTTCCACTTCCCAGTTGGAAGGCACTTTAATATCATTCCATCCCGAAACATCTTCGCCAGGATTCATAAAAGTAGTTGGCCGATCTGCGGGATTACGTACCCAGTCAAATTTCCAAATCCCATCTAACAATTGATAAAATTTAGGAGTATTGCTTATTGCATCTTTTTCGGAAGTAAACGAGGTAAATGAGGCATGAGCGTCCATTTTGTTTTCGCTGATTACCGCTTCGTTTTCAATAAAATGTTTGTAATCCTTGATCGGATCTTTCTGTTGGGCAGTAGCATTAAAAGCAATGAGACATACCAATGCCATTTGAAATACCGCCAGAGTACTTTTTTGTAATTTCATAATAATGAGTGAGTTATATGAGATGGTAAATTCTATGTCGATGTCCGCAGCTTAAAATTACCAAAAGTTATTCTACACTGCATTCATTCTTATAAAAACTACCAGAATACCAATTGCCTAAATTAATGAATATTTCACGATTGGTCTTATGTAATACTTATAAATCTACGAAACCGTTTTCGTAGAATGTATTCTAAATCAGAGTACCAGAGTCTTGAATATCAGAAGATTTTTAATCATAGATCAAATAAGCAGACACAAATCAATGATTCAGAAATACATATCGATTCAATATGTAGATTATTAAAAAATCAAGCGTCTAAAGACAAAAAAAATCTCGCCCAGTTCTATTAAACCGGGCGAGATTAATCAGACTAAATACTCACTAATTTATTTTAAGAGTCAGTTTTAAATTTTATTCCCATCCTGGGTTTTGAACAAGGTTACCCTTACTCAATACGATTTCTTCTGTCGGCAGTGGATTCAAATAATCTCTTCCAATTTTAAAACCAAATCCACCTGGAATGGTGTTCAAATAAGGATCAAGATAGCCTTCTGAGTTTACTAGAATGGAATTACCGATCAAATCTGAAAATTCCGTTTGCAAATCACTACCTATAATCTTAAATCCTAACAATCTTTTTCCAACAATAAGTTCGTCAGCTGCTGCCCAACGCATTAAATCGTCAAAACGCTTTCCTTCCAAAGCAGTTTCTACGCGACGTTCTCTTCGCACTTCGTTGATAAGATCGCTCAGCGCAGGAAATGCTTTATTTGGATCAGCCACAGGGCTAATGCTCATAGACGGCATGTCAACACGAGCTCTTAGCAAATTAATGGACTTGTCTAAATCGCCTTGAGTCAAGTTTCCTAGCTCCGCTTTGGCCTCAGCAAAATTAAGGAGTACCTCGGCGTATCTATAAATGATCGCACCTGTCCAACTGTCAATTCTTTGAGCATTATCGGTAATACCTCCTTTGTAAATCTGAAATCCTGTTGTACTGGTTACTTCATTATTACCTCTGAACACCGGAAATTCAAATATTTCATTAGGTACTCCAGAATTTACAGTAAGTAAATCTCCTGGCGTAGCAATAGTTTGCGCTAATCTAGGATCCCTGTCTTTTACAATGGCCGTAAGGCTACTTTCTTGACTGGAACTATACAAAGGACTCACGCCAATAGGCTGTCCATCAATAGCCAAATATGAATCCACTAATGATTTGGTAACTCCAGTTCCTGAACCCGTCTGAGGAAGGTAATGCCCAACTCTATGCGTCACTCCATCGGAAAGACTGTATTTTTTCCAGAACATAACTTCTGGATTTCCTGCGTAATTAACTTGGTTAAACAAATCCCAATAAGTGTGGGAAGTTCCATTATTATATAAAGAATAGTCTCCCTCATCAATTAGCCTTTCAGAAGCTTCGACTGCCCATTGTAGAAATTTTTCACTCTCATTAACCGGTGCTGCAAATGGATCTCCACTGTGATACTTTTCCCAAGTACCTTCATACAGACAGACAGATGATTTTAGAGAAAGTGCCATACCTTGGTGTACTCTGAAGGCTTCAGCAGAACTTTTGGGCTTCAATTTGGCTATGGCTCTATCTAAGTCTTCGACAATTTTTGTAGCCAGATCGTTTCTAGCCATTCTTGGCGCATATAATTCAGGAGAATCTGTATTAAGCGTTTTATCAATATAAGGCACACCTCCATATCTTTTTAATAGATTATAATAAAACATAGCCCTGAAGAAATAGGCTTCCCCATTATAATGGTCTATTACACTTACATCACCCTGTTGAACCTTTTCGCTATTTTCAAGATAGAAATTGACACTTCTTATTGAACCATAGTTCCAAGAACCGTCTGTTGTTGGAGCAGTTGCGTTATTTCCGACAAACCGATTGTTAACAAAAATATCGGCAAGATTGTCACTGTTATTATCCAACTCAAAAATACCACCACCGAATCCTTGATGAACCGTAAACGAGGTGTAGAATTGATTTAAGAAAAGAGCGAGATCATTAGGCGTTTTCCAATATGCCTCTGGTGAGATCTGATCCTCGGGCAGTTTGTCCAGTAAGTCGTCCGAACAACCTACACTAAAGGTCATAATTATTATTAATGCGATATATTTTATATGTTTCATAATATGATTTTATTAAAATTGAACATTCAAACCAATGGAATATGATTTCTGAAGTGGATAAATTTTCCCATTCCCCCAGCTTCCACCAGTTGCTTCTGGATCAAAAATACTTGACATTTTAGTAATGGTCAACAGGTTTTCTCCAGACACAAATATTCTAAGTTTTTTAAGGTGTAATTTATCCAGAACATCTGTTGAAAAACTATAGCCAAGATTCACGTTCTTTAATCTTAAATAAGCGCCATTTTGCAAATATCTAGATTGAACCTCTTGATTTCTCCAAGCATCTTTAAATGTTGGTCTTGGTAAAAAAGCGCCAGGATTGTCCTCAGACCAGTAATCCAAATGTTCTTGAAATCCAGCAGACTGCCATTGGTTCCCTACAGCACCAAAAGTATAAGCATCTCCCGTCCATACTTCTCTTTTTCCAATTCCTTGCCAGAACATTGAAAAATCCAGTCCTTTATAATCGATACCTGCGTTTAAAGAATATAAGTAGCGAGGTGTTGAATTACCAATAACCGTTAAATCACCAGGATTATCAGAGGTAGAATTACCTTTGTTAATTAAACCATCGCCATTAAGGTCTTTGTACTGGACATCTCCCGGAACCCACACGCCACCATACACAGGAGTTTGATCGGCACCGTTATCAATTTCGCCTTGATTTTGGTATAGACCTACGGTTTCAAAACCCCATATTTCACCAAGCTTTTGCCCTTCACGGTAAGTGTTTAATAAGTTGTTGGGGTTTCGGTATCTGTTAATTGTTGTCACAGCATCAGATAAAACAACACCCAAATTATAATTAACCTCTCCTATATTATCTTTCCATTGCAAACTAAACTCAAAACCTTTGGTTTCCAAAGAAGCATTATTTGCTTGCGGTGCAGAAGTTCCTAAAACTCCAGGTAAACGTTCTGCTGGGCCGAACATATCATCCGTTGAACGCACAAAATATTCAATAGTTGACTGCAGGCGGTTATTGAACGCTGCTACATCCAAACCATAGTTGTCAGTCTTTACCGTTTCCCAAGTAATATCAGGGCTAATGATACCAGGAGTTTGCGTGAAGTTAGGTCTTCCGTTATTGCCTATCCACCAAAGGTTAGTTCCAATAGGCATACGTGCTATATATAAATAGTTCGCCACATTTTGGTTTCCAATGGACCCTGTAGAATAACGAAACTTGAACATGCTAATTTTTTCGACGGGCCAGAAATCTTCTTTCGCCACATTATATCCAGCAGAAATGGAAGGAAAAAAATTCCAACGGCTGTCTGGAGCAAATCTAGAAGAAGCATCATACCGTCCGTTAACTTCAAAAAGATACTTTTCTTTAAAATTATAGTTTAATCTTCCAAAATATCCTTGGGTCGCAAATGAGCCTTGAGAATCATAAGCGTTTACCTTACCCACACCTGTTGAAATGGAAGGGACATTATCTGTAATAAGATCATTTATATTACCCTGCACGGAGCTATAATCTGTATTTTCTTGTTGAAATCCAACTAATCCAGAAAAGTTATGCTTTTCATTAAAAGATTTATCATAAGAAACCACAACGTTAGGTGAAATATAATTTCTTTCATAGGCATACCGAGCAAAACTATTATTTTGTTGAATCACTCTTTCCTGACCATTAGGCTCGATGACCCCAACTCTTGCAGTATGAGAACTGATATTGGTCGTTTCACGTTGGTAGTATAAACTTGTTTTTATCTTTAAGTCTTCAATAGGTTCAAATATCAAATCAATACTGGCATTGGTTTCGAATTCTTTTGATAGACGTCTTCCGCCATCTAAAAGATATGGAATCTCAGAGCCATCACTGTAACTACCATTTGGCATCAAGACCCCGTTAGTCGGCCATCGTCTTGAAATGTTATGAAGATAAAGACCCGGGTCATAGCTCGGTCTGTCCAAATCTTCTCTCGACATTCTCACATTGGCATTCACCGTAAACCAGTCGTTCATTTTACTGGATATCTTACTGTTAAGGGTATAGCGTTGGTAAGTATCCTCACCAAAGTTCATAATTCCTGGAGCATCAAAGAATGAACCAGACACATTGTAACTGAGTTTTTCTTCGTTTCCAGAAAAACTAAGATTGTGCTGTTGACGCATTACTATACTTTTGTACATGACATCAAACCAATTTGTATTAGCATTTGATCCATTATATTGTTGCCATACTGTACCATTTGCGTTAGGTACGGTCACTGGAGTGTTTACCGGATCTGCCAAATAAGCTTTTATACGTCCTAAAGTTGCGTCATCAAATATAGGAGCACCTCCACCGTTAGTGGCGGCAAGATTGAAAAAATTGGCAAAATCCAAAGAATTCATCATGTCCGGAATACTTGTTGGAGACGAATACATATAATTATTAGAATATGTAATTTCATGTCCTCTAACACCCTTACCACTCTTAGTTTTTACTATGATTACACCAAAGGCAGCACGCGATCCATAAATTGCAGAAGAAGCAGCATCTTTCAATACTGAAATGCTTTCAATGTCATCTGGATTTATATTATTTAATCCTGAAGGATCGTTTAATGGAATGTCATCCACAATTACTAAAGGCGCACTGGTGCCCTGAAGATTACCAACACCACGGATACTCACGTTCATATTAGCACCTGGTGAACCACCACTGTTTCCTACACTTAATAATAATCCTGGCGCAGACCCTTGGATAGCCTGCATGACATTGCTTACCGGTCTATTTTCAAGCACCTCAGCGTCGATAGTGCTAATCGCACCCGTGAGATTACCCTTTTTCTGGGTTCCGTAACCTACTATGACTACCTCATCCAATCCCTCACTTTGTTCCACCATGACTGCGTCAACCGTCTGCCTACCGTTTACGGCAATCGACTGTAATGCATAACCAACATAACTAAACTGAAGTGTGACATCTGACCCCACGTCAATGGAATATTTTCCGTCAAAATCTGAAACTACTCCCTTACTTGTTCCTTTAACCATAATGTTAACTCCTGGTATCGGATCCCCATTATTAGCATCAGTAACTGTTCCTTGTACTGTCACTTGAGCTTGAACGGATATAAAACCGAACAGACAAAAGGCAAACAGTAGCATACTTACTTTTTGAATCATTAAAAATCAATTTAAGAGTTATTACTTGAAGACATAAACTTGTCTAACATAAGACAAGAATATAAAACAAAATGTTAATTAATTTAACATTTTCGACGAGCAGCAACTTTGACACGTTATATGACATCTCTCATGCGTCGGCTTATATTTTACAAACCAGAAAACCAGAAAATAATTACTCAAACTTATTCGTAAGTTAAGTACGCAGACACCAACCAATGATTCAGCTTATCGCCATCAACGGGAGTGGCTGGGATTTTGATTTTAAGTGTGTGAGAACCTGCTTTTAAATCACCTAATTCCACCACCATTGGTTCCACAAATGAACCTGGGCACCAATTGGATCTTGATAAATCGGAAGAGGCAATGCGCTCTTCTATTTGCTTGACTTCGTACTTATTGGTCAGCCGAGATATGTAAGATGCCGAGTCCTTTCTGATCCACACGCCCGAAGTCGGATTAAATCTTCTAAAAGATGCACAATCATCACGCCACGGGATGGTATCTAAAACAAGTTTACTATCAAAATACACACTGTTTTTTAATTTTATGAATTCATCGCCGCCACTATGGCCACCGTGTCCAGTAGTGATATAATGTAATTTTACGTTTTTAGCATCTTTTTTTAATTGAATGCTTTCTACCAAGTCATTGTGGGCAAAATTATCCGGCATCTGTTGTCCGCCAACATATGGTATTGTATTTACTAAAGATAAAACTTTAACCTTTTGCTGTTTTCTGTCGGAATAGTTCAATTCTAAATCAAAATCATAGCCTTCTGCCGTCCACGAATCGATCCAAACACCCACATAAAAGGTTCCCGTTACCAAACTTTCCAAGTCGGTTATATCATGTTCCCAAACCACTTGCTTTTCCCAACTTGGGATATAAACAGGCTTGCGATATTTCACTTGATTATCACTGTAATGTCCAACACCAAAAGGAGTCATAAATCGCATGAGTTCTACAGCGGGATTATAATTTTCGCCTTTAACAAATCCGGCATACTTATCATCCACATAGGAATCCTTCGGGAATTTGCCATCTTTTTCTGTAATGGAAAGGATGGATAATTTACTGGGATCGGATATTACAAAACAGGATCCCGATTTATCCCAGCGATCGCCATTGGAACGTACGGTCAGTTTTATACTAACGTCCGTACCTTGTGCAAATGTAGGCACCGATACTTTTTTATACACCACACGGCCTTCCATTAAACGAACAGCTTCTGGATCTGTCCCTTTTTCGCCTCCGAAGTTCAATGGCTGTTTGTTAAAGACAGAATATTTTATTGGTTTTTGTGCATTTACTGAACATATTGCAGTAAACAATAATGCGACTAGGAAAGTATTTAATTTCATTTTGATAGAGTTTTAGTTTTGATTTCGTTATCAAACCTTGCTGATTTTTACTTGTCCGCCGAAGCTTAAGCATTGGAGGAAAACATGAAAAATCTTGATGGTTATTTTATTCTAAATTATTTTAAAGCTTCATGAATTTTAATTCTACTAGAACGGGTAAATGATCAGACGGATATTTACAATCTTTGGAATTACTTAATACGGCATATTTCAGTACGTGTACCTGATCTTTACTTGTAAATATATAATCGATCCGATCTAAAACAGGTTGATTAAACTTAAAACCATTAAAGGTTCCTGATGGCCCAAAAGGTTTGGCTAAACTTATATGTTTACTATCGTTCAATGCTTTCAAAAGCAATTGAATGGGTTCAGCATCTGGTTTTAGATTAAAATCTCCCATAACGATGACGGGTAGATTATCGAAATTAAATTCTTCGATTTTCTTAAGAATCAGGGAAGCACTGTTCACTCTGGCCACATCGCCAATATGATCAAAATGCGTATTAAATACCCAGAATTTTTCATTTGTTAATTTGTTTTCAAAAAGACCATAAGTACAAATTCGTTCCATGGCAGCATCCCAGCCAACCGAAATTTCATTCGGCGTTTCAGACAACCAAAACGTACCTTCTTTTAAAACATTTAGATTTTTACTATTGTAAAAAACCGCACTGTATTCGCCTTTGGTTTTTCCGTCAGCACGTCCAATGCCTATATAAGAATAATCAACTAACACACTATCCAAATAGTGCACTTGATGATGCAAGCCTTCTTGAATCCCCAGAATGTTTGGATTATTATAAGCTATCTGATCGCTCAAAAATTCTTTTCTTTTTAACCAACTATTTTCGCCATCTTCTGGATTGTCATATCGGATATTATAGGTCATCATTTTATAGGAATCCGTTTGGCCAAGAGATGTTAGAACCACGGATAATAAAAGTAAAACAAGTATATTTCTCATGCTGTTCAGATACTAGTCTATAATACTAAATTTTTGAAAAGTTCTACATCCTTTAGAAAATCTTCCAATCGACGCAAAAAGACTATTGGTTATGAAATGGTTAGAAGACCACTTCAGGTTAATCCAAAATAACTTTTAAGGTTTTTCCATTTACCAATTCGTTATGGTCGATAAAATATCCCTTGTGTTTTTTTCCATCTATTAAGATGTGATTGATTTTTCCATTTCCATTGGTAACTTTTTCAATGACCAACTCACTATTCTTGTAATATCTCTCATCCAAATGAATGGTTATTTTATCAAATCTTGGCGTCGTAATCGTATAGAAAGGATCTGCCGGCGAAACCGGATAAATGCCCATCATGCTATAAATTAACCAGGCGGACATGGTGCCTGTGTCATCATTACCCGGTAAACCAGCAGGTTTATTTGTGAAATATTCATTGATCAAGTTGGTAACACGTTCTTGGGTTTTCCACTCGTAACCTGCCGCATAATTATATAAATACGGATAGGCAATGTCTGGTTCGTTAGCCATGTCGAATTGCTTATTGTGAAAAACTTCATCCAGTTTAGCGACATATTTTTTCTTACCGCCCATTAGCTTCATTAAGTTTTTGGTATCGTGCGTGACCATAAACGTGTATTGCCATGAATTGCCTTCGATAAATCCTAAATTAGTTTCAAAATTGGCACCCGTATTGGGGTTGAATGGCGAATACCACGAACCGTCATCATTCTTTGGACGTAATAAATTAAATTCTTTATCAAATAATTTTCTATAGGTTACTGAACGTTCAGTAAATAATTTAAAATCATCCTTCTTACCTAACGTTTTGGCTAATTGCGCCAATGCAAAATCACTGATATTATATTCTTGCGTGGTCGACACTGATCCACTTTGGGTTGTTTTGGTGGTCAAATATCCTTTTTCGATATAGTCCTTTAATCCAGGGCGCAACGGATTATTTTCGAGTTGCATCGCGCTTTTTCGCATGGCTTCGTAAGCTTTTTCTATATCGAAATCTTGAATACCTCTCAAATATGTGTCCGCTAAAACTATGCCTGCAGGATCGCCAACCATGGTTGTGGTTTCGGTGGCATTTAATTCCCATTTGGGTAACCAGCCGCTTTCATCATAAATATTAAGCATGCTTTTTACCATATCCGATTGTTGCTTTGGATAGACCAAACTCATTAATGAATGTAGATTTCTATAGGTGTCCCATAAAGAAAACACGGTAAAACGGGTGCCTTCAGTTTTGACGGTTTCACGTTTTCCCATCGTTGGGTATTCGCCATTGATATCGTTTAAAGTATTCGGGTGAATTAGAGTGTGGTATAAAGCGGTATAAAAAATGGTTTTGTCGTCTTTTGTGCCGCCTTCAACTTCTATTTTTGATAATAAGTCGTTCCATTGTGACGCTGAGTTTTTATAAATTTCATCAAAATTCATACTTTGAGTTTCCTTTTGAAGATTCTCGCGAGCATTTTCAATACTGACATAACTCACGCCAACTTTTACCTCAACTTGCGTTGGCTTGTCAAAATTATAAGAAAAATAACTACCGATACTGTCGCCAATTACTTCTTTTCTGTAGCCCTTATACAAACGTGTTTTCCCATTATAAGGCATCCATTGCGCTTCTAATCCATCGTAAGTTCTGGTTTTTTTCCAAACGCCGTAGTCATCCGACGGCTTGCTAAATTTTGCTACAAAATAAACGGGAAAAGATTCTTCTGGTTTGTAGTAGCAAAATGAACCCACATTTCGCATACCTTCGATTTCAGTAGAAGAGACTATTTTAATCGTGGCACCTTCTTCATTGGTTAAACCCACTCCTAAATTTATGAGAATATTGGATTTTCCTTCTGGAAATGAATACTTGCTGACGCCAGTTCTGGTCGTTGCTGTCATCTCAGCTTTGACATTGTATTTAGAAAGTTCGCTACTGTAATATCCGGGTTTGGCAATTTCGTTAGAATAGGTGGTTCCGTACTCCAGATGATTAGTTTTAAGTTCGCCGGTTGTTGGCATAGTTAAGATCACGCCGAGTTCGGGACAGCCTACACCACTCAAATTAACATGAGAGAATCCCGTCAAAAATGTGTTTTCATGCACGTACGGATTAGATAACCACTGACTGTCTTTCTCCAAAGTATTTTGTGATCCCGACACATTAAATGGTGAAACACTGACCATTCCCCTTGGTGCGATGGCCCCAGGATTTGTGGCGCCATAATTTGAGGTGCCAATAAAAGGATTGACATAATCGGCTGGCTGTTGTGCAACCCCGATAAATGGAATGCAACACATTGCAAAAAAAATAACTAACCTCATCTGTTTCATATTCTATTACTGGTTTAGAATTAATTTAAAAACTATGTCCACTTAGCTTCTTTAAATTTTGACCCGAACCTTTGCCGTTTCATTATTCTGGCGGATCTCACGTTTTCAGTTTCATTCACATAAAACTATATAAAGTAGGACGAAAGACGCCATAGCTTTCATATGAACACGATATGCTTATAAAACTAAAAGTATAACGTCTTATGTCAATCCGTCCTAAGTCTTTTGTCTTAATTCTTGATTCTAAATGCACAGCGGTGGTGGCTGAGCATTTAGAATCATGATAAATTTAGTTCAACTCCACCGCCTGTCCATGTCCTCTATATAACTTCAACGGACCTTCCAAGTCAACTTCCAAAATTGTAACGTTAGAATCCAAATTCTTTGCTTGAGGCACTTCAATCCTTAAAATCCCTGGGATATTGTTCCAAACTGCACCACCGTTTCTTTCAAAACTTAAATCTTGACCATTTCCAACGACTTTAATGGATTTCACTTTATTCTGAATTCCTTTTAATGAGATGTAGTTGTTAGGCGTATCGAATAAGGCGAGGTAAATTTTGGTTTCGTCTTTGCTCAACATGGTTGGTCCATAAAAATGGCCGTAAGGTAAACCTGCTTTAGTACCAAAAACTGCAGATTCATGTTTGTTAACCCATTCGCCTAAAGCTTCCAAACGTTCCATTTCCGGATCGCCAATTGTGCCATCAGGTTTTGGCCCGACATTCAATAATAAATTTCCTCCTGAAGAAATCACTTCCACGAAAGTTCTGATAATTTGAGATACTGGTTTGTAGTTGGTGTCCGATGGAAAGTTACCCCAATTATCGTTCATGGTCATACAAAATTCCCACGCACCATCAGGTCTTACGATAGGCACTCCTTGCTCTGGGGTGCTGTAATCGCCGTAGGTTTTTAAACGTGAATTGACAATTACTTCTGGATTCCAGGCCAATAAAGAATCTTTTAAAGATTCTGCTTGCCATTCCTCGCTCGATTTTTCCCAATCGCCATCAAACCAATATAAGTCTGGCTTAAATTGAGTGCTCAATTCTTTCAATTGATCGTGGTTAAATTTGAGAAATCGTTGCCATGACGATAATTGCTCCTGTTTTTTCTGAGGATAATTTTTTCGGGTATCAGGTCTCGGAAAAACAACATCGTAATCAGGATGTGACCAGTCAATCAACGAGTAGTATAAACCTACTTTTAGATCTTCTTTTCTCAGAGCATCCACCAAAGGCGCAACTAAGTCACGCTTCGCTGGTGTTTTTTTTACCACATTTAAGTCGCTAACTTTCGTATCCCATAACGCTACACCATCATGATGTTTAGTAGTCAATACGGCATAGCGCGCACCAATTTTTTTGAACAATTTTGCCCACGCTTCCGGATCGTAATTTTTAGCGGTAAACTGTTTGCCTTGCGCCATATAATCCTCATAGGGGATCTGTTTATGATACAACGACCAGGATTCGCCAATGCCGTTCACGCCATAATACCCCCAGTGCATAAAGATGCCAAGTTTAGCATCTTGAAACCACTCTAAGCGTTCTTCTTTCGTTAACTTCTCTTGTGCCGTCATTTGATTGGCAACTAAGAAAACTAATACTATAATACTCTTAAAATATTTCATTTTTAATTAATTTGAATTATATATTTTATTTTATTTTATTTTCGAAACACCCTGTTTATTTCAAGGTTATTTCTACAATGGTATCGATTTCATTTTGTTCTCCTTCAGGGATTGTAATACGCAAGCCCTCTTTAAATTGTTTAATATTCACATTCTTTTTGCTAGAGAATAGTTTTGCCGATTTAATGGCTGCATTAAATTCTGGAATAACAAATTCCCCAGTTTTGTTTTCTAATAAATGAAGATAAAGCACCTTTCCTTTTTGGGTTGAAACCCAATCTTTACTCGGGGCTATAATTCCTGCTTTTGTTCCATAGATGGTCTTACCATTTACTTGTAACCAATCGCCTATTTCAGCTAAGGATTTTATATGTTCCTCCTGTATTTTACCATTGGGCATTGGCCCGACATTTAATAATAGGTTACTGCCAAACCCCGAAGCTCGCACTAAATAGTGCACAAGTTCCTTTTGTGATTTATGTTTTGGGTCTTGTAAATCAAAGCCCCACGATCCATTAATCGTCGCACATACTTCTCTTGGCAAACTACCAATAAATGATTCTGAAGTGCCAAAACCTGTTTTATTCTCGCCAGGCAAATCTCTTTCAAACATTTGAAAATCTTCACCTTGCTTAATCGCGTCGTGATGGTTATTCCCAATTAAACATTGTGGTTGCAGGTCATGAATTAATTTATAAATCTCGGCATAATGCCAGTTTTCGTCTTTTTTATCCCAGTCGCCATCAAACCAAATACCGCCAATGTCTCCATAATTGGTCAACAACTCGGTCAACTGCGCCTTCATGAAGTTGATATAATTATTCCAATCCCCTTCTTTCCGCCCAGCAATCCCAATACCAGTTTTGCCTCTTGGAAAATAATCATCGCGATGCCAATCTAATAACGAATAATAAAAGAAAAGTTTGATTCCTTCTTTCTCACAGGCCACTGCTAAATCTTTGATCACATCTTTCCCATAAGGTGTTTTCTCAACAATGTTATAATCTGACGCTTTAGAATTAAACATTGAAAACCCATCATGATGTCTTGTCGTGATGGTAATATATTTCATTCCTGCAGCTTTAGCGATCTTAACCCATTCTTCAGCATCGAATGCAATAGGATTGAAAAACGAAGGCAATTTCTCATAGGCATCAATCGCGATGTTTTGGTTATTCATAACCCATTCGCCATCACCCAAAATACTATACACCCCCCAATGAATAAAGAGTCCGAATTTAGCATCCTCAAACCATTGCCTTGCTTCCAAATTGCTTTGAGTTGGCACATAATCAGTTTGAGCAATACCGTTCTTTGCTATGCTGAAGAAGAGTAAGGTTGCGATTACAATTCGGCTCCAATTCATCCCTAATTAATTATAATTTCATCAACAAATAACCACACATCGCCCCCTTTTGGAAGTGTTTTTAAACTTGTGGCCCCTACTTTTACATATCTCACTTTCTGCTCTTCAAAAGAAATTTTGAATTCTTTTAAATCGAAAGACGGGTTTTTAGCAAACTCTCGTGTTTCTGTTCCGACTTCCTTATACGTTTTACCATCATTAGAAACAGAAACGGTCACTGCAGTTGGAAAATAAATGCCAGGGCCTTGATTTTCCATAGTTCCTAAAGTAACTTCTTTTATTGAAGTTTCTTCTCCTAAATCAATCACTGCTTCCATGTCTTTGCCTAGCCAAGCTTGCCAATGACCATCTGAGAAATTCTTTGTACCACGCAAGGAATTGACTAATCCAAATTCGTCTTCGCCTTGGTAGCGATCATCATATTTCTCTTTAAAGCTTACGTTTTTACCAACAGCTTTATGAAATTCGATAGTAGTATTAAATGGCTTACCAACAGGTTTGTCATTTTTAAATAATGACGCATGAATTTCTGTCGTTTTATCAATTTTGATGGGCTCAGTATATTTGGTCGCTTTATCAGATAATTTCTCATCGTTTAAAGTGTAACGAATATCAGCATCGGTAAATTCATTTTTTAATTCCACTGATACCTCTTTGGTATCCATGTCTATTTTCACATCTTCCATTACCAAATAAGCACTTTTCGCATAATTGATGCCCATAGCATCATAACGCTCAAACATGGTCTCAATACGTGAAGAGAAATCTTCCCAATTACGAGATTCTTTAGTGGACCATAATGTTTCAGATAATGCCGCCAATCTTGGGAAGATCATGTATTCTGAATGTTCGGTCGTTTTAATTTGTTCTGACCATAAGTTTGCTTGTCCGCCCAAAACGTGTTTGGCTTCAGCTTCGGTCATGGTGTCAACCGTTGGATCAAATGTATACACTTGGCTTAGTGGCGTGTAACCACCCCAAGCCAATGGCTCTTCGTTTTGTGGCCCTTGATAATGGTCAAAATAAGCATGTGACCCTGGTGTCATTATGACATCGTGTCCTTGCTTAGCCGCTTCAACACCACCTGCAACACCTCTCCAACTCATTACTGTAGCTTCTGGCGCGATACCACCTTCCAAAATTTCATCCCACCCAATTAATTTTTTGTCATGTGTAGAAATAAAACGCTCCATTCTTTTAATAAAATAGCTTTGTAGTTCTTCAACATTCTTTAAGCCTTCGGTTTGCATTCTTTTTTTACAATCTGGACATGTTGCCCAATTGGTTTTGGTCGCTTCGTCGCCACCAACGTGGATGTATTTCGATGGGAAAATCTCCATGACTTCCAATAACACATTTTCTAAAAACTCGAATGTACTTTCTTTTCCTGCACAATAGATATCTGTAATTGGCCAAACACCACCTGACGGCACACCAACTGGGCGTTCATGACATGACAATTCAGGATAGGCTGCAATGGCTGAAGTCACGTGTGCAGGCATTTCGATTTCTGGAATGATTTCCACATTTTTTGTAGCTGCATATGCCACTAAATCTTTCAACTCCTCTTGAGTATAAAAACCACCATAAGTTCCTTTTTCATCGGCGGTAGTTTCATTACGTCCATCCCAATGCTTGTCTTCTTGATCCACTCGCCAAGCACCAACTTCTGTAAGTTTTGGATATTTTTTAATTTCGATGCGCCAGCCTTGGTCATCTACTAAATGCAAATGAAGAACGTTCATTTTCAGCATGGCCAAACGATCGATGGTTAATTTTAAATAATCAATTTCGAAAAAGTGACGTGAAACATCCAACATCAATCCTCTGTAACTATAACGTGGATGATCTTTGATGGTCAAATTTGGAATTTCCCATGAGCTACCTGATACCGATTTTGAACTTTCGATAGTTGTAGGAAGCAATTGTCTAAGCGTTTCTAATCCATATAGAAAACCAGCATTCCCTTTTGCCGATATTAACACACGATCAGAATTGACGTCCATTTTGTAGGCTTCATCTTCTAAATTTCCATCCATTACAAATTGAACAAAATTATCTTTAGGTGCGTTTTCTGAGACGCCCAAAGTCCATCCAGCTGCATTTTTAAATTTATCAGATAATACAGAAATGACTTCTTTTTGAGAAGCATCTGAAGTGATAAATTGTGTGTTCTTATCAAACTCAAATGTGCCTTGTTCTAAGGTTAATTCTACCGGTTTTGGAATAATGGCGATGTCATTCTCCGTGAACACTTTTGGTTCTTTACTCTCTTGGCATGAGGCCATCATGGCTATGACAACCAATACCAGCATTTTTTTTAATACATTCATTTTCAAAAATTTAATTATTGCTATTAATATGTCGCTCCTCTGGAGCTATTAACATGTCGCCCCGCTGGGGCTTTTTGTATTCGTCACTTTGATGCTATTAATATGTCGCCTCGCTGGGGCTAATCATTCTACATTTAATAGAATCAATCTCTGTTATAATCCTTAATTAACACAATATCAGAATTTAAGTGAATTCTCCGTTGACCTCTTTCTGCCCGTGCCATTCAGGCGGGATTTAAAGAGGTCGGAACTGCTTTGTCAGCAGTTACGGATGAGGCTTTTTTATTCCTCCCAAGCCATCTTGAAAGTGGCATCTTCCATTCGGTTGCCCTCAGCTTCATCATAAATGGCGTAATTAAAACCTGAACGCAAGCTATACCCTGCATGTTCGCCATTTTTATTCAAAGCGATAAATCCAACTTGCAAATATTCCATGTCTTTATGGTTTTTGTGCTTATTGTAAATGCGTTCCACAATTTCCTTACACGCTTCCAATGGCGATTTTCCTTGGCGCATCAATTCAACTACCATCGCACTCCCTGCGGTTCTTATCACAGCTTCGCCCAATCCTGTAGCTGCTGCTGCACCGACTTCATTATCTAAAAATAAGCCAGCACCAATAATTGGCGAATCGCCTACTCGCCCGTGCATCTTCCAAGCCGCACCACTGGTGGTGCAACCGCCCGAAATATTACCATCATTATCAATGACCAACATGGAAATCGTATCGTGGTTTTCCATATTGATGACCGGTTTATACTTAGATTCTTCCATCCATTTTTTCCAATCGGCTTCAGATTCTGCGGTCAATAAGTTTTCTTCCTTAAAGCCTTCGGATAACGCAAATTGAAGTGCGCCTTCGCCAGACAACATCACATGAGGCGTATTTTGCAATACTTTTTTCGCCACGGAAATGGGATGTTTGATGCCTTGCAAAAAAGAAACCGCACCACAATCACTGTTGTGATCCATGATACAGGCATCTAAAGTGACTTTGCCATCTCTATCGGGAAAACCGCCATAACCAACACTTCTTATTTTAGGATCAGCTTCAGGGATTCGCATTCCCGCCTCAATGGCATCCAAGGCAGATTTTCCGTTTTTCAACTGCTTCCAAGTTTCCTCATTAGCCGGTAGGCCATGATTCCAGGTCGAAATCACGAAAGGTTTACTACCTAGCTTACGTTTTGCATTAGCTGCATTTGCCGCCAAAACAGGTTCTTGAGAGTTCAAGTTATTGCAACTTAAAACCGAACTGATGCCAATAGTACCTAAGGCTGCTTTTTTTATAAAATTTCTCCTGTTTGACATAGAATGCTCTTTTTAATTATATAATTTAGATGACGGTGCCATTGTATTTTTTACGTCTTTATTAGGTTTACTTCCCATAAAAAACTCTAATTTGCCACCTTCCATAATCTCTTTATGTGTGATGTAATTCCGTTCAATCAACGCGCCATTCAATGAAATAGATTGAATGTACTTATTTTCTGGATTATTGTTTACTGCGTTTACAGTAAAGGTTTTTCCATTTTCTAAACGAATGGTCGCCGTGTCAATTATTGGCGAACCAAATGCATAAACGCCTTGCGCCGGATTCACAGGATAAAAACCTAACGCGCTGAACACGTACCATGACGACATTTGTCCGCAATCTTCATTGCCGCAGTGCCCGTTTGGTTCATTTTGATATTGGGTTTCTAGAATTTCACGAACTAATTCTTGAGTTTTCCAGGGCCTTTCAATGTAATTGTACAAATAAGCAACATGGTGGCTGGGTTCATTTCCGTGGGCATATTGACCGATCATTCCCGTACTAAAAATCGGTAAAACATCTTCCGCAAGTGGATGTAAAGTAAACATGGAATCTAACTTTTTTTCAAACCTTTCTTTTCCCCCAACAATTTCAGTTAATCCTTCAATATTGTGCTGCACTGACCAAAAATATTGCCAAGCGTTACTTTCACAAAAATAAGGGGAATAGTCCTTAGTAACAAAATCTGAAAGAAATTCGCCGTCTTTTAATTTAGGACGCATAAAGGTGCTTTGGCTATCATAAACGTTACGCCAATTCTCCGAGCGTTTTGTGAAAGTCATATAATCCTCCGTCTTTCCTAGAGCTTTTGCAAATTGTGCAATACACCAATCGTCATAAGCATATTCTAAAGTTTTAGAAACTGACCAATCATCTTCCTTTTCGCCTGCAGGCACAAACCCCAATGCCATATACTCGTCGATTTGTCGGGAATTGTCCGTAGCACTTGTAATGCAGGCTTTATAAGCCAATTCAGCATCAAAATTTTTAATGTCTTTAAAATAAGCATCTACAATCACTGGCACCGCATGATAACCGATCATCATATTAGTTTCATTGCCTTGCATGGACCACACGGGCAGTAATCCGGTTTCTTTATAATGAGCAAGCATGGAATTGACCATGTCAGAAACTCGATTGGGATGCAAAATAGTGTACAACGGATGTGCTGCGCGGTAGGTATCCCATAGTGAAAACGTATCATAACGATCAAAATCAACAACTTTCATGATCGAATCATTGGCGCCTTTATAATTGCCATTGTGGTCACTTAATAAAGTTGGAGCCAACATGGATTGATATAACATGGTATAGAAAATACGTTTTTGAGTATCGTCTGCCATGGTAACTTTGATTTTACTGAGTTGGGTTTCCCATTTAGATGCAGCTTGGGCTTTTAATGCTTCAAAATCGAAATCTGACGCTTCCATTTCTAAAGATTTATAAGCACCTTCGATATTTCCGGTGGAAAGTCCAGTCTTTAAGACGATGGCTTCGCCTTCTGACGTCGAATAATTTAAAATAATCTTCGTATTCTTACCCGTAGTTGGCGACGTTGTGATCGATTCATTTCTGAAAACGTCATAGCCGTCAATAGGTTTGGAAAGTTTGATCACAAAAAACACACGTTGGTCTTTTGCCCATCCTGTGGATTTCCTGTACCCTTCGATCGTGGTGTTATTCACTACATTAATATGCGTATCGGTCGGACTGTCCCAATTTAGAGAATACCCTAAATCGATATGAATTTTACTGTTTTTATCCTTTGGAAAGGTGTATTTATGAATGCCAGTGCGTTCAGTTGCGGTCAGTTCTGCTTTGATTCCGTAATCCAACAAATCTACCGAATAATATCCTGGTGATGCGGATTCTTTGTCGTGGGAAAAACTTGAGAATGGCTTGAAGTGATTGGCTTCCATCCGTTCTGAAAATCGGCTGTTGGTGGGCATTACTAAAATATCGTAAAGATCGCCTGCACCTGTTCCCGATAAATGCATGTGTGAAAATCCAGAAATGATGGAGTCTTGATAAAAATATCCGGCAATTCGGTCCCATCCAGAAATCCCGATATCTGGGCTTAATTGCACCATGCCAAAAGGAACAGTTGCTCCAGGATACGTATTTCCAGGGCCGTCAGTTCCAATGAACGAATTCACAAAAGACGTGAGTTTAACTTGGCCTGATAGCTCTGCAGGCGCTTTGCATTGAAGCATGAGCACCGAAGCAAATAGAGTTATAAGGCCAAATATTTTCATTAATTTTTATTTTATTAGATACCTATCTTTTTATTATCAAAATTATTACCAGCAACTCCTCCGCTCAAGGGCACCTCTCCTTAAGAAAAGGAGGAGGATTTTCCGTTTGCCTATGTTGTTGTATTCTTATCTATCAATTGTTTAAACACTTATACGACAACCACCTTCGCCTTCCCATTTTTATAACCAAACCAAACGATATAGGCATAGCATAAAATAATAATCAACAAGGCATTTTTGAACGCAATGATATCGGTTAAATAGCCGAATGATGGAGGAATGATTGCTCCACCAACAATGGCAGTACATAATAATCCTGATGCTTTAGGTTTTAAATGTCCGATGCCGTCAATTGCCAATGTGAAAATAGTTGGGAACATAATAGAGTTGAATAAACCAACGGCCAATATACTCCACATACTAACCAAGCCAACCGTGCTGATTGATAAAACAATTAAACCAATGGAAATAATCGCGAAAATAGCCAGCACTTTACCTGGTTTCATAACGCGGGTCAAATACGCTCCTGCAAAGCGGCCAATCATGGCGCCCGACCAGTAAAAGGTTACAAAAACACCTACTACCGCTTTGTCGTCTTTCCCTGTTAATCCAGAATTGAGAATAGTTTCAGCAATAGATTTCATGAGGCCACTGTCTTTAATAACGGATACCAAATTCATATCTAAAAAGTAATTGACTAAGTAACTACCTATGGCGACTTCAGCACCCACATAAAAAAAGATCCCCAAAACCCCTTGCATCAATTTTTTGTTTTTAAATGCTTCTCTATAAGTTCCTGTTGAGGTTTCTGAAATCATTTTTGGCAGTTTCGCAAACAAAAAGATGATGGCAATCAAAGCTATAAATAATGCCAACCCTAAAAATGGCGTCTGCACTGCTGCAGCTTCTGATGCTAAATAGGCTTCTTTTGTCGTGTTGTCCAATACAGCAATTTCATCTTTAGTTTTGATGACATCACTCAAGATAAACAAAGCACCAACCGCAGGAGCTACAGCGGTTCCCAATGAATTAAAAGCTTGCGATAAATTTAATCGACTTGATGCGCCATCTTCCGTGCCTAATACGGCAACAAAAGGATTTGCTGCAACTTGCAAAAAGGTAATCCCCGCTGCCAATATAAAATAGGCCAACATAAAAATACCGAACACACGATACGAAGCGGCTGGATAAAACAATAAACAGCCCACGGCCATGGTTAAAAGCCCTAG
>JBBSRC010000012.1:0-61964 GCA_038243395.1 Flavobacteriales bacterium | reverse complement strand
TTAATCTTAATTTATATTAGTGTTCAAAAATTTAATTTTGCTTATTTGAAAAGAGCCAATGACGAGAATTGAACTCGTGACCTCTTCCTTACCAAGGAAACGCTCTACCCCTGAGCTACACCGGCGTTTGAGTTTGGTGGTTTCAGGTTCCTGATTTCAAGTTCAAAAAGCTGTAACAAGAAACTTGAAACATACTGAGAATAGACCATCACATTTATTAATGGTTAAAACCTATTCTTTGAGCGGGTAATCACGTTTTTGTACGTGACTGCTACTCGTAAGTGAGGGACGACACATGGAAGCGTGACGACATTTCACTTTTGAGCGGGTGATCACGCTTTGAGGCGTGACGACATTCCACTCTTTGAGCGGGAGACCGGGTTCGAACCGGCGACATTCAGCTTGGAAGGCTGACGCTCTACCAACTGAGCTACTCCCGCAATTTTATGAAATAACTTTTAAAGCAATTCCAAATTCCAATATTTAATGAACGTTTTCAAACTTTCGCTTATAGCACTCAAATTTGAGATTCCTACTTTCGCAGGAATTGTCGATTACCTCCCTTAGGTCGGTAATCCGTAAGGACAAACCCTTACTTAAACTTTTAAAACATAACTTTACAAAAGTGAGCTTTTGACCGTAGCTTATTTAAAAGTTTAGTGGGGAGAGCAGGATTCGAACCTGCGAAGACGTAGTCAGCAGATTTACAGTCTGCCCTCGTTGGCCGCTTGAGTATCTCCCCAAATCATTTAAAATATATAATTTTAAATGTCACTTTCAATCTTTTAATGAACGTTCTCTAAACATTACTGTTTTGAGATTCCTGCCTTCGCAGGAATTAAGAGCCGATAAAGGTACTCTCTTCCACTGCGCTCCGGATAAACTTCTCGTCCCAATTAAATTTTTGTTCTGTTTTCAAACTAAATTTAATTCCCTAGCACTGTTTCAATAATTAAGAGCCGATAGAGGGACTCGAACCCACGACCTGCTGATTACAAATCAGCTGCTCTAGCCAGCTGAGCTACATCGGCTTTTTACTGTCTTTTGCTTCAATAAAAAAGCCCGCTATTTCTAACGGACTGCAAATGTATAGAATTATTTATTTATTCAAAACATTTTTTTAATATTTTTTTCACAAATGTGACCTTAATTTCTCTTTTCTCTTTTTTAGTTGTCTTTCCAACGATGAAATTGCCATATCTGCTCCTTCTTCAAACGTTCTACATTGTTTCTTAACTACAAAACTATCTCCTGGAACGTTTACCCTGGCTTCAAATATCTTATTTTCCTTATCACTTGTGTTTTCAACTTTAAGATAAACATCAGTTTGGATGACTTTGTCATAAAACAAATCTAGCTTATCCATTCTTTTTTGAATGAAGTCGATCAATTTTTTGTCTGCAGTAAAATTAACGGATTGTGTGATTACTTTCATCTGTTGGGTTTTTAATAAATTAAGGCATGAGGCTCATACAAACTCACACCTTCATTTGGTTAGACACTAGTTACTTTCTATTACTTCTTGGATGCGCTTTAGCATATACTTTTTTTAATTCCGCAATACTACTATGCGTATAGATTTGGGTCGCTGCGAGACTTGTATGTCCAAGTAATTCTTTAACAGCATTTAAATCCGCTCCTTGGTTAAGTAAATGAGTTGCAAAGGAGTGCCTCAATATATGCGGACTCTTTTTTACTTTGTGAGAAGCCTGACTAAAATACTCATTTATAATTCTGTAAACAAGAGTTTCATATACTTTTAAACCCCTTTTGGTTAAAAACAAATATTCGGGGTCTTTAATAATTTCCAATTCATTTCTCATCCGCAAATAATCGCCGGCTGTCCTCACTACACTATCAATTAACGGAACAAAGCGCTCTTTATTTCGTTTCCCAAGTACTTTTAATGTTTTGTTACTTAAATCGAAATCTTTGAGCTTAATTTGGATAAGCTCTATCCGCCTGATGCCTGTTGCATAAAAAAGCTCAACAATAAAACGATTTCTGATACCTTCAAAATCAGTTTTTAGAGCTAAGATGTCAATTACTTCTTCCATTTCCTTTTGTGAAAAAGGGATTTGGACTTTCTTATCTGTTTTTAAAGCTTTGTGTTTTGATAATGGATTAGCCTCAATAGTTTCTGTTTTAATTAAAAACTTAAAATAGGAATTCAGTGAAGAAATCTTGCGATTGATACTTCTATTGGAGATTTTTTGTTCCACCAGATACACGATCCAACTTCTAATTTGAGGATAATTCACATTTTGGATGGTTTCTGAGTCGTAATCTCTAGAAACAAATTCTGAGTAACTCCCAAGATCTGAAAGATAGGCCTTGACCGTTAAAGCTGAATAGTTTTTCTCATGTAGTAAATACTCTGAAAAAGGTAAGAATTGTGATTGTTCGGTATGCATTGAAGAACTCGTTTGTAGATTTGGTTCATTAAAGATAGAACAAAAAAATTCCTGCAAGTGCAGGAATCTCTTTTATTTGATTTCGAAATATTAATTATACGTTTTCTCGATCTCTTAGATGTTGAATGTATTGGGCTTTCTGATTTGCAGTTCTAGTCAGAACTGAAGGCTTATCAAATTGCTTGCGAGCTTGCAGCTGGCGTTTCGTACCAGTCTTATCAAACTTACGTTTGTAACGCTTTAACGCTCTATCTATATTTTCTCCTTCTTTAATTGGTATTACTAACATAGTGTCTTAACCTCCTCTCTTTTAGAATTTCAGGTTGCAAATATAAAAAGTAAATTATAATTTGCAATCAAAATTTTAAAAAAAAATATCTAGCTAATTATAAGGCCTTAAATACCACACATATCATAAATGCAAACACTATAACTTTCCTTTTTACTAAAATTACGCTTATCCAGTATTCTGAAATTTTGTGTTTGAGATACCAAATTAGGTAATGCCAGTAAGATTAATAAATACCAATATTGTGGACCAACCATAGATTCCACTTTACCACTGAAATAACGCCTATCGAAAACAACGTACTATTGATGCTTAGTGCCTACATCTTTAACTTTTTCAATACTCTTTCATTTCAGTAATAATCATTAAAAAACATAGTCATAAAAGCTAGAAAATACAATCTGTATTTGCCACTATAATTGAATTTACACCTCATTAACATTAAGGCAAAAACATCAATCAGGATCAATCTCTTTAAATTAATCTTTATATAGAGAAGAGCGCTTGGTCAAATCCTGAATCAGCTTTTGATCCTCCTCACTCTCCAAAAGTGTATTGTAATTTCTCCAAAATTCTTTGTTATAAGGTTTTACCGCAAAGATATCTGGATCCCATCGCTTTTGAAGCGCGACTTCAATGACTTCTGGATCAAGAATGATCTCTGTAAACAACAATTCTTGAACTGTGTAGTAAAATCGCTCGTCGGCATTGGACTCCTCGTTTACTTCACCAGGCTTAGTTGGTTTATGACCGACGTTTACCAATTTTGGCGTTTCATAATAAATGTAATTAAGATACATTTTATCTTGATACTCTCTAAACGTCATAATCAACTTATGGTTAATATGGGTATCAAAAAGCGTTTTACTTCTGCTTTTCTGAGCGTCGGAGGCGGCAACCAGTTCGTATTCTAATTTTTTGATGGCGTAATTATCATAATAAATATAGAGCCAACCTTTCGGGTGGTAGCCATCATTAAAAATTCCTTTCGTCTCTAGGTTTACAAATTGGTGACTTTCTGAGATCTCAATTTTATAAATCTTTCTATCGTTGTCCACTAAAATGGTGTCTAATCTAAATTGGTGCTTGTCCAAAATATCATCACCAAACAAAGCCCGATTAATATTGGTGTTTCTTAGAATATTCAATTTGCTTTCAAACAAATTTTGCAACCCATTAATTCGGGTGTCATTCCATTTTATGGCTTTCACTAAGCTGGATGTCTGGATGGTATCTCTTCTTAAGTTTCGTGCCTGCAGGTTTCGTCGATTTCCTTTTTCTTTCAAATAGGCAGTATAAGTTAGCAAGCTATCCACATCTCTCAAATCATAACTTTTTCTGACCTGATCCACATTTATTTTAAGATTGGAAGTTGCCGAAGATGTATAACTGGAGTCATAAACCGTTACGGCACTTTCTATGAGCCATTTAAATTCGCGCCGGTTGCGCTCTTTATGACGTAAAAAGCCTTTTTGAAGATACGGTGTTTCGGGCATGTTAGTTGATAATTTCTCTAGCGCTTTTAATACAATATCATTCGCTGTTTTTGGCCTGTTTTCAGCAATAAGCACAATTTCATCCAAAGAAGCGATATCCTCTTCTAAATAAATATCTTGCGTATTATCAAACTCATCTACTAGAGTTTTGAAACTTTTATAGCCTATGGATGAAATGACCAAAGTATCCTTTTCAAACTGCACAGGCACGAGTAACACAAACTTACCATCAGCATTACTGACGGTTCCTATGGTGGTATTTTGCACGTAAATGCTTGCGCTTTCTATAGGCACCAATGTGCCAAAATCAGAAATTTTATTCTTAATTTCCTTTTGTGAAAAGGCCGAGAAACAAAAAAAGAAAATTGATATCGTCAGTAGGTATTTGAAATAATTGACTCTCATGTTGTTATGTGTAGATGGGTTAAGTATCGATCTCGTATGAAAACAATTGCTAATTTGGGAGGGAATTTGAGCAATTGTTTGTAAATATTAGTGGCAAATGCCAAACGTATAATTAATTAACGAATGATTAAATCAACGCGCATTATCACATTAAAATTTATATAAAGCAAGCATAAGTCTTGATTTTTTTATTTCACTATAGTTGATTTAGACATCAGCTAATATAATGATTCCGAATTAATTATACCAGTGGTTTTTTAATTGTAGCTATTCATCACAACTTTAGCGTAATTACTTTAACTTTTTGCAAAAACGATAATTTAACAAATTAATTCGCGGCTTTATAATTTTCTTATCTATAACAATTTTAGCGATAATTAGTTTATATTTTCGCTAAATGATGATTTAAAAAATTAAGTCGCCGGTTTGTAATCTTTCTTATCGATCACCATTTTAGCGATAATTTCTCTTAAAATTTCAGAGGTGCCACCTCCGATTGGGCCTAATCTACTATCACGGAGCAAACGCGCCAGAGGATAGTCTTCCATATATCCATAACCACCTAAAAATTGAAGACAACCGTAAATGACTTCATCTGCCATTTTAGTGGAATGCAATTTTGACATGGTGGCTTCTTTGACCACATATTCTCCTTTATTTAAACGATACGCTACTGAATAATTGAACTCTTTACAGATTGTCATATCGGTATAAAAATCTGCTACTTTATGACGCAAAGCTTGAAACTTATCAATGGTTTTGCCGAAAGCAGTACGTTCAGACATGTATTGAATCGCATACTCCAATGCAAACTCAGCTCTCGCATGTGCATTAATCCCCATGATCAATCTTTCTAAAGCAAAATGCTGCATGATGTATGGAAATCCTTTGCCTTCTTCTCCCATAAGCTGATCCGCAGGAATGATTACATTATCAAATGAAATCTCTCCAGTATCTGACGCTCTCCATCCTAACTTATCAAGTTTAGAAGCTGTAATACCTGGCGTATCCCTATCCATCACAAAAATACTCATCCCGTTATGTCCTGCTTCAGGATTTGTTTTGGCCGCAACCACTAAATAATCACTGTAAATACCATTAGTGATGAAGGTTTTGGAACCATTGATCACATATACATCACCTTTCTTTTCAGCAGTGGTTCGCATTCCTGCAACATCACTTCCTGCAAAAGGCTCAGTAATGCACAAGCAGCCTATTTTATTACCGGCAATGCTCGGTGCCAAATATTTTTCTTTTATTTCATGGCTGCCTTCTAGATTAAGATGCGTCATGGCAAGATAAGCATGCGCCCACATAGCAGCCGCAAAGCCACCAGAATTTATTTTTTGCAATTCTTCGAGAAAAATTACGGTATAGAATAAATCTAAGTTCATGCCACCATACGCTTCAGGGTAGTTGATTCCAAAAAAACCCATGTCACCAAATTTTTTCCAGATAAAACGTTCAATCGTTCCTGTCTCTTCCCATTTATCAATATGAGGTACGACTTCCTTTTTTAAAAAATCTTGTAAACTCTTTCTAAAAAGTTGATGTTCTTCGGTGAAGTACATGCTATTCATATGCTTAATATTTTCATTTAATTGAGGGTCAAATATAACTTAATTATCTCGAATTTTTTAACCGGGAAGTTTTTAACTTTTAATAGTTCCTCAAATGATTTGAAGCCATCTCTCAAAGTTCTTTGCTCAATGATATAATGTGCGATCTCATAATCAATATACTGAACAGTAACTAATTGCTCCTTTGATGCGGTATTCAAACTAATCTTTTCTATTGCTCGTGGCGATTTAACTGCAAAATCATTATTGACACGCTCTATAACTTCGGGTGACAATCCATAAATGTCCTGAAGTTGGATTTCCGAAATAAAACCACCTCTAAACTTATTTCGATATTTGATGATATTATCAGAGAGTTTTTCGCCGATGCCGTTGACTTTCTGTAGATCTTGGGCTGAAGCCGTATTTAAATCTTTCTTTTGATCGTAGGTTTTAGAACTGTTATTTTTTTGATTTATGTTTTTTGACTGTTCCGACCAATTAATTTTAGGTTTTGGATTGGTAATCCATTCTGGAAATTTAAATAACGGCGCCAACGCATCGAGCAAAGAATCTGAAACATTGGTAACCTCTTGAAATTGTTTTGCGGAATTAATCCACTGGTCCTTCTCTCTAAATGCCAATAAACGATCTATTTCCTCTGTGGACATCCCGAGTGTATAACCTTTAAAATCTGTAATATAATTAGGGTTGAACGGATAGACCTTAGGTTTATTTTTCTCTACTTCTACCTTCTTTAATGAATCAAGTTGGAGCCTAAATTTCTCCAAGGCTTTTGTATCAGGTTGTATGTCATCCGAAGTAAAATCAACAAAGGCATAAATGCTCTGGAAGATTACGATGAGGACGGCCAATAAAAAAATCCCATTCCGTTGACTGTTAGTAAACCTGAAATGGGATTTTAATGCCATAATATATTCTTATTTATTTATTTGGCCCCTGCTTTTTATAAAGCAGATTGGCTTTTAATTTTTTAACGTAAGAATCTAAATCAATCTTGACTTCTGTTGACATGATATACAATCCAATAATATTAGGGAAAGCCATCGCAAGGATCATCATATCCGAGAAGTCCAAAACAGCACCTAAACTTACAGAAGCTCCAACAACTACAAAAACTAAGAATAACATTTTATAAACGAATTCTACTTTCTTGCTTTTTCCGAATAAGTAAGTCCAAGCTCTCATTCCGTAATAAGACCAAGAAATCATTGTTGAAAACGCAAACAAGAAAACAGCTAATGCTAATACATAGGGGAACCAAGAAATTTGACTTGCAAAAGCATCAGAGGTCAATTGTGCCCCTGCCATACCTTCAACCTCATGCATTCCTGTAAAGATTAAAACTAATGCTGTAAGCGTACAAACTACAACGGTATCAATAAAGGGTTCCAATAAGGCTACAAAACCTTCTGAAGGCGGATTATTCGTTTTTGCCGTACTATGGGCTATCGCTGCAGAACCTACACCAGCCTCGTTAGAAAATGCTGCTCGCTGAAAACCAACAACCAAAACACCTATCACACCACCTTTTAAAGCTGAAGGACTAAAAGCGCCATCAACAATTGCGGAAAATGCAGGGCCTATATTTTGAATGTTCATTATAATAACTGCCAAGGCTGCAACTATATAAATAGAGGCCATAATGGGCACAACCTTTCCAGTCACTTTCGCAATACTACTTATTCCACCGATGATAACCACACCAACTAAAGCGGCGGTAACAATCCCAAACCAAAATCCATTACCTACCAACACTGGAAATTGACCTGCCAACTGTTCAAAAGATTGGTTGGCCTGAAACATATTTCCTCCACCAAAAGAGGCGCCCACCGCAAGGACTGCAAATACTCCAGCCAAGACTTTACCTAAGCCTTTCATATTTCGCTTTTCAAGTCCGTAGCGGAGATAATTCATGGGACCTCCAAAAACACGTCCATCAGGTAAGATGTCTCTATATTTTACACCCAAAGTACATTCTACAAACTTTGTCGACATTCCTAAAATACCGCATACAATCATCCAAAATGTTGCTCCTGCTCCACCTAATGAAATCGCCACAGCAACACCAGCAATATTACCCAGACCAACCGTCCCTGAAACGGCAGTAGCCAAAGCTTGAAAATGGGTTACTTGACCAGGAGCATCAGGATCATCATATTTTCCACGAGCCAAATCAAGGGCGTGTCTAAAACCACGGAAATTGATAAAGCCCATTCTGATCGTAAAAAACACGGCACCTAACACTAACCAAATCACAATAAAAGGAATCGGTTTTGTTAAAGGGTCTCCGTTAGGATGTGTCAAAACTATGGGTTTGTCATAGACAACTTCACCGAAGATGTGTGCACCCTCTTCAATAACATGCTTTTTATTATCAGAGTTATAAATAGTTTGGCCTTCATTAAGAAGATACTTCAGTTTACCTCGAACTTCAGAGTTTACAATAATTTCCTTGCCTTCTTTGTCCGTTATTATTGCAATGGGAGCGTTTTTGGAAACCTCAGCGCCCTCTGGTAAAAGCCATTGTTTAAGAATGTATTTGTTATTAACCTCATTAGTCCAATTTGGAACACCAATTCGTTTGGCATCAGCATAAACAACGGGATCATAAACCCCTATTGCAGCAAATGGATCCCAAAATAAAACGCTCCCTAAAGTAGCTACCGCAGGAGTCATAATTCCATTAAAAACTTCAGTGATAGCTTGACTGTTCACAGTAAATACTGCCGTTTTCGAATCTCCTACAGCATCGGTAACAACCACCGTGTAAGGCACTCCTTCAGTTAGACCGGTCGCTTCATTTGAGCTTAAAGGTGTACTTTGATTACTCCATCTGTAAGTGTATGGTGGAACACCTCCCGTTACATCTATATTAATAACCCCATCGTTAATATTGGTTGAAGGATTTAATGTTTCTCCTTTGATATCAAAATCTTGGGCAAAAATTAAAATTGGTAATAATGTACTAAATAGAGCAAGAAGATAATTCTTCATAAGTGATTTTTATGTGGTTAGTTATAATTGTTTAAAAAACACCACAAGATGCTAAAAATAATTGATTTTATAAAAATTTGGTTGTTAAAAAGAAAATTAGGCTAATCAATAATTGAAGATGAATTTATTTTTCAGGAATTTCAAGATCCCAAAATGATTGTTTCAGAAGAAGTTCCTATCACCTGTGAAGATTATGAAGATATACAAGCCTTAAAACATGAACATTTTAGAGTGAAACATGAGACCTGAAAATCCAATAACGCTACTTACACTTTAAATGAGCTCTGCGGTTGATAAAGTTATTCAAATGTTCCAGTGAGCTCAATTCCTGTCGGGTACCGATTAAAAACTTTCTTTCGGTTGTAAGTTCGATTGCTAAATCTTTACTTCATGATGTATTGTTACCGTTCCGTATGTTGTACCAAGTCGAATTCTCCAATCGCCAACAAATTCATAATACAGGACGTTAGTGGTTTTTACATCTTGGCCAGCAAGTTTTTTTTAAAGAGGAACGAGCCCCATGCGGATTTCATTTTCGTCAATGTCCAGTTTCAAGCACATCCAAAATAATAGGATTAGACTAAACATCATAGGCAAAAAGGATAAGCCTAACATCAGATATTGTATAATCACTAAAATCTTCCTGAAGAAGTAATTGTTTAAAGCTGCCGTAGATTGATATCATGCCGATTAAAATTATCCAGAGCCACGACTGCGTGGATCTTTGAACTTTTTTAACCTTAATTTTCAAGATTTGGTAAGACGTCTAAGTTATAAATCGAAAACCGACGTACGTTTCGTGTAGATCAAATCTTTGATACGCATCCAAAAGGCAATAAATAAATATAAGGCGAAGCCAAAACCAAGCGTTACAAAAGTTAGATACAAAAATGAGGTGCGCACTACTCTAGCTCTAATGCCAAATCTATCCGCAATACGCTGACAAACGTAATAGCCACGTTTTTGAAAATAAAAAAAAGCTCTATAAAAAATGCTCATGGTGCAAGTTACTATTTATTTTGTAGTTTGATTATCCTAACCTCTATTTAGCCAATAACGAATTTCCGATAGCGCAACTCAAACATCGGTTTTTGTCGCAATATTCTGTTTTCAACTGAATCAACGCTTGAGACGTTAAAGCTGAGTCTGAAATGGGTCTTAAATTATTAAATGCTTTAATAATTGCATTTTGTTCAGAAGCAATTTGCCGCGCCATTAAAAAGCTCGATTCGACTGCGTTTCCGCCTTGATTTTGTTGATAACAAAATCTTAAGGGAAGAATCGTATTGATCAACAATAAATCAACAAAGCTCTTGGTCAACGACTTTTTTAAAGCGCGGGATGTTTTCTCAAATGTAAAATGGGTTTTCCAAAATTCAGAGGTTGCTACGTTAAATAATTGATATAAAGCCTCAATGTTATCGGCAGTCACAATCTTAGTAAACAAACTAGGATGCTGGTGGTATAGCATTGCAAACTGTGAGAGTCTGATTGTCGGAAAATTTGGTGGTCTCAATCGAAAAAATTGAGGAGGCGTAACTTCATTATTTGAGAGGTTGAACTTTTGCTTTAAAAATTGATACTCTTTAGTTAAGCTTAGGTAATAGGCGTTCTCAATATTTTTATCCAACATTCCCAACTGACCAAAAAATAAGGCTTCTAATTGCAAGGGTTGTGATTGTATTTTTCTGACCATTGAAAAATCAAAGGAATTAGACATACTAAAAAACGCATCACCATTTACCTTCAAACCAAAGTTTTTGGCCAAAAGCTTAAATAAAATGCCTTCCCAATCGTTTTTGGAAGACTCTAATAAAACTTCTATGGCTCTCGATTTTCGCTCCAGGCGTTCAACGTATAAACGCTCTAGCCAATTTGACATTAAAAAATCATCGACCTCGGCAAAATCGTTTTCACAGTTGATCCATTTGCGAGGCGTCATCAACAGCTTTTGATAGTTCTGGAGAACATTTTTATGAATTAAATCTTTTAATACTAAAGTTGGAATTATAGAATTGTCTTTTCTGAAAATATCTGTGTCGTGCTCATAGACCACATGAAGGATGACATTGTCATAGGCCGAATCTACCTCATGGTTATGTACGTACCAATCGCTAGAATTAATGTGTATTTCCACATTACCCCCCCATAATTGATCGTCAATTTTTACTTGTGCATTGAAAAAGTCTGGACCTTCATTTAAATTATGGTGCCCACTATGAAGCAAAGAGATTTCCTCACCAGTAGTTGTTTTTAATTCCTGAGTGTTAAACTTCTTAAATTGCCAAACGTAATGAAGAAAGTTCTCTTGCATGCCATTAAAAATAACCTAATAATGAATTGCTTTTACAAGAGTATAAAGATATTTTATTTAAATAAGGAAATTACAAATAAAGTAATATGCTATTGCTCAATACTTTCAGCGCTGAAAGCTTCAAGCACACCTTCGGAAACACTGACTGTTATTTGAATAGGATTGCAACACACCTCGCAATCTTCTACATAACTTTGGTGGGAAACAGAATAATCCAATAGCATTGAAATGTCTTCCCAACAACAAGGACATTGAAAAAAGTATTCTTCCATAAACGACTTAACTTATGTGTTCCAGTTCTTCATGAATGGTTTCCCATTCGGTCATCAACTTGGTTAGTTTTCTCTTTTTGGTCTCGTAAAGATCAAAGAACTTTGGATCTGCAGACGTTTTGTTATAATCTGACGCCAGATTCGCATCCATAGTTTTAATATCTTTTTCATGCTGGCTTATTTTCGCCTCCACATTACTCAATCGATTGTTTAATGATTTTTGCTTTTTCTGATCGTCATAAGATTGCTTATTGGTTTCTTTTGGCTCCTCTTTAATGACATCACGCTTTTCAATTTCGCGTAAATTCTCAACGTTGCGCTGATCTAAATAGAAATCGATATCTCCCAAATACTCCTTGATTTTTTGATCCTTAAATTCATAAACACTTTTGGTCAAACCTTGAAGAAAATCCCTATCATGTGATACCAAAATCAAAGTACCTTCAAATTTCTTTAAAGCGTCTTTCAATACATTTTTAGATTTAATATCCAAGTGGTTGGTTGGCTCATCCATTACCAGCACATTAAAAGGTTGCAATAATAATTTGGCTAACGCCAAACGGTTACGCTCACCTCCAGATAGAACTCTCACGTATTTATCAGCTTCGTCTCCTCTAAACAGAAAAGATCCCAAAATATCGCGCACCTTACTTCTATTCTTTTCATTGGCGGCATCAATCATTGTGTCCAAAACAGTTTTACTTCCGTCTAAATATTCTGCCTGATTTTGGGCGAAATAGCCAATTTGAACATTATGACCCAGTTTCATTTGGCCTTCGTGCTTTAACTCACCCACGATGATTTTAGCCAGAGTTGATTTACCTTGTCCGTTCTGGCCCACAAAAGCAATTTTGCTTTCACGTTCAACATTCAAGTCAATATTTTTGAGGACTTGCAAGTCGCCGTACTTTTTAGAAATATGATGGGCTTCCACTACTACTTTACCTGGAACCACAGAAACGGGAAAGTTGAGGGTCATGACGCTATTATCATCCTCATCCACTTCAATCCGATCCATACGATCGAGCTTTTTGATGAGCGATTGTGCCATCGTTGCTTTTGAAGCCTTAGCTCTAAATTTCTCAATCAGTTTTTCGGTTTGCTCAATCTGCTTTTGCTGGTTTTTTTGAGAGGCTAATTGTTGCCCTTTAATTTCGTTACGCAGTACTAAATATTGTGAGTATGCTTTTTTATAATCGTAAATTCTTCCAAGAGAGATTTCAATGGTACGATTAGTTACATTATCCAAAAACATCTTATCGTGCGATACGATAACCACAGCACCTATATAATTCTTTAAAAACCCTTCTAACCAAATTATGGATTCGATATCCAAGTGATTGGTTGGCTCATCCAAAAGTAGAATGTCATTGTTTTGCAATAATAATTTGGCAAGTTCAATACGCATACGCCATCCACCGGAAAAAGTATCGGTCAGTTTATCAAAATCTTCGCGCTTAAAACCTAGACCTTGAAGAATTTTCTCCGTTTCTCCTTGATAATTATAACCTCCAATGATTTCATATTGGTGTTGAATATCACTCAAATCGACCATGAGCTGATGATAGAAATCGCTTTCATAGTCCGTGCGTTCCACCAACTGATGATTAATGGCCTCTATTTTGCCCTCCAGTTCCATTATTTCAGTGAAAGCCTCGTATGCTTCTTCGAGTACGGTTCTGCCCAAAACAAAATCGATATCTTGTTTTAGAAAACCAATGCTTAAATTTTTGTCGGCTGCAATCTGTCCGGTATCCGGTTCCATTTCTTTAGAAAGGATTTTGAGCATGGTCGATTTACCAGCACCGTTTTTTCCGATAAGACCGATTCTGTCGCCAGCGCCGAGCCTGAAAGTGATATCTTCAAAAAGGTATTCGCCTTGAAAGGAAACAGAAAGATTATGTATATTGAGCATTATTTGTGAGTATTGTTACAAAACATTGATTTTAAAAATCTTAATTTTGTTTTTTATTTGAAAATGCAAAAGTAATCAAAAACCATGATTAAAAAAGGAAGTAAATTATATAGTATTTTAACTGGTACGTGTCCTAAGTGCAATGAAGAGTCCATGTACATTAATCCGAACCCTTACGCGCTGATGGATACTCTAAAAATTGCCGAAAGATGTTCCCATTGTCACACTAAATATCGTTTAGAGCCTTCGTTCTTTTTTGGTTCGATGTATGTTAGCTATGGTGTTGGCATCGGATTTGCCGTTGCAGCGTTTGTTATAAGCTATTACATTTTTAGGTCAACTTTAACCACTGCATTTATTGTCATTACGGCAACTCTTGTTGTATTTATGCCGATCATTATGAGAGTATCCAGAACTATTTGGATCAACTTGTTCATTCATTATGATGAAAACTGGTCTAAAAAACAAGTCAGATAATAGATACTTCTCGAAATCAAATCAAAGATCGGTCTATAAACTTCATGATTTAAAGCGTTTAATATCAATTTCAGAATCCAAAGCGGTTCCATGTTCTAAATATTGAAACAACTGTTTGGCCACATCAGGTCCAATCATCACACCACGAGTCCCCAAACCATTTAATACGGCCACGTTATTATGATTGGAAAGTGTGCCAACCAAAGGTCTTCTGTCCCTGGTTGTTGGTCGAATACCGGCCACCTGATCCACGACTTCGTAACTACATTTGATTAATCCTTTTAACTTGTCTAATAACTCAAGTTTAGCTTCTTTGGTAATAGCATTGGTTTTATCTTCCCAATTATAGGTAGCTCCCACAGAATACTGATCGTCTTTTTCTGGAACTAAAAAAACGGAAGACTTTAATATAAATTCCATTTTCAGATTTGGTGTTTTGATAGTTAAAACCTCACCTTTGGCCACATTAAGTGGCAGATATTTAAAATAAGGATTTTTAACCAACCCAAATCCTTCGGCAAAAACAATGAATTTAGCCTGAATATTTTTATAGGTTATAAGGTCATTCTGAAATGTTAAGGCAGCATAATCAAAAGTCTCATTGCTATAGCTGTTGATTGTCTTTAAAAAGATTTTGTAATGTTTTAATAACGCCGAAGTATCAATACGACCAGTTTCCAAAACTTTTCCGAAACCAAATGGGGCGTCAATGCATGCGTTATCATTTTTAATAACTTCTGGAGATAGAAAATTTTCTAATCCCGGTTTATCGGATGCATTGAACCAATCGTTTTGTTCTTCAATCGATGCAAATCGTCTATAAACCGGAAGTTTATAATCTAATTTGACTCCCAATAATTTTTCCAGATGCTCATAAAAAACCAGGGCTATTTTCAATTGTTCCTTAGCTTTCCAGACGCCCGTAAAACGTTTAAGAATGACTGGATTATACAAACCTGCTGCAACAACGGAAGATTGTTGGGATTGGTCATCAAACACTATAAAGGACTTGTCATGAGCCCGCAACTCTTCACTAAAAGATATACCTGCCAATCCGCAACCCACAATAATATAATCGACTTCTTTCATGAGCACAAAAATACCATTCTTAATTGACTTCAAATATTTTAATGAGATTGTTCATTCTTTGGAGGATAGGGTTATGAATATAAACATTGCATCATAGGACAAGCCCTGAAAAATAAAGGATTAATTAATCGTGATTACTATTTATAAAATATCACATTTGGGACCCCGTTCAAAAGCAAGATTAGTTCAACTATCTGTTTTGAATGCATTGCTTCATGAGTTTTTGAAACAGAGTTTCACAAAAAAAAACGCCCACTAAAAAGTGAGCGCTTTGTTATACGATACTGTTCAGCATTGATTAATATGACCACATATCTTGTTCAAAATCACGAATCTTCTCTTTGATCCGGTCAGATTCCATGAGTTGCATCAAGGCATTTTCAGCAATGTACTCTTTAACTTCTCTGTCTCCAAAAACATTTTCTTCCTTATACATATAACCATTGAATCGTCTTGAATTCAACAAATGGTCGTATGAAAAAGGCATCGCACTATTTTGATTATTGAAAGCTTTAGCTTCGTGCAAAACATTTCTCACTTCAGGATAGAATACCCAAAATAATGCAATAGGTTCCTTGTTGGCTTCGTTATCAGAATCAATAAAGTTGACGTCTGCTGCAGCTGGTGCAATCCCCAAAAGTCTGTATTTTAATTCGCCTTGACGTTTATCAAAATACCACAGACCTTTTATAAGGTACGCACTGATGTCATACGACTGAATATCTCTTTTAATGATATATTCTGGCGAAACAAAACCATCGGAGTTGTACTGCTGATAGCCAATATCTAAAGTGTCCACTTTTGACATGGTAGCTTGAATATCCTTTAGCTGACGTTTAACGGTAAAGTAAGAATCGTCATAAACGTTTTCGATCTTCCCTTCTTTTATGTTTTTCCATAAGACGTCAAATAATGAACGTCTGTTCGCACCAATATTATTGGTATCAATAGGATAATATAAAGGAAAGTTTACACGTTCATCCAGAACTACTTTTTCCCAGGTCATTTTTGAAAACATGATATCTCTATCATCAACATAACCATATTCAAGTGGTTTGTCGTTATCCATAGCCTTGTGAGCCTCAGATTTTACACCAATTTCTTCAGGTGTTTTCGCATTTAGCAAATTCGTTTGTCCAAATGAACTTACTGCAAAGCCAATACTTAAGACGGTTAATAAACAATATTTTAATTTCATCTTTCTAATTATTATTTGGGACATTACCTACTTCAAAGTTTTTCAACGTTACACCTACAGTACTATTGTATTAATTTGAAATTTCAATAAATACTGGCGACGCCGGAAGCAATTTGATGCTGGTATTTCCTTTGATTTGTGATTTGATTTCAAAAATTTGTACCGCATCACCTCTTGAAGCTTTACGCAAAGCGTTTTTTGCTTGGTCATTCATTCTATTTCCGTTTACGGTAACTGTTGGTTGTCCAGGAACTTTAATTTTAAACGACGTTACACTGATATCTAAATCAAAATCGAAATCGAATAATTTTGCATCGACCGTTGCTATTTCTACGTTGCTCTTTGGTAAACTTACGTTATCAGGTTGACCTGCAATAGTTCCAGAAGGCTTAGGAATATCCTTGATTCTAAAAGTAGACTTATCGCTTACCTTAGAGCCATCAGGAAGAGTTCCTGAAACACTAATAGTCACTTCTTTACCCGATCCAGGATTCATGGTATACTTACCCGCACCTGATCCTTTTGACAGTCCTGGAGCAGAAGCATTCACGTTATTATCGGGAACTCCGGCAAAAGAAATAGTCATTGGATTCGCAACACCACGGTAAACCACATTCATTTTATCTGCTGAAATAGTGGCTGAATTTGGTTTAGGAACTACCGCATAGGTACTCGTAATTGGAATATCAACTAAAGAATCTCCTTCTTTAAATCGTAAGGTTCCTTTAATTTCTCTTTCTCCTACGGCACCTGCTGGAAAATCAAGCACGACCTGTCCTGCTTGTGTATTGTCCAATTGTTTTCCGTTGATAACAATTTTATCAAAATTAAGCGTATTGTCAAAACGACCTAAAACAACTTTTCCTTTGAAATTCTCACCACTGAAAAATGCAGTTTTCTCAGGAATTACTATCGCTGTATAATTTCTCATAGACAATTGCTTTACCTGTTCCCCAGCTAACATAGATGATAAAACTTCTGATTCTATCGTTTTAACGTCAGCTTGCATTTGAGTCAGCTTAGTTAATGAAGCAACCATTGGGAAACCTTCAAAGTGATAAGTTAACCACCCTTTAGTTATACCTTCAGATGTTTTCACATCGTTGGTTTCAAATTTCTTAACAATATCAGCTTGGATGTCTTGATTGCCATCGCCCAATACTTGGATGACGCCTTCTTTATATTCATTAATTTTATTTAAAAACTCTTCACCATCTTTAGACATTTTATCGCCGACGAATAATTTTTGATCCAAGTGATCGGTTCTATCCATCTCCTCATACTTGGTTGGATCTTTAACAGATTTCAACATTCCCGCTTTTAGGCTTTCTAGATAAGCGTTAAAATCTGTAGAGAGTTTATCGATCGCATCTGCCTTAGCTTTTAGAGGCTGGTATTTAGCCGGTTGTTCTTCAACCTTTGCCGCTAAACCTTGCATAAATGCGGCATTACGAACCGTCGCAGATTCATTGGAATCACTGATTCTTTCGTTCATTAACCCAAATGCTGAGAGCACTTCTTTTGACATATTAAGTGCCATCATTGCGATAAACACCAAATACATAAGGTTAATCATTTTTTGTCTTGGGGATAATTTTCCTCCTGCCATCTCTAATTAGTTTTTGTGGTTGATTTGTTTAAACTCTACCAATTAGTTTCTGTTCATTGCAGAAAGCATACCTCCATAAACACCATTTAATGATGATAGGTTAGATGCCAATGATTTCATTTGATCTTTAAGTTTGGTTGCATTTTCAACAGCTTCTTCGTTAATCGCAGTTTGACGACTTGCCGACTCCATCTGAACCTTATAAAGGCTATTCAAAGATTCCATTTGCGCAGCAGCTAAAGACATTTCTTCACCATACTTTCTAGTGGCGGTCATTGAATCAACCGTTGGGTTAATTCCTTTCGCAGCACCTTCAAAATTCTTGATACTGTTACCTAAACTAGCCATCAACTCGCCATCTATTTTTGCGTCTTTAAGTAATGCATCTAATTTTTTAGATAAAAGACCTTCAGCATCTGCTGCAGGGAGCTCTTTCACTTTCTTTGTATTTAACGATAGACCACCTGCTAATTCAGGATATACCAATGACCAATCTAATTCATCGTCAATTGGTTCGAAAGCGGATACAGCGAATACTATTGACTCTGTTATTAAACCAATGATCAACATTTCGTTACCATACTGCCAGTGCATGATTTTAAAAAGCGCTCCTAGGATTACTACTGAGGCTCCTAGGCCATAAGTTGCGATCATTACTCTTTTTCTTACTCTTGATTGTGCCATAATTTTTGTTTTTGATTTAAGTAAAATACTTAGGTAGATTAATATTTAGTTTGGTTGTAAGGTTCTTAATTTTTATTTGTTGCTGCATTTGCGGTAATGTCTGTTCCCATATAATCCTGTACAGTCCTAAACCCAATATAGCTACGTGCTGAATCAGCATATTCATAATCTCTAGAGCTCACTTGGAGGAAGTATGCAACGTCTTTCCATGAACCACCTCTTACAACTTTACGTTGGTTATTGGGATCGTTCACATTAGGGTTGATAGTGGACATGTATTCATAAGATGCCGGATCATAAGATCCATGTACCCATTCTGATACGTTACCAGCCATGTTGTATAGATTGTAATCGTTCGGCTCATAAGATTTTGCCTCAACTGTATAGAGTGCCATATCTGCTGCATAATCGCCACGTAATGGTTTAAAGTTTGCTAAGAAACAACCTCTATCATTTTTAGCATAAGGTCCACCCCAAGGGAATGTTGCTCCTTGCAGTCCACCTCTTGCGGCATACTCCCATTCAGCTTCCGATGGTAATCTGAATGAATTTACGTTCTGAGCGCCTTTACTTTTTTGATAAGAATTTTTATATAAGGTTCTCCAATTGCAGAATGCATTAGCTTGCTTCCAAGACACGCCCACAACAGGATATGCACCGTAAGCTTCATGCCAAAAATAATCATTGTGCATTGGTTCATTGTAGGAATATGCGAAATCTCTAATCCAGGCCGTAGTGTCTGGATAAACTTGAACTTCTTCAGAAACCAAAACGTCTTTACGCTTTAAATTTCTGTCTTTAGCCGCCTTTTGGATGTCCATATAAGTATATTGAAACTTAAATTTTTTAACATCCCAAGTACGTTGCCCATTATAGGATTCTTCCATAGACAAATACATGGAGTCCATAACCTCAGCATAGTAAACATCAGGATACTTATTGGTATCAAAAATCAACTTTACCTTTTTGTTTAATGGTCGACCTTCAAAACCAGTAGGGCCTAAACCACTATAGTTATCGTACATGTACTTTTCATACACGGTCATGTTGTCTGGATCTGCATCTCTAAATGCAAATTCTCCGATACCACCACTTCCAGGAGTCTCGCCAACTTCATCAGCCAACTTAGCCAATTCTGTTCTGATGATAGAATCCCTTACCCAATTGACAAACTGACGGTACTCACTATTCGTGATTTCGGTTTCGTCCATATAAAAGGATCTCACAGTTGCAGTTTTGGTCGGTGCATCGTGAATACCAGCCAAATCATCATCAGATTTACCCATGATAAACGAACCACCTGGGACAAGCGTCATTCCATAAGGTTTTTCCGGATGCCATTTCTTTCCTTTAACTCCAACTAATTCTCCTCTGTCTCCAGAATTACAACTAGCTAATAGAGCTAAAACAGCGGTTAATAAAGCGAACTTCTTCATATTCATAAAAACTCGAGGTTAAATTAATTAGTAGTAAATGTTAAGTTACCAATATTTGAGGGAGTAAACATATCTATATATTTTTTAAAAAACAATTTATTTCTTATATTTTTTGCACTTCATCCTAAAAATAGGGCGTTTCATCGATGAAACAATCATTTTTGAGGTTATTAAAAGCTATTTTTCTTGTATGCTTTATACCATCTTTCCGGTATTTTCCCTTGTGTAGCCTCAATGTAATCGTCATGCATGCAAGGTAATAACGTATGCTTTTTTAATTTATTATTGACATCAGGTAAAAAAGGAATTTCGATCCACCAACGCCCTGTTTTGATGCTTTTATAAAAAATTAATTCATCATCATCAATTAAAACGTTAAACTTCTGATAGTTGGCATCGTCATTTAAAGGATCTTCCTTCACTCTACAGTTAACACCTTCAACAAAATACCATACCATTTGCGCTACAAGCATTGCGGTACTGTGATCATCATCTGAATGCTGGTATTCATAAACGCCAAAAGAGGACACCTTATTACTAATACCTGCATATCTAGCAATTGCACAAATCTCCTTTCCATCCAATCCATTTGGCGAATGTTTTTGATTTGAAGCTACTTCAGAAGCCTTAACTGATTTTAAATCCACGCTCACAATATGCGCATCTCTCATTACTGGTTCTACAATATTTATGGATTTTGAAATTTCGCCCAATCGATAAGCTTCAAAGTAAAGCTTCTCCATAAGATCGATTTCCTCTTGTGAATTAAAATAGGTTTGGTATCCAATAGTGGAATAATTAAACAGATTATAAGGTTGCTCTAAAATAATCTTCCCCAAATAACTGTTGTTCTTCATGGGCAAAGTCGAATCTCCTAAATCAAAATTACTATCCACACTTACAATATTGACCATTGGCAGGATACTATCGTAGGCTCTATAATTAGGATAGGTCAAATCTTGACTTCCCCCTAATATAATAGGAATGATCTGTTTTTCGAGCAAGACAGCAATGGTTGTCCTGAGTGCAAAATAAGTGTCTTCCACGCTATCTCCTTGACGGATATCGCCTAAATCAGCCATAGTAGTGTGCCAATTACCAGGATATAAACCGTATAAAACCTTTCTTACACTATCTAACTGCACGTTAGATGAAATATAATTGACATCATTCCTATTTTCAAGCACTCCGATGATGACAATCTTTACATTATCAAGATCTGGAAGTCCCTGTTGTTGTGAATGAATCCTCAATTTTTTTCCAAGCGCCTGCGGTGACAAAAATTCATTGTCGGACAACACTCTGTCAGAAACAGGTGACAAAAAATTAAAGGTCATGGATTACTTCTTTTTTGTTGTTGTTGTTGTTGTTGTTGTTTTTTTGGTGGCCTTAGCAGGAGCTTTCTTGGTAGCTTTGGCAGGAGTTTTCTTGTCAGCTTTAGCAGGAGCTTTCTTTTTGGCCGCTTTCTTTTTTGGTGTTTTTTCTTCAATCATCGCTTTGGCATTTTCTAAAGTCAATTTAGAAACATCAACCGTTTTTGCCAATTCCACTTTTATTTTTCCTTTAATGACATTGTGCCTTCCCCAACGTGCCTTTTCTACACGAATACCTTCATCCTCCCAGTCGTGGATGACCTTATCTATTTCCTTTTGGATTTTATCATCGATCAATTCTACGATATCATTGTCAGATAAATTATCCCAATCATATTTTTTATTGACGTTAATAAACATGTCATTCCATTTAATAAAGGGTCCAAAACGTCCTTTACCTTTTTGAACAGGCAAATCTTTATACATATATATAGGAGCGTCGGCTTTTTCTTTCTCCTTGATCAAATCAATTGCTACATCAAGTTCAACATTCAAGGCTTCCATTCCTTTTGGAAGTGAGACAAATTTTTCACCATATTTTACATAAGGTCCATAGCGCCCATTATTTACCTCGATGGACTCATCATTAAATGTTCCCAATGTTTTTGGAAGCTGGAAGAGATCCATGGCTTGCTCATAGGTGATGTTAGATAATTGCTGGTCGGGAGATAAACTTGCAAATAAAGGTTTTTCTTCCTCTTCAACAGTTCCGATTTGTACCATCGGTCCAAATTTGCCCAAGCGCACACTGACTTGACGTCCTGTTTTTGGATCTTTACCTAAAATACGTTCGCCAGATTCGCGCTCAGCGTTTTCTTGAACGTCTATTACCTGCGGATGAAAGTCCTTGTAAAAATCCTTCATCATTTTGGTCCAATTTTCATTGCCTTCTGCAATTTCATCAAAATCGGCTTCCATTTTTGCGGTAAAGTTGTAATCTAAGATACTTTCAAAATGATTCACCAAAAAGTCAGTCACGATCATACCGATATCTGTTGGCACTAGTTTCCCTTTATCTGATCCAACTTTTTCCGTCAATTCGTTATCTTTTACCTCACCACTCTTTAAAGTCAACTGTGTGTAGTTACGCTCAGTACCTTCTATCGATCCTTTTTCGACATAATTTCTATTCTGAATGGTCGAAATAGTTGGTGCATAAGTAGATGGTCGACCAATACCCAATTCTTCCAATTGCTTTACCAAGGAAGCTTCCGTAAAACGATATGGCGGTCTGGTATAACGTTCCGTAGCAGTAATATATGAGTTATCCAAGTTTTCATTGGTTCTCATGGCTGGCAACATCCCATCCTGTTCCGAATCTTCATCATCCGTACCTTCTAAATACACTTTTAAAAATCCATCAAAGGTGATGACTTCTCCGTTGGCCGTGAATAACTCCTTATGGGTGGAAGCGCTAATTTTTACATTGGTACGCTCCAATTCAGCTTCACTCATTTGGGAGGCAATGGCACGTTTCCAAATTAAATCATACAACCTTGCCTGATCTCTGTCAATATCCACAGAATGCAAGGAGAAATCTGTTGGTCTGATGGCCTCATGCGCTTCTTGAGCGCCTTTCGATTTGCCCTTATAATTACGAGGTTTACTATATTTCGAACCGTAAGCGTCCTTAATTTCTGCTTCGGCACCTTTACGGGCTTCATCAGATAAATTAACGCTGTCTGTTCTCATATAAGTGATCAAACCCGCTTCATATAGTCGTTGCGCCATTGTCATGGTTTTCAATACCGAAAAATAAAGTTTACGGGATGCCTCTTGCTGTAAAGTAGAGGTTGTAAATGGTGCTGCTGGTGATTTTTTTGCAGGCTTTTTATCTAAATCGGATACTTTAAAAGCAGCCGCTGCATTGGATTCTAAAAATTTATAGGCTTCTTCTTTAGTAGAAAAATTCTTTGGAAGTTTTGCCTTAAAACTCTGTCCTGCTTCATTGTAAAATTCAGCATCAATTCTATAAGATGCTTCCGCTGCAAAATTTTGAATTTCTCTTTCACGTTCAACAATCAGTCTCACTGAAACCGATTGCACACGACCCGCTGAAAGACCGCCTTTTACTTTACGCCATAATACAGGAGACAGCTCATAACCCACGATTCTATCCAACACGCGACGTGCTTGTTGCGCATCTACTAAATGATAATCAATATCTCGCGGATTATCAATGGCTTTAAGAATGGCGGTTTTGGTAATTTCGTGGAAAACAATGCGTTTAGTTTTTGCTTTATCCAGCTTTAAGGTTTCCGCTAAGTGCCAAGCAATCGCCTCGCCCTCGCGATCCTCATCACTTGCCAGCCAAACCATCTCTGCTCCTTTTGCTAAGTCTTTCAGTTTTTTTACAACTGCTTTTTTATCTTTTGAAACTTCATATCTTGGTTTAAAATCGCCTTCAACATCCACCCCCAATTCGTTAGAGGGTAAATCTGCTATATGCCCAAAACTGGACTCTACTTTAAAATCCTTTCCTAAAAATTTCTCAATCGTTTTAGCCTTTGCAGGGGACTCGACAATAACTAAGTTCTTCGCCATATTAAATTTTTTCTGGCTACAAATGTATGTGAAAAAATATTATTCAACCTAATTAAAAAATTCAAAGCCGATTTATATGCAATACGACGACGCAAAATCAAGCATAAAAAAAAGCCTGAACGTTCAGACTTTTTTTCTTAATTATAGGGAAAGAGATGCTATTGATGACGCTTTTTTGAACGCGTTGCTAAAGCTATATTTTAGAGAGCTATAATTAAAAAGAATTCTAATAATATAATTGTCGTTTTAGTTCAGATATCCCAAGATGATAAAAACTTGTAATACCTATAAATTAAAAAACTACCTCCTCACCGATTTGATCCAATTCGTTTAAAGTTTCAAATCCAACGGTTTCTTTATAGATAAAATAAATGGGATGGTACATAAAAGGCGCTAAAAACAAACTTCCGAGTCCACAACTTACAAAGGTTATGATCATTATGGCTGCATAAGAAACCACTAACAATCCAAAAGTCAACAGCCATTTTTTATTCCCTAACCTGAAACTAGAACTCACTATGTCTCCTACAGACCATTCCGGGTTCATAGCAAAAGTCACGGAAAAGAATGACATCGGTACCATAACATAAATAAATGGAAGGTAAAAGAATACAGCTGCAGGAATGGCTATTAAAATAGTCACTAACATTAAGACTACAATTTTACTAAGGTATTTTCCTTTTAAGAAATAAAACAGGTCCGACGTTATGACTTCACGACCTTCATCTAAATTTCTCAATATTGTGTAAAATGCTGCGGTAAGCGCGATCTGCACTACGCCAATAATCAAGATACCAATAATAATGAATAGTATATAAAGTACAGAAAGTCCCGCAAATAAACCACTCATATCGTAAGGATCAAATTGTCCTGATTCCGCTTGTGAAATGGCCATCATAACAATGGGCACATATACAACAATAAAAAATGGTATGATTAAAATGACTACAAACAGTTGCAATAAGAAGCCCTGTAACCAACTTTTCTTAAAGAGTTCAATACATTGATTGAAAATAGTTCCGAAATCCAAATCTTTGGCGTGTGCTAGTTTGGACTGAAATTCTGTTGGGGTCATTGTTTAAACTTTAGTTGGTTTACATCCAAAGAAACCATAAATTTTTAACATTATCAAAACATTTTATACACTGTCACTTTGTCACAATTATTAAAATAAGCTTATATTTGCAGCTGCCTTTTAACTACGGTGTAAAAAACAACGACAGACGTTTCAATAAAACTTATGGAGAAAAATATTGACGAAAGCAAACAAGGAGAAAGTCTCGTACTCAAACAAAAAACTGAGAACACCCGTAAGCTTTTTATTGAAAGCTATGGCTGTTCCATGAATTTTAGTGACAGTGAAATTGTAGCTTCCATTCTTTATAAGGAAGGATATAACACCACCCAAAACCTGGAAGAAGCTGATTTGGTTTTGGTCAACACCTGCTCCATTCGCGATAAAGCAGAACAAACCATTCGAAAAAGATTGGAAAAATACAATGCAGTAAAGCGTATTAATCCAAAAATGAAGGTCGGAGTTTTGGGCTGTATGGCTGAAAGGTTAAAAAGTAAGCTGCTTGAAGAAGAAAAAATTGTAGACCTTGTGGTTGGGCCTGATGCTTATAAAGATCTACCAAATTTATTGGCAGAAGTTGAAGAAGGTAGAGATGCCATTAACGTCTTATTAAGTAAAGATGAAACTTATGGCGATATCTCACCAGTCCGATTAAACAGCAATGGTGTTTCTGCTTTTGTGTCCATAACTCGTGGCTGTGATAATATGTGTACGTTTTGCGTGGTACCTTTCACTCGCGGACGAGAGCGCAGTCGTGATCCGCAAAGTATTTTGGAAGAAGTCACGGACCTTTGGAGCAGAGGCTTTAAAGAAATCACGCTCTTAGGCCAAAATGTGGACAGTTATTTATGGTATGGTGGCGGATTAAAGAAAGATTTCATAAAAGCTAGCGAAATCCAGAAAGCGACAGCAGTCAATTTCTCCAATCTGCTGGAATTATGTGCGAAAGCTTATCCCAAAATGCGTATCCGTTTTTCAACCTCTAATCCTCAAGATTTGACTTTGGATGTGATTGAGACGATGGCAAAATACAAGAATATCTGTAAGCATATTCACTTGCCCGTGCAAAGCGGTAGCAATCGGATACTTAAAGAAATGAACCGCTTGCACACGAGAGAAGAATATTTCGCATTGATCGATAATATCAGACGCATTCTTCCTAGTTGTTCCATTTCTCAAGATATGATTTCAGGTTTCCCAACCGAAACGGAAAAAGACCACCAAGATACTTTAAGCTTAATGGCGTATGTAAAATACAACTTCGGGTATATGTTTACTTACTCTGAACGTCCTGGAACTTTAGCCGAGCGGAAACTCGATGATGATGTTCCGGAAGAGGTTAAAAAACGACGTTTGGATGAGATCGTCCAATTGCAAAGACAGCATAGCGAATTCAGAACAAAAGCATATATAGGAACCACTGTAGAAGTTTTGATTGAGCGCGAATCAAAAAAATCAGATCAGGAATGGTCGGGAAGGACCTCACAAAATACCGTTGCTGTTTTCCCAAAAGCGCATTATAAAATTGGCGATTTGGTAAACGTCACGATTACAGATTGTACCAGTGCAACCCTAATTGGGGAGGTAGTGGATTTTGCGATTATTTAATAATGAGCAAAAAAACTTATTCACTCACATTAATCTTCACTTCATAATTATTCATTCTTAATTCTTAACCTTTAATTTTAAAATGGAATCAATTCAGGCCATAAAACAACGTTTCGGAATTATTGGAAATGACTCAAAACTCAACCGATCTATAGAAAAAGCAATTCAGGTTGCGCCAACGGACATTTCAGTGTTGGTAACTGGAGAAAGTGGGGTTGGTAAAGAAAGTATTCCAAAAATCATCCATCAATTATCGCATCGTAAACACGGCAAATACATTGCGGTCAATTGTGGTGCTATCCCAGAAGGCACGATTGACAGTGAACTATTTGGTCATGAAAAAGGAGCGTTTACGGGCGCAACTAATACACGTGAAGGCTATTTTGAAGTGGCCGATGGCGGAACTATTTTTTTAGATGAAGTTGGCGAACTGCCACTCACCACCCAAGTTCGCTTGTTACGTGTTTTGGAAAATGGAGAATTTATAAAAGTAGGCTCCAGTAAAGTCCAAAAAACAAATGTTAGAATTGTTGCTGCCACCAATGTGAACATGTTTGAGGCGATTAAAAAGGAAAAGTTCAGGGAGGATCTTTACTATCGACTGAGCACTATCGAAATCCATTTGCCACCTTTGCGAGAGCGTAAGGAGGATATTCATTTATTGTTCCGAAAATTTGCTAGTGATTTTGCTCTTAAATACAAAATGCCAACGATCAAATTAACAGATGACGCGGTTGAAATCCTTTTAAAATATAGGTGGAATGGTAATATTAGACAGTTACGAAATGCTGCAGAGCAAATTTCTGTATTAGAACAGACGAGAACGATTAATGCACCCACATTAAAAGGTTATTTACCTAACCATGGCGACAATCTTCCTGCAGTAATCAAGAATTCTAAAAGCGACAGTGACTTTAGCAGTGAGCGTGAAATTCTCTACAAGGTTCTTTTTGATATGAAGAGCGACTTGAACGACCTAAAAAAATTAACCATGGAAATCATGAAAAGCGGAAGCCCCAATGAGGTTCAAAAGAAAAACGAAGGCTTGATCCAAAAGATTTATGGCGATGAAGAAGCTGAAGATTATGAAGGCACCATCGAAGATATGGAAGTATTGTCCATTCCTGAAAAAATGAATCAACTTTCAGAAGCTATCGACGAATCCAATGACAAATACCATTTTGCCGAAGAGGTCGAGGAAGAAGAAACGCTATCTTTACATGACAAGGAATTGGAATTGATAAAAAAATCATTGGAACGTCATCAAGGAAAACGTAAAATGGCCGCCGCCGAACTTGGGATCAGCGAACGCACTTTATACCGAAAAATTAAACAATTCGATCTATAATTCAAGGTTTTCAAAAAAATACACGTGAAAAAATTTAAAGTTTTAGTATTCCTTTTCAGTCTTAGCATTTTATCTGGATGTGGATATTATTCATTTACCGGAATATCATTACCTGCAGGAACGACCACTTATCAGGTTAATTATTTTCAGAATGATGCCCCGTTGATTGAACCTGGATTAGAGCGAACATTTACAAATGCACTAGCAGATATTATCCAAAATCAAACGAGTTTACAATTGGTAACTTCCGGGGCTGATATCACTTATGAAGGGGAAATTACAGAGTACAGAATTTCTCCCACAACTGCAACGGCCGATAATACCGCCGCACAAAACCGATTAACTATTGGCGTGAGACTTCGTTTTTATGATAAAAACAATCCTGATGGAGATCTTAATCAGCAGTTTTCATTCTTTTATGATTACCCTGGGACGGCCCAATTGGTTGGAGCGCAAAAGGATGTCGCCATTGCCGAAATTTTTGAAAGGATAACTCAGGATATTTTAAATGCCACTCTTGGCAAATGGTAATTAAACAAAGTGAATAAAGAAGAATTTACATATCTACTTACCCACCCTGAGCACTTGACACCTGAACAAACGGCGACGGTTGGCAATATAGTTGCTCGCTACCCCTATTTTCAGCCTGCAAGAGCCTTGCATTTAAAAGGATTAAAAGCTAAAGAAAGCTTTAAGTACAATCAAGAACTTAGAGTTACCGCAGCCTACACGACCGACCGAAGTATTTTATTCGATTTTATAACTTCAGAAGCTTTTAATCAAAATGAAATCTCAAAACTCATTAAACAAAACACAGAGCTCTTAAAAAGCATTGAGGTTAATGATGCTGATGACATTTCTGTGAATAAAAGTGTGCGGATTGACGAGGCACTGAAACAACATATCCGAGATAGTGAAGGCGTTTTAGATCCGGGATTATTTGAGAGAAAAGCACCAGTTCAAATCCATGTTGAAGAGGAAATAATTGAACCCATCATTGATGTGGATGTCAAAAACATTCAAACTTCTCCTGAAGAGCAATTGAACATTGGCAAGCCTTTAGATTTTGATAAAAACGAAACCCGCTCTTTTACAGAATGGTTAAAAATTACAAGTTTTAAGCCTATTCAAAGAGTTGAAGATACGATTGATCAAATAGAAGCACAACCTGAAATACAAATTCAAGAACCAAAACCAGAGTCGGCCCTCGAAAAAAAGTTTGATATAATAGACAAATTTATTTCTTCAAATCCGAAAATCGCTCCTGTTAAAGATATAAAGCCATCAGTCAATCTATCGCAAACCAAGCTGGTACAGAATGATAGCTTAATGACAGAGACTTTGGCAAGGATCTATTTGGAGCAAAAAAATTATGATAAAGCAATTCAATCTTATAGAATTTTAATTTTGAAATATCCAGAAAAAAGTGGTTTCTTTGCAGACCAAATTAAAGCAATAAAACAATTACAAGCAAATAATACCAAATAGCACATGAGTACTTTTACAATATTTTTAGTTCTTATCATCATTGTATCCTTTTTATTAGTGGTGGTCGTTATGGTTCAAAATCCAAAAGGAGGCGGACTGTCTTCCTCATTTGGTGGCGGTGGTACACAACAATTAGGTGGTGTTAAAAAAACAACAGACTTTTTAGATAAGAGTACATGGATTTTAGCAACTGTGTTGTTAATCTTAATATTGGTATCAAATATTGCTATAGATGGCGCTACTGGTACTGTTGAATCTAAAGCTTTGGACACTGATGCAGCGAGAACTGCTCCTGCACCCGTTCAGCCAATTACAAATGATGCTGCAAAACCAATGGACACAACGAACGAGTAAAATCGATCAACATAAAATAAACAAAATGCCAACAAAATCTGTTGGCATTTTTTTGTTACTGAAACTTTGTCAGTTAACGACCCATGGCACATTTTTCGCAACTATCAAGTTCAGTAACAAAATTAATTAACCTGTCATGCTTTGGCATGATTAAAACAAATAATACAACTATGGGATTAAACATTAAGCCATTGGCAGATCGTGTTCTTATTGAACCAGTAGAGGCTGAAACAAAGACAGCTTCAGGAATTATCATTCCAGACAACGCTAAAGAAAAACCTCAAAAAGGTAAAGTTGTTGCCGTTGGTGCAGGTACTAAAAAAAATCCAATGACTGTGAAAGTTGGTGAAACCGTTCTTTACGGAAAATATGCAGGAACAGAATTAAAACTTGAAGGCAAAGATTACTTGATCATGCGTGAAAGTGATGTGCTTGCAATCATATAATTACAATCCCGATAGCTATCGGGACAATAAATAAAAAACAAACTCCAATAACTCTCTCATCAAATTATCAGTTCCAATTTTGGAATTTATTATTTGAGAATTGAAAGTTTAAATTTTAAACAAAATTTTTCATTATGGCAAAACATATATTATTCGATATTGAAGCACGTGACGGTATTAGACGTGGTGTTGATGCATTGGCAAATGCAGTAAAAGTAACTTTAGGCCCAAGAGGACGTAACGTTATAATTGGTAAATCATTTGGCGCTCCTCAGGTGACCAAGGATGGAGTTACCGTTGCAAAAGAAATAGAATTAGAAGACGCATTAGAGAATATGGGTGCGCAAATGGTAAAAGAAGTAGCTTCAAAAACCAATGATTTGGCGGGAGACGGTACTACTACAGCAACCGTTTTAGCGCAAGCTATCGTTAAAGAAGGCTTGAAAAACGTTGCCGCTGGTGCAAACCCTATGGATTTGAAACGTGGTATTGACAAAGCTGTTGCAGCTATCGTTGCTGATCTTGAAAAGCAAGCTAAAAAAGTAGGCGATTCTTCGGAAATGATTAAGCAAGTGGCTTCAATTTCTGCTAATAACGATGATGTTATTGGTGAATTAGTAGCCAAAGCATTCAACAAAGTTGGTAAAGAAGGTGTTATCACTGTTGAAGAAGCTAAAGGATTAGAAACTTATGTTGATGTTGTAGAAGGTATGCAATTTGATCGCGGTTACCTGTCTCCTTACTTTGTTACGGATGCCGATAAAATGATTGCGGATTTAGAAAACCCTTACGTTTTATTATTCGATAAGAAGATTTCAAATCTTCAAGAAATTCTACCAATCCTAGAACCAGTAGCACAATCTGGTCGTCCACTATTGATTATTGCTGAAGATGTTGATGGTCAAGCCTTAGCAACTTTAGTAGTTAACAAATTACGCGGTGGATTAAAAATTGCAGCGGTTAAAGCTCCAGGTTTTGGGGATAGACGTAAAGCGATGTTGGAAGATATTGCAATCTTAACTGGTGGTGTAGTGATTTCAGAAGAAAGAGGTTTCTCTTTAGAAAATGCTGATTTAACGATGTTAGGTACTGCTGAAACTATTACGGTTGATAAAGACAACACAACTATTGTAAATGGTGCTGGAAAAGCTGAAGATATCAAAGCGAGAGTCAACCAGATTAAAGCACAAATAGAAACTACAACGTCTGATTACGACAAAGAAAAACTTCAAGAACGTTTGGCTAAATTGGCTGGTGGGGTTGCTGTACTTTATGTAGGTGCTGCAAGTGAAGTTGAAATGAAAGAGAAAAAAGATCGTGTTGATGATGCCTTACACGCAACGAGAGCTGCTGTTGAAGAAGGTATTGTTGCTGGTGGTGGTGTTGCTCTTGTGAGAGCAAAATCGGTTTTAGAAAACCTAACTACTGAAAACTTAGATGAAACTACAGGTGTTCAAATTGTAGCACGTGCTATTGAATCACCTTTACGTACCATTGTTGAAAACGCTGGTGGCGAAGGAAGCGTTGTCGTTGCAAAAGTTATGGAAGGCAAAAAAGATTTCGGTTTTGATGCTAAAACAGAAACTTATGTTGACATGTTAAAAGCTGGAATTATTGATCCTAAGAAAGTTACCCGTATCGCTTTGGAGAATGCAGCATCAGTTGCTGGAATGATCCTTACAACCGAATGTGCTTTGGTAGATATCAAAGAAGATTCTCCAATGCCAATGGGCGGCGGTGGAATGCCAGGAATGATGTAATTTCCCTAAAATTCCTGAAGGGAACTCTTAAATATTTAAACGCCTCAACTAAAATTGGGGCGTTTTTTATTTCAATAAATTTACATTTATAATGGAAGAATGAGATTCAAATGTGTTTCTCGCTTTATACAAATTATATTCTTTTATTGTAGCTTGCACTAAATTCATTCCTTGGAATCGATTCGAAAAGAGATTTAAAAACAAATTATGCCTTTATGAAACAGTTAGTACTTCTAGTATTTATCATCTTTTCATGTCTAAATAATGCAATTGCTCAAAATAAGCCAGCCTATCGACTCTATAAAAGCAACGGGAAAGCTGCCAAGTATGAAAAAATGATTAAGGATTTAGCCGAAAGTGACATGGTCTTTTTTGGCGAGTATCATAACAATCCAATTTCGCATTGGCTGCAACTGGAAATGAGTAAAAGTTTCTTCGAAATTAAAGGAGATAAATTATTTTTTGGTGCAGAAATGTTTGAAAACGGTAACCAATTAGTGTTAAACGAATATCTCAGCGGATTTTATCCTGAAGACAAAATGCTTCCAGAAATCACACAATTATGGAGCAATTATAAGACAGATTACAAACCTTTGGTCAATTTTGCCAAAAACAATAATCTGCGTTTTATTGCTACCAACATCCCGCGTAGATATGCTTCTATGCTGCATAAAAAAGGCATGACCGCTTTAAAGGAATTAAGTTCCGAAGCCCTCGCCATGATTGGCCCATATTTAGAAACTTTTTTCGATCCGACCGTAAAAGCTTATGCCGAAATGGCGGATAAAATGGGCGGGCATATTCCTGAAAACATGTTGAACATTCAAATTGCGCAGGCTTCCAAAGATGCTACCATGGCGCATTTTTCACTTAAAAATTTCAGCTCTGGAGATTTTTTATTACATTTTCAAGGCTCTTACCACTCCAATTATAATCAAGGAGTTATTTGGTGGATTAATAAAATTCAGCCGGGTCTAAAAATCAAATCCATTACTACACTTATGCAATCGGAATGGGATGAGATGAGCAAGGAAGAAAAAGCGGAAATAGCTAATTATATTATCGTGGTAGCGGATAGTATGACCAGTGGGAAATGAGAAAACGTTGAACTGCTTTCTTTTAGGTACTAGAAACAGCGATAGCGCTATCCAATAATTAACCCTAGGTTTTTTAAACAAACTAAAAGTCTAACGCATTCGTGAAATTTATAGTAATTAACTTACAAACGAATTACTAGAAATAAACAGAGTTTGTGAAAATTAGTGTCTAAACTTTTGAAATTAGGATAATATACTCTAAAGTTTATATTTGCCATATTACCTTCAGACGGGTTTCAATTTAATTTAAAACCAATAAAACCGAAAACCGGATAGCAAAACTATCCGGTTTTTTGTAATCTTCAACATCTCAACATCTCAACATCTATAGAACATTGAGATATTGTGAAATATCAACTATTGTTTATTTTCCTTGTGATCATCCCTTACAGCTTCATCTCTGTACAAACAACAGGTGTGTAAAGCGTGGTAAGCCTCATCAGTGGCTTTAATTTCTTTGGTGTCATGACCAACCTCAGCGATACTTTGCTGAATTTTTGTCAAACTAGTTTTTCGTTCGTCAAAAATAAGTTTTAACTCATGAGTGTTGACGTCCCAATTGGCAATCTTTACACCTTTGGCTTTAATTGCTGCCTTTTCAATGCGCTCTTTACACATGTTGCATACGCCATCCACTTCAATGGTAGCTTGCGCATTTTTGTTCTGCGCGAAAGTTACTGTTCCTACTAAAAATGTTAAGACTAATATTATTTTTTTCATCCTGTCCCTAACCCTTTCCATTGGAAAGGGGATTATTTTTTTAAATTAAACTTCTATTTTTCATTCCTTAAACACATAAAAAGTCTTCCCTTTGGGAAGATTTAAATGGAATTCACTTTATTTTAAAACGCAATCCCGCATAATACATACTTCCAAAAATTGGACCATAGACAAATGTGGTATCAAAATTGGCTCCAAAAGGATCTTCAGCGCCTAAAATAGGATTATTCTGTCTTACATTTGTGACGTTCTCACCGCCTAAATATATCTCAAATTTTTCAGAAAACACTTTGGTTACCTGAACATTTAATGTGCCCACGGTCGGGGTGTATTCTGGCAGCTGGTATTGCACCGGATTGGATGCAGTTGATGAAAATCGTTGTTCGCCTAACCAATTGTAAGTGGCATCAAATTTCCAATGGGCAAAATTATCTTTCCGCTTTGTTTCATAGGACATATTTGCAAATACACGATGTTTAGGTGTTAATGGCTTTTCTAACTTTCCAGAATCGTATTGGGTTTTAATATCATAATATTTATAAGCGGTTCTAAAGTCAAAACCTTGGAAAACATTATAATTCAATTCCACCTGAAAACTGTTGGCAAAACTAGCACCATCAAGATTATAGAAATTGATCGTGCGCGGATTTTCATAATCTACTACAATCTGATTCTGGAAATCTGTTCTGTAATAGTCAAAAGTCACATCGGCTTTATTCCCAAAAAGATTGAAGCCTTGCAAAAACGAAACACCATAGTTCCAAGCGATTTCAGGATCTAAGCCATAATTATTTCGTCGGTTTCCCGAAGGCGACACATTGTAAATCATTATATTTCTATTGGTGGCGAAAATATTCTGATTTTCGGCAAATATGCTGGAACTGCGTTTTCCACGACCAAAAGAAGCCCTAAATGCTGATTTCTCCCACGGCGTATAACGCCCATGAAATCGCGGTGTCACAAAGGTTCCTAATACATTATGTCGATCGATGCGAACGCCGGCAGTTAAATTCAGATTTTCTAAATTATCGAAATTATATTCAAAAAAAGCACCTACTGAATTCTCTGTTCGTTCATAATCTGCGGCCAAAACCAATTCATCATAATGGTCATAGGTATAACTAACGCCTGTTTTAATCTTATGTCTCGAATCACTAATGATCGTGTTATAAATTCCATTCACATACAAGCTGTTATGTAAAATATCATATTGATTTAAACCAAAATAAGAGTTTTGCTTATGACTACTAAATGCAGTTTGCACCCCAATACTTTGCCATGGAATATTAGGATTTACATAACCTGACTTAACCGAAACATCAAATCTTTTGGTATCTATTTCACTTCCCCAGGCATTCGTGGTCAATTTATCAGTATCAGGATTAAAATTTAGTTGTCCCATTTGTTTTGAGTCATCCAAATAACTGAAATTGATAAAACTCACGAAGCCTTTTTCAGGATTGGTGTATTGCCAACGATTCATCAAGTTGATCTGATTGTAGATGGGCATATCCATAAATTCGTCGTTATTGACGTCGTGCTTTTTGTTGTGAGTATTCCCATGCAAGTACAAACCTGTACTCCATTTATCCGATACTTTGGTGTTCAAATGCACATTAGCTTCCATACGTTCACTACTTGCACCATAGAGGTTAACGAAAAGTTTATTGTCGGTAGTTGGTTTTACAAGTTCGGTATTGATTTGTCCAGCAATGCTTTCAAATCCGTTAACCACACTACCGGCTCCTTTTGTAATTTGGATACTTTCTACCCAAGTCCCAGGCGTAAAACTCAATCCATAAGCTTGGGAAGCCCCGCGAATGGTCGGGATATTTTCCGCAGTAATTAAAATATAAGGACTGGTCAAACCTAACATTTTTATCTGTCGCGTTCCCGTAACGGCATCAGCAAAGTTCACATCAATAGACGGATTTGTTTCAAAACTCTCAGAAAGGTTACAGCAAGCTGCCTTCAGCAGTTCATCACTGCTTACAAACGTGACGTTTGCCGACTGCATATACGATTTTGAAGTGGCCTGTTTGCGCGAGTTAACGGTAATTTCGTTCAACTCACTCGTTGCATGAAGTGCGTGTTTGATGTATTTTGGAGCAGAAATCGTTAAAGTATCTGTTTTATAACCTACATAACTGATCACTAATTTCGTGTATTGCTTTTCATAGGGAATACTAAACTTTCCGTTGATATCTGTGGTCGCTCCTGTAGTTGAGTTTAACCAATAGACATTGGCTCCGGGCAGAGGCATGCTCGTTTTTTGTTCGGTTATTTCGACAATTATCCCCTCAATTTTTTCTTGTGAAAAAATTAAAGTTGGTAGCAGTAATGCGATGTAAAGTGCAATTTTCATTACTTAATTGAGATTACTATTTTTGGAATTTAAAATCTCATAAGAGGTGTTTTTCAAAGCCTCCTGAAAAATTTCTAAAGAAATGTGATTGTTCATTTCTATCGTAGCTTCCGCTTTTTCTAAATCTACAGAAGCATTTTCAACGCCTTCAACTGCATTGAGTTCTTTTTCAACATGCGCTCTACAGCCATTGCATGTCATTCCCGTAATGGTATATGTATGTTTCATAATTAATAGGTGGTTATAAATTCTATTGACAAGCCATTTACAATGAACTCAAGATTCTGAATACAATCATGAAAGACGCCAAAGTGTGCTTTATTAAAGTGGCTCAAGCCTAGAATAAGATTTTGTTTATAAGTTATTTGATACAACAATTTTTGAGAAACGGGCATAAAAGCGCATCCCTATCCATGGAATTGAAAAATCAAATGATGAAAACTTGGTCTAAAACCTGTATGTCGGTAACCAAATTGGGGGAAGTATAATCTTTATGAGGAATAACCTGCTCTGGCAAGCCTTCGAAAAGATTGATGTAGGAATAGAATAAAGTGGTTACGAATAATTGCTGGTCAAAGTTCAACTCTTCAAAAGCCGTCTTCTTCAATTGGTCCTGACCTTTTACTATTTCAAACTCATTTTTGCAGCACGATTTTTTGTCTAGGACAGTCATTGACGCTGGGTCCAATGTCATACCACAAGTATCTACTTTCGAAAAAATTGCCGCATCCACTAAGGTATCGCCACAATAATGTTTTTCCATGATGAATGAAATCGTCGACATGAGCACTAAAAGTGCCAAGACTACAGAAAAAACTTTATGAATACTTTGATGGGACATTAGCGCAAAATTACAAAAAAAGTTTTGATTTGATCCCAATACAAAACTCAGCTTTTTTTGAGTTTCAGTTTGTGATAATAAAAAGCCGGAAGCAACAACAACAGCAACAATGGTTGGATTAAAAATCTTCTAATATTGAAAAAGATATAATAATCTTCTTGCTTCGGATTAATAACAAAATACAAGAAACATGGTAAGAGCAGAAAAAAAGCAACCACATAAATAAGTGCAGAAAACTTTACCACACTCCTATCTTTAAAGAAGATAAATAGTATTCCCAATGAAATTATTGAATTGAGAAAATACCTCAGCGCAGTAAAAAGTGTCAGCTTAAAAACTTCACGACGTGGATTGTCAATATAGAGGTAATCGTTCTTAAAAAATGTTAGATAAGGGTCGTAAAACAATTCATATTCAAAAGCGCGTATTAGGATTAACAACACAAAAAGCACCAACAGCCCAGCCATTTTTACGATATTACTCATCTGCCGCGCTTAGGTTTGAAAATGTATTGACCCAAAACATCCACAGTAAAAAAACCATTCCGTAAATGATCAATGGAAAGATGACGGTGTGCAACTCTTCCCGTCGCCAAGGATAATGGTATAATCCAACGGACAGAATCACAATTCTCAACAAGTTAACGAGATAAATAAGCACAGCACCTGCTAAAATATAAAAAAATGTCGTTTTAAACTTTCCTGCAAAAGCGATAATGAATGAGATGAACAAAATAACAACACTCATGGAGTTGCAGCCCTCAATCACGCGTGCTACATACTTGCCATTAATAATAAGCTTCATGGAAGGTTCATCCGGATGCTTTTCTATTCGAGCGTTGTATCCAAAGGACTGCAGCAGGGCATCCGTTTGCTTAGCGACCAAATTTGTCAAGTAATCTGGGTAATATGCGGATCCATGGGAATAATCCAAATATAACTTGTACATAAAAGTTAAAAGCCCATAGACTACTAAGAATATCAAGATAAACTTAACTACAGATTTATATTTTATGATAAGATCCTTCAATAAGATAAGTTTCGGGCAAGCTGTTAAAAATATACAAAAACAAGAATTGAAGCGATAGATATTGAATACTTTTACAGAAACTTTTGAACAATGCAACTAGAACAACTTAAAGGGCAAATTACTTCGATAATTTCTAAAAAAGACCATACCGTTAATGAGCGATTACTTTCAATTTGCGAAGTTCTCGAATCGAACGTCCCCTATTACAATTGGGTAGGCTTTTACTTCAGAAATGGCGACAAGGAAGAATTAAAATTAGGGCCTTATGTGGGCGCACCAACAGACCATACCATTATTCCTTTTGGAAAAGGGATCTGTGGACAAGTAGCCGTAAGCAATCAGAATTTTGTGGTTCCCGATGTTTCTGCACAGGATAATTATATCGCTTGCAGCATTACTGTAAAATCAGAAATTGTGATTCCAATTTTTGTGAATGGCGAAAACATAGGTCAGATTGATATTGATTCCAATACGATTGATCCGTTTAGTGAAAAAGATGAGCGCTTTTTGGAGTTTGTTTGTGCTGAAATAGCGACAATTTTATAAAAATTTTATCACAAATCCTCCAGAGGCGTAGAGTATCAAACCTCTTAGGTTTTCAAAACCTCGGAGGTTTTTTAATGCCCATAAGTATTGATTATATTTTTAGTCGAAAAAACATCCGTTTGTAATATCATCTCTCGCAAAGAACTGTTACTTACCTCAATTTTATTCTTTAAAATTTAATAAAAATATTCCAAAATTCAATAGTTAATCGACCTACTGGAATTTGCCTACCAGTCGGCAGACAGGGAATTGACATTTTGAAATTTAAATTTCCCTTACATTCCCGTTCTAATCGCTTCCACCGGATCTAACCTCGAGGCGGAAATAGCTGGAATCACTCCAGAAACCAACCCGATAAGGGTCGATAAAATAAAGCCGAGTAACATATTTCCCGCAGAAAGCACGAATTCAAAATCGCCCGTAAACTGAGAGGCAATCAGCGAAACAACCCACACAAAAAATAATCCTACAAGTCCGCCGATGACTGCTAAAATTACTGCTTCAAACAAAAACTGAAACAAGATGAACCTGTTTTTCGCTCCCAATGATTTCTGAATGCCAATTAAATTGGTGCGTTCCTTGACACTCACAAACATGATATTTGCAATCCCGAAGCCCCCAACCAATAATGAAAAACCACTGATAATCCATCCCATAATATTCATGGTACGTATAATGCCATCCACAGCATCTGTAAATCCTGAAACTTTGCTCACAAAAAAGTTATCAATTTCTCCGGCTTTTAGTCCTCTATAAACTCTAAATTTCTGTTTTAAAATGCCTTCAAAAGCATCCATATCGACTCCCTTTTCCGGTTTAATCAAAATACCCCCAGGGATGCCATCAGCACCACCACTTTGAAAACGTCTGACAAAATTTGCCGGCACATAACATTTATCATCAGGACCTCCCCCGATTGATAATCCCATTTTTTTTATGACACCTATGACGGTCAATTTCCGACCATAAATTCTAATTTGTTTACCTATGGGATTTGTATTTTCAAACAGATTCTCAGCAATTGTGTGGCCTAAGACAACAACTGGAGAACCATTATCAGATTCTGATTCTGTATAAAATCTTCCATTTTCAATTTTTATATTTTCTATTTCATAAATTTCATTTGACACTGGAGTTATAGCGACTCCAGAGAGCGTTTCTGTGCCGTATTTTACCGTTTGAGAGCTCCCGAAAATCACATATGCAGATGCTGCGATGTCTGGCACATTTCGATTTACAAACTCAAAATCACTGTATTCTGTTTGCGGAAAGTTATCACGTTGCCATTTTGGAACAGTGGTTGGACCGAAGGAAAATTTAGTTAGATAAACAGTGTTTTTATCCAAACCCGAGAGTTTATCCTGTATATTTCTGTCTAAAGAATCCACGGCTGCCAAAACTGCAATAATGGAGAAAATACCGATAGTGACTCCCAATAGAGATAAAAACGTGCGTAGTTTATTGTTGGTTAGCGCGTTTATAGCAAAAGAAAAACTTTCTTTAAATAAGCGTAAGTAAAGCAACATCGGATTCTGGTATTTTTAAAACGAAATTTAAAGATAAGATGTTTTTATGCAAAAATATTTTTTCACTCGAATAAAATCACACTTCAGATGGCAGATTTCCAGATTCATTGCTACATGAAGTGATTGTCTCGAAGAGTCGCGGAGACGCAAAATGGCATCTTAAACGGTATTTAAAACCTACCAAGATGGTAATGAAAAAGCCTATCTGCCAAGAAAATTCAAAATAGCTGGTCGTAGCAATTGGAATTTGATTGTCTATCGGCAGACAGGTAATTTTTTCTTCTGAGATTTTCAACTGTAATTTACATTCCCGTTCTAATCGCTTCCACCGGATCCAATCGCGATGCAGAAACCGCAGGAATCACGCCCGAGATCAATCCGATAAAGGTCGATAGCATAAACCCTAAAAACATATTGCCCGCAGAAAGAACGAATTCAAAATCTCCTGTGAATTGAGACGCAACCAGAGAAACAATCCAAACAAAGAAAAGACCAATCAGACCACCGATCACAGCTAAAATAACAGCTTCAAACAAAAATTGAAATAGGATAAATCGATTTTTGGCGCCCAAGGACTTTTGGATGCCAATTAAATTAGTTCGTTCTTTAACGCTGACAAACATGATATTTGCAATTCCGAAACCGCCTACTAACAATGAAAAACCACTGATAATCCATCCCATCACGTTCATAGAACCTATAATGGCATCAATTTGATCCGTTTGACCAGACATTTTGTTGACGAAAAAGTTATCATTTTCCCCTGCTTTTAATCCTCTGTGCGCTCGAAATTTTTGTTTTAAAACGCCTTCAAATGCGCCCATATCTACCCCTTTTTCTGGCTTGATCATCACAGCTCCAGGAATACCGCTAACCCCACCACTTTGAAAACGTCTGACAAAGTTAGCCGGTACATAAGCACTGTCATCATCGTTTCCACCGAGACCTCCGCCCATTTTTTTAGCAACGCCAATCACGGTCAACCTGCGTCCATAAGCCCTGATTTGCTTTCCCAAAGGATTTGCTCTTCCAAATAAATTTTCAGCAACTGAATGGCCCAAGACAATTACTGGCGAACCGTTAATCGATTCAGATTCTGTATAGAAACGTCCATCCGCTATTTTTATATCGTTAATATCATAAATGCCATTCGATGCTGGAACAATATTTACCCCAGAAATAGTTTCCGATTCATATTTCACTGTTTGCATACTTCCAAAAATAATGTAAGCAGACGCTGCGATGTCCGGCACATTTCGTCTAATAAAATCAAAATCGTTATATTCGGTTTGCGGAAAATTATCACGTTGCCATCTTGGAACATCTGTGGCCAAGAATGAAAATTTCGTCAAGTAAATCGTGTTTTTATCCAATCCAGAGAGTTGGTCCTGGATATTTCTATCTAAAGAATCTACGGCTGCCAAAACCGCAATAATGGAGAAAATACCAATAGTAACTCCCAATAAGGACAAGAACGTACGCAACTTATTGTTGGTAAGGGCATTTATGGCAAATGAAAAACTTTCTTTAAATAAGCGTAAGTAAAGTAGCATCTATTTTTGGTGGTTTTAAAACGATTTCAAGGATAGGACGTTTTTAACAATTTTTTGTTACAAATTACTTAAATAAACTGTCGCTTCTTACCATAATTTGTCTTTAAGAATATGTACTTTTGCGCTTTAAAAAATTGCGTTCCATTAAACTTTAAATTTCCCATTGCGTTCATTTAAAAATGAGGCCAAAACAAAACCACAGCACCATGCATAACAAAACCATTTCATCTGCTTTAATTTCTGTTTTCAGTAAAGACGGATTAGAACCGATCGTTAAAGAATTAAACCATTTAGGAGTTACAATTTATTCTACTGGAGGCACTGAAAGTTTCATAAAGGATTTAGGCTTTAAGGTCATTCCTGTTGAAGAGGTCACTTCTTACCCATCCATTTTGGGCGGTCGCGTAAAAACATTACATCCAAAGGTTTTTGGAGGAATTTTAAACCGTCAAGACAACCCTAAAGATATCGCAGAATTGGCAGAATTTTCGATCCCACAAATTGATTTGGTTATTGTGGATTTATATCCGTTTGAAAAAACAGTGGCATCAGATTCAAGTCATGAGGATATCATCGAAAAAATCGACATTGGAGGTATTTCATTAATTAGAGCTGCTGCAAAAAATTACGCAGATGTGATTTGTGTGTCTTCTGTTGACGATTACGCAGAATTTCTGGAACTTTTAAAATCCAAAAACGGAGAAACTTCAGATGCTGACCGAAAACGTTTTGCTGGAAAGGCGTTCAACATATCTTCACATTATGACACAGCGATTTTCAATTATCTCAATAAAAATAACGAAGACACGGTTTTAAAAATCAGTGAAACTAACGGAAAAGCGTTGCGATATGGTGAGAACCCACATCAAAAAGGGTTCTTCTTTGGGGATTTTGAAGCGATGTTTGAACAACTTCATGGGAAAGAATTGAGCTACAACAATCTTTTGGATGTAGACGCTGCGGTTAATTTAATGAATGAGTTTAAAGATGAAGCTCCAACATTCGCTATCTTAAAACACAACAATGCCTGCGGATTTGCGCAAAGAGACACCCTACACCAAGCCTATGTTGACGCTTTGGCAGGCGATCCCATTTCTGCATTTGGTGGTGTTTTGATTGCCAATACCGAGATTGACAAAGCAACGGCCGAAGAAATCCACAATTTATTTTGTGAGGTGGTCATAGCACCTAGCTTTTCTGCGGAAGCGAAAGAAATTTTAGAAGGCAAAAAGAACAGAATTCTTTTAGTGCAAAAAGAGGTCGAATTGGCGCAAACTACGGTTCGAACATGCTTGAACGGGATTTTGGTGCAGGATAAGAACACCAAAACAGATGCCTTATCTGATTTAACCAATGCTACTAACAATAAACCCTCAAAAAACGAGTTAGATGATTTGATATTTGCTTCCAAAATTTGCAAGCACACCAAATCGAACACCATCGTACTGGCAAAAGATAAGCAATTGCTTGCCAGTGGTACCGGACAAACCAGTCGTGTGGACGCTCTCAACCAAGCCATTCATAAAGCACAAGCTTTTAATTTTGATTTAAAAGGAGCCGTTATGGCGAGCGATGCGTTTTTTCCTTTTCCTGACTGTGTTGAAATAGCTAAAAATGCTGGCATCACTGCAGTAATTCAACCAGGAGGCTCTATTAAAGACGAATTGAGCATTGATTATTGCAATGCTAATAACGTGTCCATGGTATTTACCGGCACCCGTCATTTTAAGCACTAAAACGCAATAAAAACAAAGAGTCAGCGTCTAAAGCGAATAAGAATTACGTATGTATTAAAATCTTTCATAGTTATGAAGTTTTATTACATTTACAACAATATCAAAATCAAACTAATATCAACCTAAACAATCAATAATACGCATGGGACTTTTTGACTTCTTAACAGAGGAAATAGCCATAGATTTAGGGACTGCAAACACTTTAATTATTCACAATGATAAAGTAGTTGTCGATAGTCCATCAATAGTTGCAAGAGACCGAATTTCAGGAAAAATAATTGCCGTTGGTAAAGAGGCCAGCTTGATGCAGGGGAAAACGCATGAAAACATTAAGACGATTCGACCATTAAAAGATGGGGTTATTGCCGATTTTGATGCTTCTGAGCAAATGATCAATATGTTCATTAAAAACATTCCTGCTTTAAAAAAGAAATTTTTCACACCTGCTTTACGCATGGTGGTTTGTATTCCGTCGGGAATTACCGAGGTTGAAATGCGTGCGGTAAAAGAATCTTGTGAGCGTGTTAATGGTAAAGAAGTGTATTTAATTCATGAGCCAATGGCAGCGGCTATCGGTATTGGTATTGACATCATGCAGCCAAAAGGAAACATGATTGTAGATATAGGGGGTGGTACTACGGAAATTGCAGTAATTGCCTTAGGTGGAATTGTATGCGACAAATCAGTGAAAGTTGCTGGTGACGTTTTTACAAATGACATTGTGTATTATATGCGTACTCAGCACAACTTATATGTTGGAGAACGTACTGCTGAAAAAATTAAAATTCAAATTGGTGCCGCAACCGAAGATTTAGAACTGCCTCCAGAAGAAATGAGCGTTCAAGGACGTGACCTCTTAACGGGAAAGCCGAAACAAGTCCAAATTTCTTACCGTGAAATTGCAAAAGCTCTGGATAAATCTATCTTGCGTATTGAAGATTCTGTTATGGAAACTCTATCGCAAACCCCACCAGAATTAGCTGCAGATATTTACAACACCGGAATCTATCTTGCTGGTGGAGGCTCCATGCTGAGAGGTCTGGACAAACGTTTATCACAAAAAACAGATTTACCTGTTTATATTGCTGAAGATCCTTTAAGAGCGGTGGTTCGAGGAACGGGAATTGTATTGAAAAATCTTCCTAAATTCAAAAGTATATTGATAAAATAGTAAGTCCAAATGCAACAAATCATAAACTTTGTACTTAGGAACAAAACTTTTTTGGTGTTTTTGTTGCTCTTTGGTCTGTCTCTGTTTTTCACGATTCAGTCACACTCCTACCACAAAAGCAAATTTATTAACTCGTCCAATATTGTCACAGGTTCCGTTTATCAAACAGCAAACGGAATTGGGAAGTATTTCAATTTGGGCAAAGAAAATAGGGCTTTAATAGAGGAAAATCGCATGTTAAAATCCATTGTCCACAATATGGATGTGGATACCATGAAGACCAATTTGAAAGACAGTCTTCTATTAAATAAACATTTCAAATTTAGAACTGCCGATGTTTACAAAAACAGTTATTCCCAATCTACCAATTACCTGACCATTAATAAAGGAAATAATGACAGCATTAAAATAGATCACGGCGTGATTACCTCACAAGGTATTGTTGGTATTATTGAAAACACCTCAGCCAATTTCTCTTCAGTGCTATCGATTTTAAATACCCGCAGCCGTATCAACGCCCAATTAAAAAAAACCAATCATATTGGCTCTTTAGTCTGGAATACCAATTCGGCAGAGTTCGCCCAGCTTATTGACATTTCAAAATTTGCGCCGGTGGCTATTGGCGACACAATTATCACTGGAGGACAATCTACCATTTTTCCGAAAGGCATTTTAATAGGTACCATTAACTCTTACAAGTTGGATACTGGAGGCGATACGTATATCGTAAATGTGAAATTGTTTAATGATATGACCAATATTGGCCATGTCTATATTATTGAAAACTTACAGGCATCTGAGATAAAATCATTACAAAAACCAAAAGATGACTAAGGTAACCCTAAATATGACCGCGAGGTTTATCATTTTGGTTTTGGTGCAAGTATTGATCTTCAACCACATCGATTTTTTGGGTTATATCAATCCCTATATTTACATCCTATTTATCATTTTATATCCAGCAAATAACAACAGAACTTTATTTGTTTTCTTAGCGTTTTTTATTGGATTTTGTGTGGATGTGTTTTCAGATTCAGGAGGTGTTCATGCCGCAGCTTGTGTGACCGCAGCCTATGTAAGACCCGTGTTTTTAAAATTTTCATTTGGGACGGTGTATGACTATCAATCCATAAAGTTTGATCAGATCGATTTTGGTAATAAATTGACCTATTTTTCTGCGTTGGTGTTCATTCATCATCTTATCATGTTTTCCTTAGAAATTTTTAACATTTCCAAGATCATTTTAATTCTTCAAAAAACGTTATTCTCAGGGATTTTTACTATTATACTTTGTCTGATTATTTCAATCCTTTTTAGTCAAAAACGTAAATGAGAAAGTTATTACTCCTATCTGTAATCGTCGTTGTAGGCGCAGTTTTTATTGCACGCTTGTTCTTTTTACAAGTGTACAATGAAGATCCATATAGCCTGTATGACGACAATGCTATACGAAAGGTTTATGATTACCCAAAACGCGGTTACGTTTATGATAGAAACGGCAAATTACTGGTCGCCAATCAACCGTCATATGATGTCATGTTCATTCCTCGTGAGGTTAAGGAGATGGATACCTTGGAATTTTGTAATCTTTTAAAAATTACCAAAGAAGATTTTATCACATTTTACGATAAAGCATACCGATACTCGCCACGATTGCCATCTGTTTTTATTCCCCAACTGTCAAGAATTGAATATGCCGTTCTACAGGAAAAAATCAGAAAATATGAAGGTTTCTATATTCAAAAACGTTCATTAAGAGATTATCAAACGAATATTGGCGCGAATGTTTTGGGAGATATTGGTGAGGTCAACAATTATATCATAGAAAACGATCCGTATTATAAAAGCGGGGATTTAATTGGTAAACAAGGCGTTGAGCTTTCTTATGAAGAAGTATTGCGCGGCGTAAAAGGAATTAAATTCATCCAAAAAGATCGATTTAACAGAGATATTGGGGCGTATAAAGATGGTATTTATGACACACTGCCCGTACCTGGAAGAGACATCGGCATTACCATTGATGCTGAACTTCAAAAATACGGCGAACTTTTAATGAGCCATAAGCACGGAGGCATTATTGCGATAGAACCAGGCACTGGCGAGATTCTTGCGATGGTTTCAGCGCCATCTCACAACCCGAATTTATTAGTTGGACGACAACGTTCACGAAATTTCACTAAGCTCTATAACGATTCGATTGCAAAACCACTTTTTGATCGAAGTTTACAGGCGCAATATCCTCCTGGTTCTCCCTTTAAGGTATTGAGTGCTTTGATTGGACTGCAGGAAAAAGTAGTAACCACGCAAGATCAATTTACTTGCCGGCATGGGTATTACTTAGGAAATCGAAGATTGACCGCATGCCATAGTCATGCCAGCCCATTGTCCATGAATACCGGGATTGCGCAATCCTGTAATGCTTATTTTGTGAACGTTTACAGACGTGTCATTGATAAATACGACAAACCAAGTAAAGGAATGGATGTATGGAGCAATCATGTCAAAAGTTTCGGATTGGGTGATTATTTGGGTTATGATCTCAAGATTGGAAAAAAAGGACGAATTCCCGATGGCGCTTTTTACGACAAATGGTATGGGGAAAACAGATGGTCTTCCACCTATAATATTTCGAATGCCATTGGCCAAGGAGAAGTGGAAACAACTCCCATTCAATTAGCCAATATGGTGGCTGCGATCAGTAATCGCGGTTTCTATTACACCCCTCATATCATAAAACAAATTGAAGGCGAGGAAATTGATGAAAAATACACTGTCCCCAATTACACCACTATTGATAAAGAACACTTTGAGCCTGTAGTGCAAGGGATGTATGACGTGTATAATTTTGGTACTGCTTACAATTTGCGTGTTCCTGGAATAGAGATTTGTGGCAAAACGGGAACCGCTGAAAACTTTATGAGGGTAGATGGCAAGCGCACCCAATTGACCGACCATTCCATTTTTGTGGCTTTTGCGCCTAAAGACAATCCTACAATTGCCATTGCTGTTTTCGTTGAAAATGGGTATTGGGGAAGTCGGTTTGCAGGCCGTATCGCCAGTTTGATGATTGAAAAACATATAAGGGGAGAAATCACGATGACCTCGATGGAAAACTGGATTTTAACCCATAGTTTGGAGAACGAATATGACAAACCTTTTTCAGGAAAACCATTTGGCATTAACCGGGAATCTGCTTTACAGGTAATTGATAAAATTAAAAGAGACACTACCACAAATCTTATTAATGCTCCGTCACCCTTTAAGATAGATTAAATGCAAAGAGATCATAGAGGACTAAATTTTGATTGGATAACCATTGCATTATTTTTATTGCTTCTAGGTTTTGGATGGCTCAACATTATGTCTGCGTCGCATTCGGGAGGTGTTGATAGTTATTTTGATATGAGCCAACCCTACGGGAAACAGTCCGTGTTTATAATTTTTACGTTATTTTTAATCATTCTTATTCTGGCATTGGACGCTAAGTTTTACGAACGTTTTGCCAGTGTCATCTACATTGTTTCCATTATATCGTTGGTTGGCTTGTTTATTTTCGGGAAAACAGTCAGCGGTGCAACGGCTTGGTATGGCATCGGTGGGATGACGTTACAGCCCAGTGAATTCGCTAAATTTGCAACTTCTTTGGCCGTCGCTAAATACATGAGCGACCTTCAGACGAATATGAAGACTTTTAAAGACCAGCTGAAAACGATGGGAATTATCGTCATTCCCGCCCTTTTAATCTTAATGCAAAATGACGCTGGAAGCACCGTAGTTTATGCCGCCTTCTTCTTTGTTTTTTATAGGGAAGGTTTACAGCAAATCTATCTAGTTATTGCTGTGTTTTTAATCCTGTTATCTATAGTAGCTCTTAAATTCAATGTGGTTACGGCCATTATCGTTTCAGCAATTTTAATCTTTACGCATCACTTTTTCGGACATCGGAAACGTCCGCAAATCATTCAGCCCATCGCAATTCTTTTGGCGTGTGTTGCCATTTCATTTGGCGTTAAATATTTCTATAATAATGCACTACAAATCCATCAAAAAGACAGAATAAGTCTTTGGTTACGTTTGGAAACTGATGCTACAACCCTTCATGAAATGAAACAAACGATTCTGTATAATCTTCATGAGTCTGAAAAAGCAATAAGTTCGGGAGGATTGACGGGAAAAGGCTTTATGCAAGGGACACGAACCACTGGTAAATTTGTACCCGAGCAGCATACAGATTACATTTTCAGTACTGTTGGAGAAGAATGGGGTTTTATGGGTAGTGCTTTGGTTGTGCTTTTATTTGTCGCTCTGTTGCTTCGTATTTTGTATTTGGCAGAATTACAGAAATCAACATTTAGCAGAGTTTATGGTTATTGCGTCGCTTCTCTTCTATTTACCCATTTCATGATTAACATCGGAATGGTTATGGGCTTAATTCCAACCATTGGAATTCCACTTCCTTTCTTTAGTTATGGAGGCTCTGCACTTTGGGCCTTTACGATATTGTTGTTTATTTTTGTGAAGTTGGATTCGAACCGGATTAATGAATGGTAGTTTTTGGAAGTTTCAAATTCAAAGTACCAAATTCCAATTGTTATTTGGTGTTAATTAGTGTCTAACAAAAAGCTAATACGCAAAGTTCTACAAAGGAAAAGCACAAAGGTTCACGAAGTGATGTGGTAAGAATTTAAAAAAAACCAAAATTAAAGCACCAAATTCAATAAGCTGTTCGTGCCAATTAGTGAAATTATAGTCTAACAAAAGGTTATTCCACAAAATTCCACAAAGAAAAAGCACAAAGATTCACAAAGTTGTGTGTGAGTGTGTGAGCTTTAAATAAACTTCGAAATTATCAAAATTATAGGACCAAATTCCAATAAGCTGTTCGTGCCAATTAGTGAAATTCGTGTCTAAAAAAAATTGTTCTACAAGCGCTCTATTTGCAACAATTTTAGCTTCTCAAAGTATAATTATACTTTCTTTTAAGTTTGTCGAAGCACTATTTCAGATTAATGTAGGTTACTGAGATAGTCGAAGTATCTACTTCTCCACCAAAGCCTTAATCTTCACAGCCTTTTCAAAATGATCCAATTTATGCGTCATAATCCACCAAGTGGCTGCTTCCATCAACAATTCAGGATTGTCATTTTTGTTGGCAAAAAAAGCATAAAAAGACAAACCAACGTTCGTTCCTTTTGCGGCAATTTTTGTCTCGCACACTGCGATCATTCTATCTTTTAAACTTTGACTAAGCACTTACGAGTTTCAGGTTTAAAGTTTCTAGTTTTCATTTAAAAAAAACCGACAGGCGTGCAGGTAACTCAACTTCGACTTCAATTTCAATTTCAATTTCAATTTCGTTTAGGTTACTGAGCTTGTCGAAGCACTAGTTACGTCGTCTATTCTTATTTCTATCCGATCTGCCTCCGGAAGATTGGTTGCTTGTGCTCGTAATTTTGGCTTTTGGTTTACTACTTGGTCTACTATTTCGACCTTGACCTTGTTTAATTGGCTCGGTTGAAGCGTTTGGATCCGGTTCAAAACCCTCTACGATCTCCACTGGAATACGTTCTCTAATCAATTTTTCGATATCACGTAGAAAAGTTGTTTCATCAGCACTTACCAATGAAATGGCTTACCCACTTGCTCCTGCTCTACCTGTTCTTCCAATACGATGCACATAGTCTTCAGGGATATTAGGAAGTTCAAAGTTAACTACATGTGGTAATAAAGGAATATCCAAACCTCGGGCAGCAATATCAGTCGCAACCAATACGCGCACCGTTCCTCTTTTGAAACCGTCCAAAGCCTTTGTTCTGGCCCCTTGGCTTTTATTTCCATGGATCGCCATAGCCGTAATTTGGCTACTGATCAACTTCTGAGTCAACTTATTGGCCCCATGCTTCGTACGTGTAAATACCAATACCTGTTCCCAATTGCCTTCCGTAATCAATTTTACCAATAAATCGGGTTTTAAACCTTTCGCAACACGATACACCTGTTGGGCAATGGCTTCTACGGTTGTATTTTCTGGAGTGGCTTCCACCATTACCGGATGATTAAGGATGTCATTGGCCAAAGCTTTAATGTCTCTGGAAAACGTGGCCGAAAACAAAAGGTTTTGGCGTTTTGCAGGCATGACTGCCATAATTTTTTTGATATCACGTAAAAAGCCCATATCCAACATACGGTCGGCCTCATCCAATACAAGAATTTCGACATTGGCGAGTGACAATAAACGTTGATTATGTAAATCCAACAAACGACCCGGTGTTGCCACAAGCACATCCACACCATTACGAAGGGTTGCTACTTGTGGGTTTTGGTTCACACCACCAAAAATAACGGTGCTTCTAATATCCAAATAGGTACTGTATTGTTTTACGTTTTCGTACACCTGTGCTGCCAATTCGCGAGTTGGTGTCAACACCAAAGCTCTAACCGGACGGTTGCGCAATGGCTTACCTTCTGATAATAATTGTAAAAGTGGCAAGGTAAATCCAGCCGTTTTTCCGGTACCAGTTTGTGCCGAAGCCAAAACATCTTTACCTTCTAATACTAACGGAATTGCTTTTTGTTGAATTGGTGAAGGCGTAGTATAGCCTTGTTTGCTGATCGCTTTAAGTAAAGCATCAGATAATCCTAATGAGTTAAATGACATAAATTGTGTTTACGAAGCAAACACTATTGATTTAGGTCACTCCTTTAAATTTTGTGCAAAGGTATGTTTATTTGCTGGGTAGTGCACTATTGACAGCTATATATTACTGAAGCCGGGCCTGTACTCCAATGAAAAATCTTAATTGAAGTGCATGATTGGGTCAGTTTCATACTTTAAGAATAATTAGAGGGCGAGGATTTAAAAGTCTCTGATTATCAGAAAATATTTGTTTAAACTGAATTTTTCACGCATTTTAAAAGAGCTTTTATCAGTTGAGTTTTTTTAAAAAAATTGAATGGTTTAGGCGGTTTATTAATTAAGAAAGTGGATGGATTGGATAAATTATTCATCAAAGCAGGAAACACGCAATTTACATATTGGAATATTTGATGAAAGGTGGTAAGTTAGTGCGTTGTAATTATGTGTGTTATAGGTGGGATATAAAACATATTGGTACAATTAGATATATAACTATGTTGGCGGTAATTTGAAAAAATAAAATATATAAATATGTACATAGACTACTCTTCTTGGGAAACATTTGAATATACATTGAGTTCTTTACACCTTGATTTAAATAACCCTAGAATAAAATATAGAGGTGTACCTTTAAATCAAACTCAAATAATGAAATTCCTTATTGAGAATGAAAAAGTATATGAATTAGCTAAAAAGATTTCAGAAGAAGGGTATTTTGTTGGAGAAGAGCCAATAATTTGCATAGAGAATAACAAGAAAATTGTGCTTGAAGGCAACAGAAGAACCTCTGCCTTAAAACTATTACAAGATCCTAAAAAGTATCTTTCAAACGCGAAAGCAAATACTTTGCTGCAAAATATTTTAAAAAACAATTTTCCAGTAGACAAAAAGTTAAGATGCTATATCGCACCAAATAGACTTCTTGCTAACCCAATTATATACGAAAGACATCAAGGTACTAGTCTTGAAAAATGGAAAACTGGAAATCAATATGCATTTGTGGCTGAAATGTATTATGAAGATGGGTTGGTAATAGAGGATATTTGCGATGTGTTAAATGAAAGTCGGGCAAAAATATTAAAACCTCTAAAAGCATATAATTTATTTCTTGAAGGACAGGACGTACTCGAAAAAGAAGAAGGAATCAAAGTTGACATTGCTGAGTTCGAATTTACAAATTTAGAAAGGTTTTATAGTTATGAGGAAGCTAGAGAATTACTAGGCATTGAATTCAACAATGAAAATGGGGAATTAATTATTAATCTACCTAGAGAGGAATTTGAAAAAAGATTACTTGAAGTTTTTAAAATACTTATTGATTCAGAAAGGTTCTCGAGAGATTTCAATAAAGATGATGATAAAAAACAATTCTTAGAAAATCTAAAACAAAATCCAAATTTTGATTTTAATGTAAAAAATGAGAACTCAACAACAGAGAGTAAGTCTACAGAAAAAAAAACGAACTTAGAGGAAGAGAAAAGTAAAACTACAACACGTAGAAAAAAACGCTCAAAAAAGAAATTCTATGAAAACATCATAATCCCTCGAGAAAAGGAAATCATTTTTGACAATGAAAAGTTAGATACTTTATTTGCTGAACTAAAACATCTTCCAATCGATAGAATTTATTCCTTTTCATTACTTCTTAGAACATATCTCGAACAATCTCTATATTTTTATTTAAAACAAAAGGAACTCTTTGACGATTTATCCTTAAAATCGAATGAAGAAAATGAAAAAAATGGATTAAAAAAAGTAGAAACTTTAATCAAACATTTTAAAGGGAAATATCAAATTCAAGAAGAAATTGAAACAATCCCAATTATGGGGATTTTAAAGTTTAATGGAAACAAGGACTACTCTAATGCTTCTTTGAAAATTATGTTGGACTATGTTAAAAATAACGAACTCGAAAATCATTTAGATACTCATCAACTTAAAAATTTGAAATTTTATATTGATAACATTAAAAACGGATTAGATTTAGCAGTTCACAACATAGAAACTATCGTAGATTTGTCCCATAATAAACGTGCGTGGACTCATCTTGAACCTTTGTTCGATATTTTAAGCAATAATCTAAATAAGGAAAATTAATGTTTTATTCACCTCTTAGATACCCTGGCGGTAAAAACAAGTTGTCGGCATTTATTGCAAAAATTTGTATCGACAATAATATAAATGGTCATTATGTTGAACCATATTCTGGCGGTGCTTCAGTTGCATTATTTTTGTTGATTGAAGGTTTTGTCCAGAAAATAACAATTAACGACAAGGATCGTTCAATTTATGCTTTTTGGCATTCTGTATTAAATAAAACAGAGGAACTATGTGAAAAAATTGAGAAGGCTGAATTAAATGTTGAAGAATGGAAAAGACAACGTGCAATTCAATCGAACAAAACAAAAGCTGATCTACTCGATTTAGGCTTCTCAACTTTCTATATGAACCGCACCAACCGTTCAGGAATAATAAACGCAGGCGTAATGGGCGGAATCGAACAAAATGGAAATTATTTAATGGACTGTAGGTTTAATAAAACAGCTCTTATAAAAAGAATAAGAACAATTGCAAAACATAAAAAAAACATCCGACTTTATAAGAAAGATGCAATAAAATTAATTGATAAAATACAACTCGAAGCAGAAAACGATAATATTGTATTTTACTTTGATCCTCCATATTATTTGAAAGCAAGTACATTATATATGAATCATTATGAAGACAGTAATCATAAAAATGTAAGTGAAAAAATAAAATCTATTGAAAATATTAAATGGATAGTATCATATGATAATGTTCCTGAAATTCAAGAACTGTATGCTGATTGTCGAAAAAAGAAGTTTTCCTTTAAGCACACAGCATATGAAATAAGGGAAGGAAAAGAGATTATGTTTTTTAGTGATAATATTAAAAAACCAGAAATTGAAAATTGGAATCCGTTAAAATTCAAGCTTAAGAAAGGAAAAACTACCGCCAACATTGTGTATAAGCAATAGCGGGTTTAGGGCAGAATTGAAAATCTATGAATATTAATAAAGTTAAGTGTAAACCAAAAAGTTAGTGGGTTTTAATCCGCTACTGCTCATACACTTGACCGTTGGCAATAATTTAAAAATCAAGAAATGCTAAAGAAAATATTTAAATTGATATTCATCACAACAATTTTAATTGGATGTCAAAAAGAACAGAAGAATTTATACAAAACGACAGAATTAAAACAAGGTTTTCCCGAAATCCTAAAACCGCTTGAAAAAGATTTACCCTTTAAAATTCAGAGTCATTCTATATTGGAATCAAATAATGATTCAATCGATATTTATATTGGAACTTTAAAACAAGGAAAACAATCTGGAAGTTGGATTGCACTATCCTCTAATAGTCAAATAAAACAATTTAGTACGATTGATTTTAAACAAAATCCAGAGAATGAAAAAGAAAATGATGTGGATATCAAGTTTAATAATTCTACAAACAGAGCATCATTAAGGATTAAAGAATTTGACACCATAAACAATGTAATTAAATATGCTTGGGTTAATCAATCAACTTTAGCAGATTCTTTAAAAATTTCAATAATTGAAAAACCTCTTGTTAAAGGAAAAACATTTCCGAAAATTGAACTTACAAATTTGGATGGGAAGAAAATCAATTTAGATAATTTTAAAGAACAGATTATTGTAATTAATTGGTGGGCTGTTTGGTGTGCGCCTTGTAGAAAAGAAATTCCAGGATTAAACAAATTGGTTAGTAAATACTCTAATAAAAATGTGAAATTTATTTCAATTACCGATGACTCTTTAGAAAATGTTTCGAGGTTTTTAGAAAAAAATGAATTCCTATATGATATTACATTTATTTCTGAGAATGGAAGGAAATTATTCGGAAATTCATACCCGAAAAATATAGTTATAAATAAAAACAAAATTATCACTTATTACACAGAAGGTGGAAATGAAAATAAATGGCAAGAAATTGACAAACATTTGGAAGAATTGGATACTGACGAATAAAAACTATTGCCAACACCGGTAACCGTTGCACAACACCATAAGTTCTTAAAAGTCGAACTCATTTAAGCTCTTTCTAAGGTCTTTTTGGTTTTTTATTTAGGTGGTTTGCAGTATTCTGGATAGCTTAAATACAAGTTCATCAAGTTATGGAACCCCTTTATTTTATTAAATAAAAAGCCAAGTGCCTTAGCACCGCTTTCTGTCAGTTTTTGGGTAAACTTCAAATACTTTTTAAGATTGTAGGCCATAGCGGACAAGTGCATGGCTTTGTTTGCCTGCGCTATTCCTATGGTGTTTATCTTTCTCAGTCCCATGAACTGAGTGAGCGTGCCAAAAACAGGTTCGACCGTACTTTGTCGCTTGCCTTTCATATACCTGCCTTGCGGACTGTAGACACGTTCAATGTTACGCTCATATTCCTCTCTAAAGTAGGTCACAGAGAACTTCTTCTCTTTGGACATCCTTGAATATCAAAAAATTATGATTATAGTTGGCTGATAATGCATTGTTCAATTAACTGCAACGGGCACAACGTTTATAAGCCATTGCTGGTTCTTTACTACTTGAAAATTCCTGCGGAATTTCTACAGGCTCGGTCAATTTTTACTGTTTTAGGTGTTTAACCCACGAAACTATTCTTACACCAGACGTTGGCAACAATATAACCACCAATACTCATAATATTAACATAAAAGCCGATATAATTTTGTCCAAATCCATATCTTTAAAAAAAATAAAAACATGTCACAAAACAATAAAAAGCAGTTTGGTATTTGGATGGATTCGTACAACGCGACAATAGTTGGAAAAAAAGAGGTTGATAATGGCGAATTCATAGTCATTGGACACGCCAAAAACCCAGGTCCCGATAATAACTCTAATGAAAATGCAGCCAACAATCAAGAAATCACTTTAACGCAAAAATTTTTCAAGGAAATAGCCAGCACAATGCCCAATGTTGACGAAATCCATATTACTGGAACTGGACAAATACAAGAACAATTCATTAAATTTCTAGCAGATACGCCACAATATAAAAATGCTAAAACAAGTGAATGTACTTCAAATGCAATGAGCGATGAAAATTTTGTTGCATTTGTAGAGAAGCATTTTAATTAAACTTAATATTTTATATTCATAAAAAACCGTAGAAATTCTACGGTTTTTTTGTTTAAATTATTCAGCACCTCTAACCCTAGTTTGCATCGAGTGCCGTCAATGATTATAACCATCTAAGAAATAAAATATACGTTCTTGTACAAAAACATCTTGCTGGGTCTATTCTATTCTGCAAACTCTTGCGGATTTTCCAACGAAGTTTTGTGCTTTTAATGGCTCGAGTGTGGGACACGCAACTTCCCCAATTGTGAGACCTATGCAGTTTTCTGCACCTCGTTTCTCGTGAGTTCTATGACCTCTGCTGACCTCTCTTTGTGATTAACTCGTAATCTAAGAGACCTCCCCAGGCGATGCAGTGAGCCTGTCGAACTTTAATGGCATCTTTTCTGCCACACCATTTGGCGAGGTTTCCTTCCATCCCTGCCGCATCTACATTCATGCCCTTTTGTAATCATGGAGCTTTACACTGATGTGCTTTCTAGCTTGTACCTAAATGCCTCATTTAAGGTTTCTGCTTGGTTTAACCTGAGCATGTCTAAAGTCAGTACCGAATATTGTAGTGCTCTTCCTTTAGTCCTTACCTCACGGTAAACGAGCTTGCAACTTACTAATTGTTCAAGGCATCTTTCGTGAGCTTGTCGAATGGGTTTCCCCTGCCCATAAGAGACTTGCACCCTCTAGATTAATTATTTACCTTCCGGTAAATTAAAGATGCCCATGCTGGGCACACACATAGTATAAGCATAATGCGGAGTACAGTGTTAAATTGAAACTTAATATATAATAACAAAGATAACAGTGAACCGAAAGTGAAGTACTTCAAAATTCTGCACTACACATTATACTTGTCGTTGGCCTTCATTGTAAAAAAATAGAATAGTAAATTATAAAAAGTAAATAAAATGAAACTTAACAAAACATTTATCGCATTATTTCTATCAATAGGATTAATCTCCGGCCATAGTGATGAAAATTTTACTGATGAAAGACAAACATTAAAATCTTACTAATTAATTTCAATACAATGGAAATTGGAAGCAACTGACGGACAAAGTATAGTAAAAGAACAAATTCCCGAATTTTATTTCCAAAATGACGCTGATACAACCATGGAAATTATTATTGAGCCACTTAAGGATCGGCAAGGCCATTCAATATTCAAATTTAATGACTCGCTAGCATTCACAAAGCTTAATTATAAAGAAGTTAGCGTTTCAGTTACAAAAGAGTTGAGTCTATTATCTGAAAGTTACAGTTATATAGTAGGAGGAGTTGATGTGCCTTTAACACAAGAAAAATCGTTTTTTCCATATTCTACTTATGTTAAAGATTCCCTCATGCTTAATCCAAGAAGTACATTCACTTCAATTTATACTCTTTTTCTCAGAAAAAATAAAGCTAGTTTTTTAGCGACATTCAGGGAAATTACTACCGGGCATATCTGAGAGTTAACTGGTAATTAGACAGGTTTGTTTTTCAATAATTTAATAGGTGAATCTGTGGTAAATGAAATTTAGTTTTATATAACTACATAAACAGAACATGAGTTCATTGAAACACAAGTGCTAGATATTCACATTTTTAGCAATCAAAAATTCAAAACAAATTAAAAAATATGCTTCAAAAACTTCTAAAAACTAACCAATCAAAAACTACCATTCTCATCCGACTGATGGTGGGCAGTGTATTTCTATCGGAAGGCATCCAAAAATTTCTTTTTCCTGCAATTCGAGGAGCAGGGCGTTTTGAAAAAATAGGACTTCCATTACCAGAATTTCTAGGGACATTTGTCGGTACGTTTGAGACTATTTGTGGTGCATTGATTTTAATTGGATTGCTGACAAGATTGGCGAGTATTCCAACACTCATTATCATGTTGGTGGCCATTGCTACTACCAAATCAGAAGTTTTAGTCAATGATGGATTTTGGGAAATGATGCACGGAAGCCGCACCGATTGGGCAATGCTTTTGGGAAGTCTGTTTTTGATTATCAAAGGAAGTGGTAAATTTTCAGTGGATTGGTATTTAATAAACAGGAAGAATGCAGAAATCAGATGAGAAAGGTCTTTTAAGGTCACTTACTTTAAAAGATGCAGTAGGCGTAGGTTTGGGCGCAATTATTGGGGCGGGTATTTTTGTAGTAACTGGTATCGCGGCCGGAGTTTCGGGGCCAGCTTTTCTGGTGGGCCTCTTAGTCGCAGGAATTATTGCCACTTTTAATGCCTTAAGCTCAGCACAATTAGCGTCCAGATATCCACATTCGGGCGGAACTTACGAATATGGCTATATCTTGATAAGTCCTGCTTTTGGATTTTCCGCGGGATGGATGTTTTTAGTGAGTAAGCTGGCAGGAGCAGGTTTTGTTGCCATAGGATTTGGCAGCTATTTCTACCAATTAGTGCCAATCGGTTCTCCAATTACCTATTCTGTTTTAGCTGTTATTCTTCTGACGCTCGCCAATTATTTTGGCATTAAAAAAGCGGGAGTTTTGAATCTTGTGATTGTTACAATAACTGTGCTTTCCCTTATCTATTTGGCGTTTAGTGGTATCCCTGAAGTGAATTTCGAAAACTTTAAACCCTTTGCCCAATATGGTATTTCAGGAATAGCAGAAGCCGCTGCGCTTTTGTTTTTTGCCTTTACAGGCTATGGAAGAATAGCAACACTTGCCGAAGAGGTAACGAACCCCAAGAAAACGATTCCAAAAGCAATTATTATTACTATAGTTACGGCGATACTTCTTTATAGCGTGATTTCTGTGGTAGCTATAGGTGTTATAGGTACAGAACGTATGGCAAGCAGCACTTCTCCTTTGCAAGTTGTGGCTGATGCTTTGAACACTCCTGCAATTAGTATTATTATAACCATTGGCGCATCTACTGCAATGTTAGTTTTATTATTGAGTAAAATATTATTAATAAGCAGAGTGATGTTGGCCATGGGTAGAAGAAACGACTTACCAACTGTTTTTAAAAATATACACAAAAAATATCGGGTTCCACATATTGGAATACTTTTTACAGGTCTGATAATTTTGATAATTACCCTTGTAGGATCGTTCGAATTTATTGTTAGAGCTGCTACTTTTACTATTCTGCTCTATTATAGTATTACAAATATAGCGGCGATAAAACAGCCAAAGGAAGATAGTATGTACGGCCGATTAATTCCAACATTAGGCTTAATAGGATGCTTAGCAATGTCTGCTTCTCTGCCTTTAAATGTGGTTTTTTCGGGAATTGGATTACTCTTAGCAGGGTTCGTGATACGGTTTTTATTTCATAGAATATATGGAAGGCAAGTATAAAACCTTTGTATTTCCAACCATAACTTTCTTTATAGTTTATTTCCCAAGTACATTTTTTGTTATTTTGGAATTGGCGTGATTTTGTACTTCAGGATCTACTGAATAATAACTTAATATATATTTGTATACAGGCACTAAAGCCAGTACGTAGCCACCGTAGACGTTACTAAGCCGCTTCAAATTTCCGCACATTCCAACGCTTAACAAGAATTTTATCTGAACCAAAGTTCGGAGGAATTAAGCACTACCAGGTTTGGTATAAACTCAGTAGCGGTATTGAGGCACTTAATTTGCGGTTTTATAACTGGCCTTTGATTTGTACGATTTATTTTTGCATAAGCATTTACCCGCTATTCCGCTTATACTCGTGTTGTGTGCAGTTTTTATTCTGATATTCCTTTCTTCAAATTAATTTTTTCGTGTTGAAGTTCTGTAAAAGATTATATATCGATATGTTTTCAATCTAAAAAGATGTTTGGATATTAATTCGTATTTTTTCTTAAATCTGGATTTTCAGAATATCTAGACAATTGATATTAGTCCATCATAATAATTGTTTGCTTGTTTTTCGGACCAAACTTCATATGTATCATTCCAAATATTTGATAAATTCTTAACAGCTTTATGGTTAGCTTATATTCAACTATTTGAGCGTTTTTTAGCTTTTATGGAATCAAGATGTTTTTTGGGGTCAAAGTCATGGGCAACTCCGCTGTCAATTCCATCTTGAATTGCGCTTTTTAAAACAAGGACTTTACTATTTTCCTCTTTTAAAAGTCTTAATCCAACACGATTGACTTCGATAACATTTTTAAATCTTCCTTTACGGAAACCACTTTATAAGAATTGAAAGAAATGTTTTCCGAGTGAAATGGATGTGTTTTTGCCTATTTGATTTCTATTAAAATTAAACTTACCAAAAATTGGTAAGTTTTAGAAATTTTTAAATTGCCACAACAACATTATATCCAATAATTCGGGCTGAACGTTTAAAAATGAATATCTTTAAAACAACAAACATTACGGCAACTTGAAAATAAGGGCTTCGAAATCCCCAATTTCGCTCATATTTAACCGTTGCCAAACATAAAAATCCAATACTATGAAAAGATGGAATTTTAAAGTCAAAAATAATGTTCAAGAAGTCATTAGGAAATTAGACGCTACACTTGGTTCGGTTAACGGGTTTGATCTCAATATTAACACTGTTAAAAATGATCCCATTACATTTAAACTAAATAAGCGCGGCCTTTATGCATTTAATCTAATGTTTATTAATAAAGTCACTGTAAATGGAAAAATTTTAAAGACAGCCAGCAAAAATGAGACCACTATAGAAATTTCATTTACTCAATACTTTCTATGGAAACTAGTAATATTTGCGCATATTTTATTGGGTCTGGGGTTTCTAATTACGATAATCATAAAGATAAACAGTAGCGATTTTATGTATATAATTGGTGGACTATGGTTAGCAATAGGAATTGTATTATTGATTACTGTTCAAGAAAAATTTAAGAAGGACGTCCAAGAATACAAGACATTAATTTCTGGAATTCTGGATTCCTAAAAAGAATAACTGCTCGGTAGAACATTGTGAATCCCATTGCTAAATCTGCGGCAACTTTGAAGATGCAACGAATTTTCCAAAGCCGGTTATTATTAGGAGAGATTCATGTCGAGACAAGTCTTATCTTATGCATAAACATTAGCAAACATCTATGGAACAGAACTATGTGAATATAAAATTAGATTATGAAACGCTGATGAAATTCGACGAATGAACTCCTTCACCAAGAGAACTTCAACGTTAAAGCCATTTTGTTTTTTCTGAACTTGAAATGAAGAAATGAGGTATTAAAAAGTACAATCCTTTAAGTGAAGTGGCAGCGTATCTATTGCCACTAAAAAATTTATTTTAATTGAGAAAAATGTTGGTGGATATGATTATTTTGCCAAATGTTCTTTCATCTTTTGCATAGGATTCGTGCCTCTGTTATTATACCCGTGCACCAAACTACTGACGATTAAAACGAGCGCAGCACCTCCGGCGACATAGGCGATTGTATTTTCCGACTCATAATTAGCATAGGCAATTGCCGCAAGTGCCCAAGCGCCCACTAAAGCAAATT